>NZ_JBSFDP010000005.1:109846-405925 GCF_053593975.1 Streptomyces sp. NPDC002004
GCGCGTTCTTGCCGTCGGGGCCGGTCAGCTTCTTGCCGTTCATGACGAAGGACGGGGTGCCGGTGACACCGTCCTTGTTCTTGTGTCGCCGGGTGCGGGTTACAGACCCGCCGCCTTGCGGAGGGCGTCGACGCGGTCGGTGCGCTCCCAGGTGAAGTCGGGGAGCTCACGGCCGAAGTGGCCGTAGGCCGCGGTCCGGGCGTAGATCGGGCGGAGCAGGTCCAGGTCGCGGATGATCGCGGCCGGGCGGAGGTCGAAGACCTCGGCGATGGCGGCCTCGATCTTGTCGGTGTCGACCGTGTGGGTGCCGAAGGTCTCCACGAAGAGACCGACCGGCTCGGCCTTGCCGATCGCGTACGCGACCTGCACCTCGCAGCGGGCCGCGAGGCCGGCCGCCACGACGTTCTTGGCCACCCAGCGCATCGCGTACGCGGCGGAGCGGTCCACCTTGGACGGGTCCTTGCCCGAGAAGGCGCCGCCGCCGTGCCGGGCCATGCCGCCGTAGGTGTCGATGATGATCTTGCGGCCGGTGAGGCCGGCGTCGCCCATGGGGCCGCCGATCTCGAAACGCCCGGTCGGGTTCACCAGCAGGCGGTAGCCGTCGGTGTCGATCTTGATGCCGTCGTCGACGAGCTGCTTGATCACGTGCTCGACGACGAACTCGCGGATGTCGGGGGCGAGCAGCGACTCCAGGTCGATGTCGGACGCGTGCTGCGAGGACACCACGACCGTGTCCAGGCGGACCGCCTTGTCGCCGTCGTACTCGATGGTGACCTGGGTCTTGCCGTCGGGTCGCAGGTACGGGATGGTCCCGTTCTTGCGGACCTCGGACAGGCGGCGCGACAGCCGGTGGGCCAGCTCGATCGGCAGCGGCATCAGGTTCGGCGTCTCGTCGCACGCGTAGCCGAACATCAGGCCCTGGTCGCCGGCGCCCTGCCGGTCCAGCTCGTCGTCGTCGCCGTCGACGCGGTGCTCGTAGGCCGTGTCGACGCCCTGCGCGATGTCCGGGGACTGCGAGCCGATGGACACGGACACGCCGCAGGAGGCGCCGTCGAAGCCCTTCTTCGAGGAGTCGTAGCCGATCTCGAGGATCTTGTCGCGCACCAGCTGTGCGATCGGCGCGTACGCCTTCGTGGTGACCTCACCGGCCACGTGCACCAGACCGGTGGTGATCAGCGTCTCCACGGCGACCCGGGACGTCGGGTCCTCCCGCAGAAGCGCGTCGAGAATGGTGTCGCTGATCTGGTCGGCGATCTTGTCGGGGTGACCTTCGGTCACGGACTCCGAAGTGAAGAGACGGCGGGACACATCGCTCCCTGTGGTTGCAGCGGCTGCTGGCTGATCATTTGTGGACCGGCCGGAGGCTGCGCCCGGCGTCGTCCGTGAACAGTTTATCGGTCTTCGTCCACCGGCAGGCCAGCTGTCTCGACTTGTGGGAGCCGTGTGACCTGCGGCACTGGCATTCTGCGGTACGGCGGACGCGCCCACCAGGGGCCCGTGGCCCGGTTTCCCGGGCCCCGGACGGTTTTGGCGGGGCAAGTGTGATTCTTACTTATTCCCTTCGGTTGTGCCGCGGGACTCGCCGTGCAGGCGTTCGGCGACCAGGTCCCAGACGGTGTCCGCGAGGACCTCCTTGGGGCCGTGCGGCACGGGCGTCTCGCTGCCGTCGGCGCCGAGCACCACGGCCTCGTTCTCCTCCGAGCCGAAGGTCTTGCGCTCCCCCACCTCGTTGACCACGAGCAGGTCGCAGCGCTTGCGGGCGAGCTTCGCGCGGCCGTTCGCGAGGACGTCGTCCGTCTCGGCGGCGAAGCCGACGACGACCTGGCCGGGCAGCGCGCGCTCGGCGGAGATCTCGGCGAGGACGTCCGGGTTGCGGACCAGCGTGATCGGCTCGGGCTCGCGGCCCTCCTGCTTCTTGATCTTGCCGGTGGCGTACGTCGCCGGGCGGAAGTCGGCCACTGCGGCGGCCATGACCACCGCGTCCGCGTCCGCGGCGGCCTTGAGCACCGCCTCGCGGAGCTGGACGGCAGTGCCGACCGGGATCACGTCGACCCCGGCGGGATCCGGCAGCCCGGTGTTGGCGGCGACGAGGGTGACCCGGGCGCCGCGCGCCGCCGCCGTGCGGGCGAGGGCGTAGCCCTGCTTGCCGGAGGAACGGTTGCCGATGAAGCGGACCGGGTCGAGGGGTTCCCGGGTGCCGCCGGCGCTGATGACCACATGGCGGCCCGCGAGATCGGGCTCCCGCGTCCCGCGGGCCAGGACGCGGCGGCAGGCCTCGAAGAGGGCGGCCGGGTCCGGGAAGCGTCCCTTGCCGGTGTCGACGCCGGTCAGCCGGCCGACGGCGGGCTCGATGACGACGGCACCGCGCCGCCGCAGGGTCGCGACGTTCTCCTGCGTGGCGGGGTGCTCCCACATCTCGGTGTGCATCGCGGGGGCGAAGACCACCGGACAGCGGGCGGTGAGCAGTGTGTTCGTGAGGAGGTCGTCGGCCAGGCCGTGGGCGGCCTTCGCGAGAACGTCGGCGGTCGCGGGGGCGACGATCACCAGGTCGGCGCTCTGGCCGATCCGGACGTGCGGGACCTCGTGGACGTCGGACCAGACCTCCGTCGCCGCGGGGTGGCCGGAGAGCGCGGACCAGGTCGCCTCGCCGACGAAGTGGAGCGCGGACGCCGTGGGCACGACCCGTACGTCGTGGCCCGACTCGGTCAGCCGGCGCAGCAGCTCGCAGGCCTTGTAGGCGGCGATGCCGCCGCTGACACCCAGAACGACCTTCGGCTTCTCCACCGTCACTCCCCATGAGGTATCGCAGTGCCGTGCAGTGTGCACGTACTCATGACACACCACGGGCCCGGCGGTCGCTCCGCCGGGCCCGTGGTGACAAAGGCTGTGACTTACTGCGCCGGACCCTCGATGGCCTCGGCGGTCAGCAGACCCGCGTTGATCTCACGGAGGGAGATCGAGAGCGGCTTCTCGTGGACGTGGGTGTCCACGAGCGGACCGACGTACTCGAGGAGGCCCTCACCGAGCTGCGAGTAGTACGCGTTGATCTGGCGAGCACGCTTGGCCGCGTAGATCACGAGGCTGTACTTCGAGTCGGTGGCCTCGAGGAGCTCGTCGATCGGCGGGTTGATGATGCCCTCGGGCGCGGTGATGGAAGAGGACACGCTCTACCTTCCGAAAGATGGGAAAGAACTAGAAAGATCACACATGGATCAAACTACGTCCATCAAGGCTAGCAGCTCACGGGCCACGTCCTCGACGGAGGTGTTGACCAGGGTGACGTCGAACTCGGATTCGGCCGCGAGCTCGACCTTGGCTGCCTCCAGGCGCCGCTCGATCACCTCCGGCGGCTCCGTCCCACGACCGGTGAGCCTGCGCACCAGCTCCTCCCAGGAGGGCGGAGCGAGGAAGACGAGCTGGGCCTCCGGCATGGACTCGCGGACCAGCCGCGCGCCCTGGAGGTCGATCTCCAGCAGCACCGGCTCGCCCCGCTCCAGCCGCTCCACGACGGCGGTGCGCGGCGTCCCGTAGCGATTGCCCGCGAACTCGGCCCACTCCAGCAGCTCGCCGTTGGCGATCAGCTTGTCGAACTCCTCGTCGGTGACGAAGAAGTAGTGGACGCCGTCCCGCTCACCGGGGCGCGGCTTGCGGGTGGTGGCCGAGACCGAGAGCCAGACCTCGGGGTGTTCCTTGCGCATATGGGCGACGACCGTGCTCTTGCCGACCCCCGAGGGGCCGGAGAGCACGGTCAGCCGCGGACGTACGTCCGGGGGCTCGGGGGTCGTCCCCCGGGATGTTGCAGCCATGGGGCGATTATTCCAGGTGTCCCGGAGTGCCCGGACCAGCTGCCCCGGATCACCCCGGGGCAGCCGGCCGGAATCGCCCGGGACTCAGGCTCCGGTGCTCCCGAACTCACGCTCGAGCGAAGCGATCTGGTTGGAACCGAGGCCGCGCACACGTCGGCTCTCGGAGATGCCGAGCCGCTCCATGATCTGCTTGGCGCGGACCTTGCCCACGCCCGGCAGGGACTCGAGGAGGGCGGAGACCTTCATCTTTCCGATGACGTCGTTCTCCTGGCCCTGCTTGATGACCTCGTGAAGGGAGGCGCCGGAGTGCTTGAGTCGATTCTTGACCTCGGCCCGCTCCCGGCGAGCCGCGGCGGCCTTTTCGAGCGCGGCTGCGCGCTGTTCAGGGGTAAGGGGCGGAAGAGCCACGCCTACGTCACCTCGGATGTCGAACTGTCGGATACGGACCGGTGAGGAACCTAGTCGCCCCACACCTGGGGAGCCACGAGCAACACGCTTGCCCGTTGACTCTCGACGGAGACTAGCGGGCAAGTCCGCCGGAGTCAGCGAGAACAGCGGAAAAGTCCTGGTCAGCCTCTGTTGAGCCAGACATTACAGACAAAACGACGCGGATTTTAGAGTGTGCGGAGACTTTCGGACACAACTTCGGGATCCGCGAGGGGTGCCGCGAGCCCTCCGAAGCGCCCTCCGGGCGACTTCCGGCAGGCCATCGGGCACCCCTCCCGGGGCCTCAGGCGGCCGACACGGCCGCCCGCACCTCGTCGGCGAAACGCTCCGCCGACTCCCGCAGCGCCGCCGGGTCGGGGCCGTGGCGCAGCACACCCCGGCTGACGTTCGGCACGACATTGCGCACGGCGGGCCCGAAGACCCCGGCGAGATCGGCGGGGGTGGCCCCCTGGGCGCCGATGCCGGGGGCGAGGAGGGGCCCGTTGATGTCCAGGTCGTACGAGGAGAGATCACCCAGCGTGGCGCCGACGACCGCGCCGAAGGAGCCGAGGGGGGCGGCGTCGGCGTTCTCGTCGGCGAGGTGCGCGAGCATCGTGGCGCCGACGCTCCGGCCGTCCTCGCGCAGGGCGTGCTGCACCTCGGCACCCTCCGGGTTGGAGGTCAGGGCGAGCACGAAGAGCCCGGCGCCGCTCTCCCGGGCCAGCTCGACGGCGGGCCGCAGGGAGCCGTAGCCGAGGTAGGGCGAGACGGTCAGGGCGTCGGAGAACAGCGGGGCGTCCTTGCTGAGGAAGGTCTCCGCGTACGCGGCCATGGTGGAGCCGATGTCGCCGCGCTTGGCGTCCATGACGACCAGCGCGCCGGCGGCCCGCGCCTCCTCGACGGACTTCTCCAGGACCGCGACGCCCTTCGAGCCGAACCGCTCGAAGAACGCGCTCTGCGGCTTCAGCACGGCCACCCGGTCGGCCAGCGCCTCGACCACGGTGCGGCTGAACCGCTCCAGGCCCGCGACGTCGTCGCCGTAGCCCCAGGCGTGCAGCAGCGAGCTGTGCGGGTCGATGCCGACGCAGAGCGGGCCGCGCGTGTCCATGGCGCGGCGCAGACGGGTGCCGAAGGGTTCCAGGGTCATGCGGACGTCCTTGTGTCGGCGCCGACCGCGTCGGCGAGCGTGGCGTACGGGGAGGCGTTCAGACGGGCGGCGAGGCCCTTGTGGATCGAGCGCGCCCAGAAGGGGCCCTCGTAGATGAAGGCGCTGTAGCCCTGGACCAGCGTCGCGCCGGCCAGGATGCGCTGCCAGGCGTCCTCGGCGTTCTCGATGCCGCCGACGCCCACGAGCGTGATGCGGTCGCCCACACGGGCGTGGAGGCGGCGCAGCACCTCCAGGGAACGCTCCTTCAGGGGCGCGCCGGACAGTCCGCCGGCCTCCGCGACCAGGCCCGGGTCCGACCTCAGACCGAGGCCGTCGCGCGCGATGGTGGTGTTGGTGGCGATGATGCCGTCCAGGCCCAGCTCGACGGCGAGGTCGGCGACGGCGTCGACGTCCTCGTCGGCCAGGTCGGGCGCGATCTTCACCAGGAGCGGGACGCGGCGGCCGGTGACGGTGCGGTCGGCGGCTTCGCGGACGGCGGTCAGCAGCGGGCGCAGCGCCTCGGTGGCCTGGAGGTTGCGCAGCCCCGGCGTGTTCGGGGAGCTCACGTTGACCACGAGGTAGTCGGCGTGCCGGGCGAGTCGCTCGGTGGACTTCACGTAGTCGCCGGCCGCCTCCTCCTCGGGGACCACCTTGGTCTTGCCGATGTTCACGCCGACGGTCGTCCTGAAAACGGCCCTGCGGGCGGCCAGCCGCGCGGCGACGGCCGCCGAGCCCTCGTTGTTGAAGCCCATGCGGTTGATCAGCGCGCGGTCGGCGACGAGGCGGAACAGGCGCTTTTTGGGGTTGCCCGGCTGGGGCTCCCCGGTGACCGTGCCGATCTCGATGTGGTCGAAACCGAGCATCGACATGCCGTCGATCGCGACGGCGTTCTTGTCGAAGCCCGCGGCGAGCCCGAAGGGGCCGTGCATGCGCAGCCCGAAGGCCTCGGTGCGCAGCTCGCGGTGGCGGGGTGCGAGCGCGGCGGCGACGAAGGTGCGGAAGACCGGGATGCGGGCGGTGAGCCGGATCCAGCGGAAGGCCAGGTGGTGGGCCTGCTCCGGGTCCATGCGCTTGAAGACGAGATTGAAGAACAGTTTGTACATCGTGGGTGTCCTGGGTCCTCACACGGAGGGGGACACCGTTTCCGGTGTCCCCCTCATGGGCTGCTAGTCGCGGGCCGCGGTCAGATGCCGCGCGTGTTCCTGGAGTGAACGGACGCCCACGTCGCCGTGGTTGAGCGCGTCGATGCCCTGGACGGCGGCGGCGAGCGCCTGGACCGTCGTCAGGCACGGCACGGAGCGCGCCACGGCCGCCGTACGGATCTCGTAGCCGTCGAGGCGGCCGCCGGTGCCGTACGGGGTGTTGACGATCAGGTCGACCTGGCCGTCGTGGATGAGCTGGACGATGGTCTTCTCGCCGTTCGGACCCTCGCCCTCGGACTGCTTGCGCACGATCGTGGCGTTGATGCCGTTGCGCTTGAGCACCTCCGCGGTGCCCGAGGTGGCCAGCAGCTCGAAGCCGTGGGCGACCAGCTCGCGCGCCGGGAAGATCATGGAGCGCTTGTCGCGGTTGGCGACCGAGATGAAGGCGCGGCCCTTGGTGGGCAGCGCGCCGTAGGCACCGGCCTGCGACTTGGCGTAGGCCGTGCCGAAGACCGTGTCGATGCCCATGACCTCGCCGGTGGAGCGCATCTCGGGGCCGAGGACGGTGTCCACGCCGCGTCCCGAGGTGTCCCGGAAGCGGCTCCACGGCATCACGGCCTCCTTGACGGAGATCGGCGCGTCGAGCGGCAGGGTGCCGCCGTCGCCGCTCTTCGGCAGCAGGCCCTCGGCGCGCAGCTCGGCGATGGTCGCGCCCAGCGAGATCCTGGCGGCGGCCTTCGCGAGCGGCACCGCGGTCGCCTTCGAGGTGAAGGGGACGGTGCGCGAGGCGCGCGGGTTGGCCTCGAGGACGTACAGGATGTCCCCGGCCATCGCGAACTGGATGTTGATCAGTCCGCGCACGCCGACACCCTTGGCGATGGCCTCGGTGGAGGCCCGCAGCCGCTTGATGTCGAAGCCGCCGAGCGTGATCGGCGGCAGGGCGCACGCCGAGTCGCCGGAGTGGATGCCGGCCTCCTCGATGTGCTCCATGACGCCGCCGAGGTAGAGCTCGGTGCCGTCGTACAGCGCGTCGACGTCGATCTCGATCGCGTCGTCCAGGAAGCGGTCGACGAGGACCGGGCGGGTCGGGGAGATCTCCGTCGACTCCGCGATGTACGTCTCCAGGCGCGTCTCGTCGTACACGATCTCCATGCCGCGGCCGCCGAGCACGTACGACGGGCGTACGAGGACGGGGTAGCCGATCTCGTCGGCGATGGCCTTGGCCTCGGCGAAGGTGGTGGCGGTGCCGTGCTTGGGCGCGGGGAGGCCGGCCTCGGCGAGCACGCGGCCGAAGGCGCCGCGGTCCTCGGCGGCATGGATGGCCTCCGGGGACGTACCGACGACCGGCACGCCGTTGTCCTTCAGCGCCTGCGACAGGCCCAGCGGGGTCTGGCCGCCGAGCTGGACGACGACGCCCGCGACCGGGCCGGCCTCCTGCTCGGCGCGGACGATCTCCAGCACGTCCTCGAGCGTCAGCGGCTCGAAGTAGAGGCGGTCGGAGGTGTCGTAGTCGGTGGAGACGGTCTCCGGGTTGCAGTTGACCATCACGGTCTCGAAGCCCGCGTCGCTCAGCGCGAAGCTGGCGTGGACGCACGAGTAGTCGAACTCGATGCCCTGGCCGATGCGGTTCGGGCCGGAGCCGAGGATGATCACCGCGGGCTTCTCGCGCGGCGCGACCTCGCTCTCCTCGTCGTACGAGGAGTAGAAGTACGGGGTCTTCGCGGCGAACTCGGCGGCGCAGGTGTCGACCGTCTTGTAGACCGGGCGGATGCCGAGAGCGTGCCGGACCTCGCGGACGACGTCCTCGCGCACACCGCGGATCTCGCCGATCTGGGCGTCGGAGAATCCGTGCCGCTTGGCCTCGGCGAGCAGCTCGGGGGCGAGCTTGTCGACGGCGGCCAGCTCGTCGGCGATCTCCTTGATCAGGAAGAGCTGGTCGACGAACCACGGGTCGATCTTCGTCGCGTCGAAGACCTCCTCGGGGCTCGCCCCGGCGCGGATGGCCTGCATGACGAGGTTGATGCGCCCGTCGGTGGGCCGCCGGGACTCGGCCAGCAGGGCGGCCTTGTCGCCGGGCTCGCCGACGAAGGTGAACTGGCTGCCCTTCTTCTCCAGCGAGCGCAGCGCCTTCTGGAGCGCCTCGGTGAAGTTGCGGCCGATCGCCATGGCCTCACCGACCGACTTCATGGTGGTGGTGAGGGTGGAGTCGGCCTGCGGGAACTTCTCGAAGGCGAAGCGCGGGGCCTTGACGACGACGTAGTCGAGCGTCGGCTCGAAGGAGGCCGGGGTCTGCTCGGTGATGTCGTTCGGGATCTCGTCGAGCGTGTAGCCGACGGCGAGCTTCGCGGCGATCTTGGCGATGGGGAAGCCCGTCGCCTTGGAGGCGAGTGCCGAGGACCGGGACACGCGCGGGTTCATCTCGATGACGATCACCCGGCCGTCCTCGGGGTTCACCGCGAACTGGATGTTGCAGCCGCCGGTGTCGACGCCGACCTCGCGGATGACGGCGATGCCGATGTCCCGCAGGATCTGGTACTCGCGGTCGGTGAGCGTCATCGCCGGGGCGACGGTGATCGAGTCACCGGTGTGGACGCCCATCGGGTCGAAGTTCTCGATGGAGCAGACGACCACGACGTTGTCGTGCTTGTCGCGCATCAGCTCCAGCTCGTACTCCTTCCAGCCGAGGATGGACTCCTCCAGGAGCACCTCGGTGGTCGGGGAGAGCGTGAGGCCCTGGCCCGCGATGCGGCGCAGTTCCTCCTCGTCGTGCGCGAAGCCGGAGCCGGCGCCGCCCATGGTGAAGGAGGGGCGCACGACGACCGGGTAGCCGCCGAGCGTGTCGACGCCCGCGATGACGTCGTCCATGCTGTGGCAGATGACGGAGCGGGCGGACTCGCCGTGTCCGATCTTCCGGCGGACGGCCTCGACGACCTCCTTGAAGAGGTCGCGGTCCTCACCCTTGTTGATCGCCTCGACGTTGGCGCCGATCAGCTCGACGCCGTACTTCTCGAGGGTGCCGGCTTCGTGCAGCGCGATGGCCGCGTTCAGGGCCGTCTGGCCGCCGAGGGTGGGCAGGAGCGCGTCCGGGCGCTCCTTGGCGATGATCTTCTCGACGTACTCCGGGGTGATCGGCTCGACGTACGTGGCGTCGGCGATCTCCGGGTCGGTCATGATCGTCGCGGGGTTGGAGTTCACCAGGACGACCCGCAGGCCCTCGGCCTTGAGGACGCGGCACGCCTGGGTGCCGGAGTAGTCGAACTCGGCGGCCTGGCCGATGACGATCGGGCCGGAGCCGATGACCAGGACGGACTGGATATCGGTGCGCTTAGGCACGCTGGCCCTCCATCAGGGAAACGAAGCGGTCGAACAGGTACGCGGCGTCGTGCGGGCCGGCTGCCGCCTCGGGGTGGTACTGGACGCTGAAGGCCGGCCGGTCGAGGAGCTGGAGGCCCTCGACGACCTGGTCGTTCAGACAGACGTGCGAGACCTCGGCGCGGCCGTACGGCGTGTCGCTGACCTTGTCGAGCGGTGCGTCGACGGCGAAGCCGTGGTTGTGCGCGGTGACCTCGACCTTGCCGGTCGTGCGGTCCTGCACGGGCTGGTTGATGCCGCGGTGGCCGTACTTCAGCTTGTAGGTGCCGAAGCCCAGCGCGCGGCCGAGGATCTGGTTGCCGAAGCAGATGCCGAAGAGCGGTGTGCTGCGCTCCAGGACGGCCTGCATCACGGAGACCGGGTGGTCGGCGGTGGCCGGGTCGCCCGGGCCGTTGGAGAAGAACACACCGTCCGGGTTCACGGCGTACACGTCGTCGACGGTCGCCGTGGCGGGCAGCACGTGCACCTCGATGCCGCGCTCGGCCATGCGGTGCGGGGTCATGCCCTTGATGCCGAGGTCGACGGCGGCGACGGTGAACTTCTTCTCGCCGAGCGCCGGGACGACGTAGGGCTCCTTGGTGGCGACCTCGGCGGAGAGGTCGGCGCCCGCCATCTCGGGGGCCTGGCGGACCTCGGCGAGCATGGTGCCCTCGTCGGGCAGCGCGTTGCCGGAGAAGATGCCGACGCGCATCGCGCCGCGCTCGCGCAGGTGGCGGGTGAGGGCGCGGGTGTCGATGCCGCTGATGCCGACGACGCCCTGGTGGCGCAGTTCCTCGTCCAGCGAGCGCGCGGAGCGCCAGTTGGAGGGCACGCGCGCGGGGTCGCGCACGACATAGCCGGCGACCCAGATCCGCTGCGACTCGGGGTCCTCGTCGTTGACACCGGTGTTGCCGACGTGCGGGGCGGTCATGACGACCACCTGGCGGTGGTACGAGGGGTCGGTCAGGGTCTCCTGGTAGCCGGTCATGCCGGTGGAGAACACCGCCTCGCCGAAGGTCTCCCCCACGGCCCCGTAGGCACGGCCGCGGAAGATCCGCCCGTCCTCCAGGACGAGTACGGCGGGAACCCTGGAGGCTCCCCTGGTGGAGGTCGTCATCGTTCGGCGCCTTCCGTCGTGGTGGTGTTCTCTGCAGCGGTGGTGTTCCCTGCAGCGGTCATGGAGTTGATGGCCTCGACCCAGTCCGGGTGCTCGGCGGACCGGTCGGACCGGAATCCGGAGTCGATCAGCTTGTCGCCGTGGGCCCAGGTGACGACGAGCAGTCCGCCCTCGGCGAGGACCTTGCCCGCGATGCCCTTGTCGAGCCGCGCCTCGCGCAGCTGTGCGGCCGGGACGAAGAAGTCGGCGGCCCCGGGGCGTACGACCTCCAGCCCCGCGTCCGTCAGGGTCAGCTCGGCCCTGCTGCGGGTGCCCAGGCCGTGGGCGACGATGCGGTCGAGCCACTGCCCTGCGGTCGTGGAGCCGTGGTACCGGCCGCTCATGCTCAGTTTCGCCGGGCCGGGGTCGGTCGGCGCGCCGGGGAGCTCGGGCAGGTCGCCCTGAAGGGTGGCGCGCCACTTCCAGCCCTCGCGCATCAGCCAGTAGACGAGGGCCACGAAGAGGGCCAGTCCGACGAGCCAGCCGATGCGCCCCGGCCAGTTCGTCACTTCCGCCGACCTGCGCTCGGCGGCCATCAGGATCAGATGTGTCACGCGAGCTTCCCGTCTACGAGCGTGGCGCGGCCCCGCAGCCAGGTGTGCGTGACGCGTCCCGGCAGCTCACGGCCCTCGTACGGGGTGTTGCGGCTGCGGGACGCGAAGCCCGCGGGGTCCACGGCACCACGGTATTCCGGATCGACGAGCGTGAGGTTGGCGGGCTCACCAGCCGAGACGGGACGGCCGTGGCCCTCGGTCCGGCCGATGCGGGCGGGTGCGGCGGACATACGGTCGGCGACGCCGGCCCAGTCGAGCAGGCCCGTCTCGACCATCGTCTGCTGGACGACGGAGAGGGCGGTCTCCAGGCCGACCATGCCCATGGCGGCGGCGGCCCACTCGCAGTCCTTGTCCTCGTGCGGGTGCGGGGCGTGGTCGGTGGCGACGATGTCGATCGTGCCGTCGGCCAGTGCCTCGCGCAGCGCCATCACGTCACGCTCGGTGCGCAGCGGCGGGTTGACCTTGTAGACCGGGTTGTACGTGCGCACGAGCTCGTCCGTGAGGAGGAGGTGGTGCGGGGTGACCTCGGCGGTGACGTCGATGCCGCGGGACTTGGCCCAGCGGACGATCTCGACGGACCCGGCGGTCGACAGATGGCAGATGTGGACGCGCGAGCCGACGTGCTCGGCGAGGAGGACGTCACGGGCGATGATCGACTCCTCGGCGACGGCCGGCCAGCCGCCCAGGCCGAGCTCCGCGGAGACGACGCCCTCGTTCATCTGGGCGCCCTCGGTGAGCCGCGGCTCCTGTGCGTGCTGGGCGACGACGCCGCCGAACGCCTTCACGTACTCCAGGGCGCGCCGCATGATCACCGCGTCGTCGACGCACTTGCCGTCGTCGGAGAAGACGGTGACACCGGCGGCCGACTCGTGCATGGCGCCCAGCTCGGCGAGCTTCTTGCCCTCCAGGCCGACCGTGACGGCGCCGATGGGCTGGACGTCGCAGTAGCCGTGCTCCCGGCCCAGCCGGTACACCTGCTCGACGACACCGGCGGTGTCGGCGACCGGGAAGGTGTTGGCCATGGCGAACACGGCCGTGTAGCCGCCGCTCGCGGCGGCCCGGGTGCCGGTCAGGACGGTCTCGGAGTCCTCGCGGCCGGGCTCGCGCAGATGGGTGTGCAGGTCGACGAGGCCCGGCAGCAGGATCTTGCCCGCCGCCTCGACGACGGTGGCGTCGCCGGCCTCGAGGCCGGTGCCGGTCTCGGCGATGATCCCGCCGTCGATCAGCACGTCCTGCGGCTCGCCGCCGAGCACCTTCGCACCACGGATCAGGGTCTTGCTCATGTCTGTTACTTCTCCTCGGTACGGGAGTGGGTGACGGCCGGCTCGTTGCCGCCCAGCAGCAGGTACAGCACCGCCATGCGGATGGAGACGCCGTTGGCCACCTGCTCGACGACGGTGCAGCGGTCGGAGTCGGCGACCTCGGCGGTGATCTCCATGCCGCGGACCATCGGGCCGGGGTGCATGACGATGGCGTGCTCCGGCATCCGCGCCATGCGGTCGCCGTCGAGCCCGTAGCGGCGCGAGTACTCGCGCTCGGTGGGGAAGAACGCCGCATTCATGCGCTCGCGCTGCACGCGCAGCATCATCACGGCGTCGGACTTCGGCAGGGTGCGGTCCAGGTCGTAGTCGACCTCGCAGGGCCAGTGCTCGACCCCGACCGGGACCAGGGTCGGCGGGGCGACGAGGGTGACCTCGGCGCCCAGGGTGTGCAGCAGGTCGACGTTCGAACGGGCCACCCGGCTGTGCAGCACGTCGCCGACGATCGTGATGCGCCTGCCGGCGAGGTCCTTACCGAGGCCGGCGTCGGGTCCGACGAGCCTGCGCCGCATGGTGAACGCGTCGAGCAGGGCCTGCGTGGGGTGCTGGTGGGTGCCGTCGCCGGCGTTGATGACGGGCGCGTCGATCCAGCCGGAGGTGGCGAGCCGGTAGGGGGCTCCGGAGGCGCTGTGGCGGATGACGACGGCGTCGACGCCCATCGCCTCCAGAGTCTGGGCGGTGTCCTTCAGGGACTCGCCCTTGGAGACGCTGGACCCCTTGGCGGCGAAGTTGATGACGTCGGCTGAGAGGCGCTTCTCGGCTGCCTCGAACGAGATCCGGGTCCGGGTCGAGTCCTCGAAGAAGAGGTTGCAGACCGTGCGGCCGCGCAGGGTCGGCAGCTTCTTGATCGGCCGGTCGGCGACGCGGGCCATCTCCTCGGCGGTGTCGAGGATGAGTACGGCGTCGTCGCGTGTGAGGTCGGCGGCCGAGATGAGGTGTCGCTTCATCTGGAAGGCTCCGTAAGGAAGTTCAGGAGGTCGTGGGCCGGATTCCCGGGTCTGCGGGTGGCTCCCCGGGCGGCACGCGGGCATACGGGCGCGCCGTGGCGCACCCGGCGGCGTACGGCGTTGCGGGACGTACGCGCGGGGGCGTACGGCCCGCCGGGGCTACTGCTCGCCGGCCGGGGTGGTCCGCTTGACGCCGAGCAGCACGGCGTCGCGGCCGTCCTCCTCGGCGAGCTGGACCTTGACCGCCTCCCGCAGCGACGTGGGGAGGTTCTTGCCGACGTAGTCGGCGCGGATGGGCAGCTCGCGGTGACCGCGGTCGACGAGGACCGCGAGCTGGACGGCGCGCGGACGGCCGATGTCGTTCAGCGCGTCGAGCGCGGCGCGGATGGTGCGGCCGGAGAACAGCACGTCGTCGACGAGGACGACCAGTCGGCCGTCGATGCCGTCACCGGGGATGTCGGTGCGGGCCAGCGCACGCGGCGGGTGCATGCGCAGGTCGTCGCGATACATGGTGATGTCGAGGGAGCCGACCGGGACCGTGCGGCCGGTGATCTCCTGGAGCTTGCCGGCGAGCCGCCTGGCGAGGAAGACGCCACGGGTCGGGATGCCGAGGAGCACCACGTCGTCGGCGCCCTTGGCGCGCTCGACGATCTCGTGGGCGATACGGGTCAGCACCCGCGCGATGTCCGGGCCCTCGAGAACAGGCCTGGCCATGGCTGCGCTGCCGTCAGCGGAACTTTTTGCGTCCATACGAAACGGACCTCCTTCTCCGCCTCACGGGACGGACCTTAAAGGACGTCGGATTTGCGTCATCAACGGTAGCAGGCCGGGTTCCGGCGCCCGTCACCCCCCTGGGACCGCACGCTCCCGCCCGTGGCAGGAGGCGGGCGGAACCGTTCGGCTTGACGGGGGAGAGTAACGCTGCGTAACCTCACAGTGAGTCACCAGCCGCGCGGCGCAGCCGCACGTTGACACAGTGTCCGGGGAGCTATATGTCCAGCGAATACGCCAAACAGCTCGGGGCCAAGCTCCGGGCCATCCGCACCCAGCAGGGCCTTTCCCTCCACGGCGTCGAGGAGAAGTCCCAGGGACGCTGGAAGGCGGTCGTGGTCGGGTCCTACGAGCGCGGCGACCGTGCCGTGACCGTGCAGCGCCTCGCCGAGCTGGCGGACTTCTACGGCGTCCCGGTGCAGGAGCTGCTGCCGGGCACCACGCCGGGCGGAGCCGCCGAGCCGCCGCCGAAGCTCGTGCTGGACCTGGAGCGGCTGGCCCATGTGCCGGCCGAGAAGGCGGGCCCGCTGCAGCGGTACGCCGCCACGATCCAGTCGCAGCGCGGCGACTACAACGGCAAGGTGCTGTCCATCCGCCAGGACGACCTGCGCACTCTGGCCGTGATCTACGACCAGTCGCCCTCGGTCCTCACCGAGCAGCTCATCAGCTGGGGCGTTCTGGACGCGGACGCGCGGCGCGCGGTGGCCCACGAAGAGGCCTGATCGCCCAAGCCTGCAGAAACGTGCCGCCCGGCCCTCGGGAACCTCACGGTTCCCCGGGGCCGGGCGGCTTTTTCGCACCGGTAGCGGCACCGGCCGCCCGCCGCGGACGCGCTGCGGCGGGAGGGGACGTGGCGGGACCTCCGCCCGCCGCGGCCGGCGCGCACGTGCCGGGTGGCTGGACGGGCGACGGGAGCGCGCCGGTCCGAGGACGGAGGTCCCGGCGCGGCCCCGCCCCACGACGAACAAGGCGCCGCGCCCGAACACCGCGCACACCTCGCCCCCGCCGCACCCCGCCGAACCAGCCCCGAACCAGCCGCGGACGAGCCCCGCACGGCCCCAAGAGGCCCCAAGGAGGCCCCACGGCCCCCACAGGCACCCAGCGGGCCCGGAACCCGTCCTCACTGGCCCCACAAGGCTCACGGGCCCCACAAGGCTCGTCCCACGCCTTACGCCCGCCTCACGGACCCACAAAGCCCGTCTCACGCCTCACGCCCGTCTCACGGCCCCCACAAGCAGCGACAAACCCCCGAGGGCCCCAACCACACGGTTGGGGCCCTCGGGGGTTGCATCTGCTGTTCGCCAGGGCCGGCCTCAGGCCTACGCCTCGCCCCGACGCAGCGTCGGCTTGAGCTCCTTCAACCGGCCGAGCAGGCCGTTGACGAAGGCCGGGGACTCGTCCGTGGAGAACTCCTTGGCGAGCTGCACGGCCTCGTCGAGGACCACCGCGTCCGGGGTCTCGTCGACCCAGATCAGCTCATAGGCGCCCAGCCGCAGGATGTTGCGGTCGACCACCGGCATCCTGTCGAGCGTCCAGCCGACCGCGTACTGCGCGATCAGCTCGTCGATGCGGTCCGCCTTCTTGGCGTACCCCTCGACCAGCTGCATCGTGTACTCGCTCACCGGCGGCTGCCGGGTGTCGGTCCGCGAGTGGCGGATCCAGTCGGCGAGGACCGTCAGGACGTCGGCGCCGCGCTGGTCGCCCTCGAAGAGGATCTGGAAGGCGCGCTTGCGAGCCGTGTTACGGGCGGCCACGGTTAGCTGTTCACCCGGCCGAGGTAGTCGCTCGTACGGGTGTCGACCTTGATCTTCTCACCGGTGGTGATGAAGAGCGGGACCTGGATCTGGTGGCCGGTCTCCAGCGTGGCGGGCTTGGTACCGCCGGTGGAGCGGTCGCCCTGGACGCCCGGCTCGGTCTCGGCGATGACCAGCTCGACGGCGGCCGGCAGCTCGACGAAGAGCACCTCGCCCTCGTGCTGGGCGACGACGGCCGTGAAGCCCTCGATCAGGAAGTTGGCGGCGTCACCGACGGCCTTGGGGTCGATGTGCAGCTGGTCGTACGTCTCCATGTCCATGAAGACGAAGTACTCGCCGTCCTTGTACGAGAACTGCATGTCGCGCTTGTCGACGGTGGCCGTCTCGACCTTGACGCCGGCGTTGAAGGTCTTGTCGACCACCTTGCCGGAGAGCACGTTCTTGAGCTTGGTGCGCACGAATGCCGGGCCCTTGCCGGGCTTGACGTGCTGGAACTCGACGACGGACCAGAGCTGGCCGCCTTCGAGCTTGAGCACCAGGCCGTTCTTGAGGTCGTTCGTGGAAGCCACGGTTGCGGAATCTCCTGGACTGACGTGGACGACCCCGGGGGCACACGCACAGCTCGAAGCTAGAGCGCGAGCAGCTCCTTGGTCGTGATGGTGAGTAGCTCGGGTCCGCCGTCCGCCTCGGGGCGCACGACGAGCGTGTCATCGATCCGGACCCCGCCCCGGCCCGGGAGGTGAACCCCCGGTTCGACGGTGACCGGCACACAAGCGTCCAGTTTACCCATGGCCGCGGGGGCCAGCTGCGGGTCCTCGTCGATTTCGAGCCCCACGCCGTGCCCGGTCAATGGTTCGAGGCCCGCTCCGTACCCCGCGGAGTCGAGCACCTGCCGGGTCGCACGGTCGACGTCGCGGCAGGCGGCGCCGGGGGCGAGTGCCTCGCGCCCGGCCCGCTGCGCTGCGAAGACCACGTCGTACAACTCGATCTGCCAGTCCGCGGGCGACGTGCCGATGACGAAGGTCCGTCCGATCTCGCAGCGGTAGCCGCGGTAGGTCGCGCCGAGGCAGACGGAGAGGAAGTCCCCTTCCTCGACCCGGCGGTCTGTGGGCCGGTGACCGCGCTTGCCGGCGTCGGGGCCGGTGCCGACGGAGGTGGCGAAGGCCGGGCCGTCGGCACCGTGGTCGACGAGGCGCCGCTCCAGTTCGAGCGCGAGATGACGTTCGGTGCGGCCCACGAGAATGGATTCGAGGAGCTCGCTCAGGGCCTGGTCGGCGATCTCCGCGGCGATGCGCAGACAGGAGATCTCCTCCTCGTCCTTGACCAGACGCAGCTGCTCGACGGCGCCCGCCAGATCGCTGAGCCGCAGCCGCGGGGCGACCGAGCAGAGCGCACGGTGGCGCGCCACGGTCAGATGGTGCTCCTCGACGGCGAGCGAGTCGCTGCCCTGCGCGGCCGCGAGGTCGGCGGCGGCGACGGCCGGGTCACCGCCGCGGACTGGCAGCACCTGGGTGCGCAGCGCGTCGTCGGGGCGCCCCTCGTCGGGCTGCCCGCTCGGCGGCTCCGTACAGACCAGGAGGTCTTCCTTGGCGCCGAGCAGGAGGACGGCGCCAAGGGGCGCCGCGCCCGTGAGATAGCGGACGTTGGCGGGGCGGGACACCAGCGCCGCCGCGCTGCCACCCGTCGTACTGTGCTCCCGGAGCCGGTCCCGGCGGGCCGCGTAGACCTCGGACATGAACCGAGCGTACGAGCGGTGGCGGGGCCTCGCCTGTTTCAGCGCGTCCGACCGGGCGGTGCGCCCCCGCAGGGTCACCGGGGTGGCGGGCCGCCCAGCGTCGTCACCGCGCGGCGCCGCCCGGTCGTGTCACCACGTGGGAGGGCTCGCTATCGCGCGGGCCAGCACCTCGTCGAGGACGCGCGCGGTGGACGGTACGTCGAGGTGGGAGTTGTCGATGATCGGCAGCCCGGAGCCGTACCAGCCGGCCATCCGGCCGTGGATGCGCGCGACCTCCTCGTCGGTGAGGCGGCGGTTGCCGCTGCGCTCGGCGTTGCGCTCGAGGACGATCTCCAGGCCCGGAAGGAGTACGACGGGCAGCAGCCCGGGGCCCACGTGCCGCTTCCAGCCGCCGAGGCCGACGACGGGCCGGTCGGGGAAGACGGCGTCGTCGAGGACGCACGAGATGCCGTTGGCGAGGAAGTTGCGGGCGGCGAAGCCGCAGGTGCGGCGGGCCAGGCGGTACTGCGCCTCCGAATGGTCGTTCCACCCCGACTGCGGGTCGGCGAAGCCGGAGCGGACCCACTCGCGCACGTCGTCGAGGCTGATGTGGGCCGTGGGAACGCGGCGGTGGTCCGCCCAGTACTTGGCGACGCTGGTCTTGCCCGCGCCCGCGGGGCCGATGAGCAGGACGGCGAGCGTGGTGGACTGCGGGTCGGCGGCACCGGCGGCCGGCGGCGGGCTCGGCACGCCGACCGGGCCGCCGGGCGGGAGCTGCACATGACCCGTGACGTCCGGGGCGGGCGGCGCGGAGGCGTGATGCGGTGCGGGGGCGCCGGGTACGTGCGGGGCCGGGGCATGGGGAACCGGCTGCGGCGCCGGCGCGTGCGCCGGAGGGTGCGGGCCCCCCTGCGGTGCCGGGGCCATGGGGTGCTGCCCGGCCCGGGCGGGGCCCCCGGGGCCCGGCGCGGGGGCGGTGAAGCCCGGGGCCGCGGGGACCGGCGGACCGGCGGGCGGACCCGGGTGCGGTCCCTGCTGGTGTGCGGCCGGCGACCAGCCGGCGACGGGTCCGTGCCCCTGGTGGTGGGGCGGCGGCAGCGGGTTGCCCACTGCGTGCTGCATCCGGTGCCACTCCGTCTCGTACAGGCAATTGGCGGCGGCGAACGGGGTGCGGTCGACGCCCCCCTCAGTAAGGACGAATGGTCCAGCCGTTCCGTTCACCGGACGAACGGGATGTCGCCGACCCCGCCGACCATCCGAACGGTACCTTCCCCGGCCGTCGTTGTGTGAACGGCCGGGGAGGCCGCGAAGTGCCCGGCCCCTCCCCGGCCCGGCGCGGGCCGGGGAGGGGAGGGTGATCCGGGCCTCACCTGCGGGTGTTACTCGGCCACTTCGCCGTACGCGGCGAGCAGCACCGCCGGGTCGGGGCCCTCCAGGACGGTCGGCTTGGCGAGCCCGTCGAGCACGATGAAGCGCAGCAGGTCGCCGCGGGACTTCTTGTCGACCTTCATCGTCTCCAGCAGCTTGGGCCACTGGTCGTAGCGGTAGCTGAGCGGCAGTCCGACGGACTGAAGGACGGTGCGGTGCCGGTCGGCGGTGGCGTCGTCCAACCGCCCGGCGAGGCGGCCCAGTTCGGCGGCGAAGTGCATGCCGACGGAGACGGCGGCGCCGTGCCGCCACTTGTAGCGCTCGTTCTTCTCGATGGCGTGCGCGAGGGTGTGCCCGTAGTTGAGGATCTCGCGCAGACCGGACTCCTTGAGATCGCCGGAGACGACCTCGGCCTTGACCTTGATGGAGCGCTCGATCAGTTCGGCCGTGTGCGGGCCCTGCGGGCTGCGCGCGGCCTGCGGGTCCGACTCGATCAGATCGAGGATCACCGGGTCGGCGATGAAGCCGGCCTTGATGATCTCGGCGAGCCCGGACACGTAGTCGTTGACGGGCAGCGAGTCCAGCGCGGCCAGATCGCACAGCACACCGGCCGGCGGATGGAAGGCGCCCACCAGGTTCTTGCCCTCGGAGGTGTTGATGCCGGTCTTGCCGCCGACGGCCGCGTCGACCATGCCGAGCACGGTCGTCGGGACGGCGACCCAGCGCACCCCGCGCAGCCAGGTCGCGGCGACGAAGCCCGCGAGGTCGGTCGTGGCACCGCCGCCGACGCCCACCACGACGTCCGTGCGGGTGAAGCCGGACTGGCCGAGCGCCTTCCAGCAGTAGGCGGCGACCTCTGCGGTCTTGGCCTCCTCAGCGTTGGGCACCTGGATCGCGACGGCCTCGTACCCCTGGTCGGCGAGGTCGGCACGGAGTGCGTCGCCGGTCTCGGCCAGCGCCTCCGGGTGGATGACGGCGACGCGCCTGGCCCGGTCGCCGATCAGTCCGGGGAGCTCACCGAGGAGCTGACGGCCGACCAGCACCTCGTAGGGCTCGGTGCCCGCCGAGCCACCGACCTGGATGCGGGTCACTGCCTGGTCCGTCACGTCGTCCTCTCCTGCCCCGGGGCCTGTTCCCCGGTCGATCCGGTCTTCAGCTCCAGGGCGTCGAGCACCGACTGGGCGACCTCTTCGGGGGTGCGCCCGTCGGTGGCGACGACGACCCGCGCGACCTCGGTGTACAGATGGCGGCGCGCCTCCATCAGCTCGCGCCACTGGCGGCGCGGGTTGACGGCGAGCAGCGGCCGGGCGACGCCCAGGCCGGTGCGCTTGACGGCCTCGTCGACGTCCATCGACAGATAGACGACGGGAAGCGGGCCGAGCAGGGCGCGGGTGTCCTCGTCGAGGATCGCGCCGCCGCCGAGCGCGAGCACGCCGTCGTGCTCGGCGACCGCCGTGCGCACGGCCTCCTTCTCGACGGCCCGGAAGTACGGCTCCCCCTCGTCCACGAAGATGTCCGACACCGGCCGGCCCTCGGCGGCGACGATGTCGGCGTCGGTGTCGCGGTAGGCGCAGCCCAGCCGCTCGGCGAGCAGTGCGCCCACCGTGGACTTGCCCACGCCCATCGGCCCGACGAGGACGACCTGCGGGGCGCTCACCGGATGGCCAGGTTCTCGAGGTAGGACTGCACGTTGCGGCGGGTCTCGGCGACGCTGTCGCCGCCGAACTTCTCGCCGACGGCGTCGGCGAGGACGAGCGCGACCATGGCCTCGGCGACGATGCCGGCGGCCGGGACCGCGCACACGTCGGAGCGCTGGTGGTGCGCCTTGGCGGCCTCGCCGGTGGACACGTCGATGGTGGCCAGGGCCTTCGGCACGGTCGCGATGGGCTTCATCGCGGCACGCACCCGCAGCAGCTCACCGGTGCTGAGGCCGCCCTCGGTCCCGCCGGAGCGGCCGGTCGAGCGCTTGATGCCGTCGTCCGTGGCGACGATCTCGTCGTGCGCCTTGGATCCGGGGACCCGCGCCAGCTCGAAGCCGTCGCCGACCTCGACGCCCTTGATCGCCTGGATGCCCATGAGGGCGGCGGCCAGCCGGGCGTCCAGACGCCGGTCCCAGTGCACGTGCGAGCCCAGGCCCACCGGGACGCCGTAGGCCAGCACCTCGACGACGCCGCCGAGGGTGTCGCCGTCCTTGTGGGCCTGGTCGATCTCGGCGACCATCGCCTTCGACGCGTCCGCGTCCAGGCAGCGCACCGGGTCGGCGTCCAGCTTCTCGACGTCGGCCGGCGTCGGGTACACGCCGTAGGGCGCCCTGGCGGAGGCCAGCTCCACGACGTGGCTGACGATCTCGATGCCGGCGGTCTCCCTGAGGTACGACCGGGCGACCGCGCCGAGCGCCACGCGCGCGGCGGTCTCCCGGGCCGAGGCCCGCTCCAGGATCGGCCGGGCTTCGTCGAAGCCGTACTTCTGCATGCCCGCGAGGTCCGCGTGGCCGGGGCGCGGACGGGTCAGCGGGGCGTTGCGGGCGAGGTCCGCGAGGACGGCCGGGTCCACCGGGTCGGCCGCCATGACCTGCTCCCACTTGGGCCACTCGGTGTTACCGACCATGATCGCGACCGGGGAGCCGAGGGTCAGGCCGTGGCGCACGCCGCCCAGGAAGGTGACCTCGTCGCGCTCGAACTTCATGCGCGCGCCGCGTCCATAGCCGAGGCGCCGGCGGGCGAGGTGGTCGGCCACCATCTCCGTCGTGATCGGCACGCTGGCGGGAAGTCCCTCCAGCGTTGCGACAAGTGCGGGTCCGTGGGACTCTCCCGCGGTCAGCCAACGCAGCCTGCTCAACGATGCTCCTCATGTTCGCGCCTGGACCTGCGGCGGCGCGACCGGGTGCGCGGCCCCGGCCCGCCACCTCCGATCCTCCCACGTCCCGGCGCATGGACCGGCCGCCGGTCCATCTGCCGGACGAACCCCTCCCCCGCCGCCCGTCCGCCGCGGGTCCGCCGCGGGCGGTCAGCCGCCCGGCTGCTCCGGGGTGTCCCCGCGTGCGGCGAGGGCGTGCTCACCGGCCCTGCGCATGGCGTCGAGGGGCGCCGGGGCGTGCCCGGTCATCTGCTCCACCTGAAGGACCGCCTGGTGCACCAAGAGGTCCAGCCCGCTCACGACGGCTCCTCCGTACGCCGACCAGCGCGCCGCGAGTGAGGTCGGCCAGGGGTCGTACAGCACGTCGAACAGCGTCGCGGGCCGCTCGGGGACGGCGGACGCGAGGGCGTCCGTGGTGCCCGCCGGGGTGGTGGCGATCACCAACGGGGCGCGCAGCGCGCGGTCGGCCTCGGCCCAGTCGGCGATGCGGACCTCGACGTCCAGACGCTCGCCCCACTGCCGCATCTCGGCGGCGCGCGCCTCGCTGCGCACGTACGCCACGACCTCGCCGGCGCAGACCCGGGAGAGCGCCGCCAGGGCGGAGGAGGCGGTGGCGCCCGCGCCGAGGATCGCGGCCGAGTCGACCTTGTCGATACCGCGCTCGCGCAGGGCCGCGACCATGCCCGGGATGTCGGTGTTGTCGCCGACCCGGCGGCCGTCCTCGGCGAGGACGACCGTGTTGACGGCCTCGACGGAGGACGCGGTGTCGCTGATCTCGTCGAGCAGCGGGATCACGGCCCGCTTCAGCGGCATGGTCAGCGACAGCCCGGCCCACTCGGGGCCGAGGCCGTCGAGGAAACCGGGCAGCCCCGCCTCGTCCACCTCGAAACGGTCGTACGTCCATCCCGTCAGGCCCAGTTCGTCGTACGCGGCGCGGTGCAGCACCGGGGAGAGCGAGTGGGCGATCGGGGAGCCGAGAACGGCGGCTCGGCGCTTGCTGCTCATTGCTTCGACTTCTGCCGTTCCTGTTCGTAGATCTGGCGGTTGCGGTTCTGCTCCTCGTTCGTCTCGGCGAAGAGGGTCTTGTCCTCGTTGATCGAGACGAAGTAGTACCAGTTGCCCTTGGCCGGGTGGAGGGCGGAGTTGAGGGCGACGTCGCCCGGGTTGCCGATCGGTCCGGGCGGCAGGCCCTTGACGGCATAGGTGTTGTACGGGTCCTTGAACTGCCGCAGCTTGTCGACGGAGCCGGTGTCCAGGGTGCTGGAGGCCTTGGCGTAGTTCACCGTCGAGTCGAAGTCGAGCAGGCCGTAGGTCTCGGTGTTGTCCGGCTTGAGGCGGTTGTAGACGACCGTCGCGACCTTGTCGAAGTCGTGCTTGTACTTGCCCTCGGCCTGGACGAGGCTCGCCACCGTGAGGACCTGGAGCGGGTCCTTCAGGTGCAGCCTGCGCGCCTGGTCCGCCAGATCGATGTCGTCGTACTTGCCCTTGGCCCGGTCGACCATCTTCTTGAGGACGTCCTCGGGCTTCATGCCCTTGGCGACCGGATAGCTGGACGGGTAGAGGAAGCCCTCCAGCGGGTCCTTGATCTTCGTGTTGGTGTCGGCCCAGTCCGGCAGGCCGAGGGACTTCAGGTCCTTCTTGGCGACGGCCTGTGTGGTGCCCTTCGGCTTGCCCAGCCGTTTGTCGATCTCGGCGTAGACCCAGGCGTTGCGCTTGCCCTCGGGGATGATCAGGTTGTCGCGGCTCTTCGGGCTGAGCATCAGCGCGACGGCGCTGGCGCCCGACATGTGCTTCTGGAGGGTGTAGACGCCCTCCTGGATCGTCTGCCCCTTCGGGTTCTCGGACTGGGCCGAGACGAACGCGTCGACGCTCTTGACGACGCCCTTCTCCTTCAGGAGCCGCCCGATCTCGAGGCCGACCGCACCCTTGGGGATGTCGACGACCACCGTGTCGCCGTTGCCCTCGCCGGCGAAGTCGGGCGCCGCGCCGAAACGGTTCTGGTAGAACTGGTAGCCGAAATATCCGACACCGCCGAGGCCGCCGCCGAAGACCAGCGTGACCACGAGGCAGGCGCAGCCACTACGGCGTTTTCGGCCCTTCTCCTTGTCGGAGCGTCCACCGCGCCGGTTGCCGCGCCCGCGCGGGGTGTCGTCGTCATCGTCGTCGCCCTCGGCGAAGAACGCGTGCTCCCCCTGGTCCGGACCCGGGTCCCAGTCGGTCTCGGGTACGGGCTCCGCCTCGGGCGCACGCCGACGGCCCGGCGGCTCGGGCGGCGGGAAGGCCTCGGGCGTCCCGTAGAAGTCGGGCTGCTCGCCGCCGTACGTCTGGGGCTGCTGGGCGCCGTAGGGATCGGCCGGGTCGGCGGGGTACGGGATCTGGCCGTGCGTGGTGGTGTCCCAGCCTCCGCCGGGGTACTGCTGCTGGCCGTACGCGTCCTGCGGGCCGTAGCCCTGCTGCTGTCCCGTGTCCCACTGGCCGTACTGCTGGGCGTGCTGTGTCTGCTGGACGTGCTGTGCGTGCTGCGGCTGCTGCGGGTGGTACTGCGGCTGGCCGCCGTGGGGGGACGACCCGCCCTGGGCCTGCTGTCCTCCCCATCCGACGTCCCCGTACAACGGGTCCTCCGGATGCCACGGTTCGGAGCCAGGGCCCCGGCCATACTCAGTCATCGATCCCCTAGAGCCGCGAGGCGGCGGCTGCTGCTGGGCGCTCGTGGCACGGCATCGCATCCGCCTCTTTTGCTGTGCGGCGGCTGTTCGAACACCGCCGCATCGCGCGGAACGTTACCGTATCGCGATCAGATGACCACTTCGACGCCCTCGCCCGGAGCTTTACCTGACGCCCGTTCGGACTCCAGGGCCTGCTGGAGGATGATCACAGCGGCTGCCTGATCGATGACGGACCTGCCCTTTTTGGACTTCACGCCCGAGGCGCGCAGCCCCTGACTGGCCGTCACTGTGGTCATCCTCTCGTCCAGCAGTCGTACCGGAACGGGTGCGATTGCGCGGGCGAGGTCCTGGGCGAACCCGCGGACCTTCGCCGCGGCCGGGCCCTCGCCCCCCTTGAGGGAGCGAGGGAGACCGACGACGACCTCGATCGGTTCGTACTCCTCGACGAGCTGCTTCAGCCGCCGCTGGGCGGCCGGGACATCACGTCCCGGCACGGTCTCCACGGGGGTCGCGAGGATCCCGTCGGGGTCGCACGAGGCGACCCCGATACGGGCGTCCCCGACGTCGACCGCGAGGCGACGTCCTCTTCGCATCACGACGTCCGCCGGCCTAGCGGGCCGACTCGGCGACCAGGCGCTCGACGGCGTCGATCGCCTCGCCGACGGCGGCCGGGTTCTGGCCGCCGCCCTGGGCGACGTCCGGCTTGCCGCCGCCACCGCCACCGAGGGTCTTGGCGGCCGTACGGACCAGGTCACCGGCCTTGAGGCCACGCTCGCGGGCGGCCTCGTTCGTGGCGATGACCGTCAGCGGACGGCCGTTCGCCGTGGTGAAGAGGGCCACGACGGCCGGGCGGTCGCCCTGGATGCGGCCGCGCACGTCGAGCACCAGCTTGCGCAGGTCGTCGGCGGTGGTGCCGTCCGGAACCTGGCCGGTGACCAGGGCGACGCCGCGGACGTCCTTGGCGCCCTGGGCGAGGCCGGCGGCGGCCTGGAGGACCTTCTCCGCGCGGAACTTCTCGATCTCCTTCTCGGCGTCCTTCAGCTTGCCGAGCATCGCGGAGATCTTCTCCGGCAGTTCCTCGGGACGGCCCTTCACCAGCTCCTGGAGCTGGGCGACGACGGTGTGCTCCTTGGCGAGGAAGTTGTACGCGTCGACGCCGACCAGGGCCTCGATACGGCGTACGCCGGAACCGATCGACGACTCGCCGAGCAGCTTCACCAGACCCAGCTGGCTGGTGTTGTGGACGTGCGTGCCGCCGCACAGCTCCTTGGAGAAGTCACCGATGGTGACGACGCGGACGCGCTCTCCGTACTTCTCGCCGAACTCGGCGATGGCGCCCTGCTTCTTGGCCTCGTCGAGGCTCATGACCTCGGCCTGTACGTCCAGGTCGTGGGCGAGCACCTCGTTGATCTTCTGCTCTACGTCCGTCATCACCGTGGTGGGCACGGCGGACGGGGAGCCGAAGTCGAAGCGGAACCGGCCGGGCTGGTTCTCGGAACCGGCCTGGGCGGCCGTCGGGCCGAGGGCGTCCCGCAGCGCCTGGTGCGTCAGGTGGGTGGCCGAGTGGGCGCGGGCGATGGCCTTGCGGCGGCGCACGTCGATCGAGGCCTGCGCGGCGGCGCCGACGGTGACCTCGCCGACCTGGACGACGCCCTTGTGGACGTACACGCCCGGGACCGGCTTCTGGGTGTCGCGGACCTCGACCACGGCACCGGTGTCCAGCTTGATGCGGCCGGTGTCGCCGATCTGGCCGCCGCCCTCGGCGTAGAACGGGGTGCGGTCGAGCACGATCTCGACCTCGTCGCCCTCGGTGGCGGCGGGCGACGGCACGCCGTCGACGAGGATGCCGACGATGCGGGACTCGCCCTCCGTCTGGGCGTAGCCGACGAAGTCGGTCTCGCCGGAGGCGTCGGCGATCTCGCGGTAGGCGCCGAGGTCGGCGTGGCCGGTCTTCTTGGCCAGGGCGTCGGCCTTGGCGCGCTCCCGCTGCTCCTTCATCAGGCGGCGGAAGCCGTCCTCGTCCACGCTCAGGCCCTGCTCGGCGGCCATCTCGAGGGTGAGGTCGATCGGGAAGCCCCAGGTGTCGTGGAGCAGGAACGCCTTGTCGCCGCCGAGGATCGTGCCGCCCGCGGCCTTGGTCTCGGTGACGGCGGTGTCGAGGATGTTGGTGCCGGCCTTCAGCGTCTTGAGGAAGGCCGCCTCCTCGGCGAGGGCGACGGTCTCGATGCGCTTGCGCTCCGTCTCCAGCTCCGGGTACTGCTCGCCCATCGTCTTGATGACGGTGTCGACGAGCTCGCCGACGACCGGGCCGGTGGCGCCGAGCAGGCGCATGTTGCGGATGGCCCGGCGCATGATGCGGCGCAGGACGTAGCCGCGGCCCTCGTTGCCGGGGGTCACGCCGTCGCCGATCAGCATGACGGAGGTGCGCATGTGGTCGGAGACCACGCGCAGGGAGACGTCGCTGTCGTGGGCCTCGCCGTAGCGGACGCCGGTCAGCTCGGTGGCCTTGTCGATCACGGCACGCGAGGTGTCGATCTCGTACATGTTCTGCACGCCCTGCAGGATCATGGCGAGGCGTTCGAGGCCGAGACCGGTGTCGATGTTCTTGTTCGGCAGGTCTCCGAGGATCTCGAAGTTCTCCTTGCCGATGCCCTGGCCGCGCTCGTACTGCATGAAGACCAGGTTCCAGATCTCCACGTAGCGCTCGTCGTTGACGGCCGGGCCGCCCTCGACGCCGAACTCGGGGCCGCGGTCGTAGTTGATCTCGGAGCACGGGCCGCAGGGGCCGGGGACGCCCATGGACCAGAAGTTGGGGCCCATGCCGAGACGCTGGATGCGCTCGGCGGGGACGCCGATCACGTCGCGCCAGATGCGCTCGGCCTCGTCGTCCTCCTCGTAGACGGTGATCCAGAGCTTCTCCGGCTCCAGGCCGTAGCCACCCTGGTCCTGGGACGCGGTGAGCAGCTCCCAGGCGTACTTGATGGCGCCTTCCTTGAAGTAGTCGCCGAAGGAGAAGTTGCCGCACATCTGGAAGAAGGTGCCGTGCCGGGTGGTCTTGCCGACCTCTTCGATGTCCGGCGTGCGGACGCACTTCTGGACGCTGGTGGCACGCGGATAGGGCGGCTTGACCTCGCCGAGGAAGTACGGCTTGAAGGGCACCATGCCCGCGGGGACCAGGAGCAGGGTCGGGTCGTCCGCGATCAGCGACGCCGACGGCACGACGGTGTGCCCGCGCTCTTCGAAGAAGCGCAACCAGCGGCGGCGGATTTCAGCCGACTCCATCAGTGGTCCTCATTCCGGTTGGACGAGTACGAGGGGTTCTCCAGGTACTCGATGTGCTTGATCTGCTTGATGTGCTTGGTGTCCGGTCCGCCCTTGCGGCCCGGGCGGTTCTCCAGCGCAGCGGTGCGCCGCTGGGCCGGGAGCTCGCGGTCGGCGGAGGCGTCGAGACCGAGCGCATCGGTCAGTTCGGCCTCGCGCTGGGCCATGCCGTCGCGGACGTCGAGCGCGAAGTCCTTGAGCCGGTGACCGGCTTCGACGGCCTTGTTGGCGGCCTGCGCCGCAAGGCTCTCCGGGGTCAGCTGCCTGAGCTTGCGGTTGACCTTGGTGGTGGCCCACACGCCCGCTGCGGCGCCGGCGGTGAACCAGAAGGTACGGCGGAACATCGCTGCGTCAGTCCTTCTTCCGCTTGCCCCGTCGCGCGGACGGCACGGTGCGGCCCACGATCACGGTACGCCGGGACGGCTCGGTGGTCACGTTCGTGGTGGGGGCGCCCTTGCGGCCGAGGGCCCGGCGCACGCCGTACCCGAACGCGGCGACCTTGACCAGGGGGCCGCCGAAGGTGGAGGCGACGGTCGTGGAGAGCGCCGACGCGTTCGACGTGACCTCCTGGACGTCCGACGCGATGGCGTCGACCCGGTCGATCTGGGTCTGCGCGGAACGCACCGCGGCGGATGCGTCGGCGAGCAGCGGAACCGCCTGGTCGGTCACGTCCGCCACGAGCTTGGTGGTCGCCCTGAGCGTCTGGGAGAGCCTCGCCAGCGCCACGGCGAGGAACGAGACCAGGATCGCCCAGAAGACGGCCACCAGAATCCCGGCCACCTCTCCACCGGTCACTGCGCACCGCTCCCTGTGAACATCGCGTCACGAACATCGAAAAGTCGTCCCCCGAGCCTATCGCGCCGCCGCCGTCGGTCCGTACCGGATTAGGTGCCGGATCGCGGGCGTCGTGGCGGGAATCCGGGGGACTTGCGGGGGTCCTGTCGAAGCGACGAAAAAGCGGAGGCCCGCCGCCTCCCCGCCACGAAGGGCGGGGGGACGACGGGCCGGAACGCTCGGTTCGCTGTGGAGCGCTACGTCCGGATCAGCGGGCGTAGTACTCGACGACGAGCTGCTCGTCGCAGATCACCGGGATCTCCTTGCGCTGCGGGTCACGGTCCAGGCGGAACGCCAGGGCCTTCAGGTTGACCTGCAGGTAGCGGGGGGTCTCACCCTCGGGGGCGAAGCCACCCTCGCGGGAGACCTGGAACAGCGTCTTCTCGCGGGAGCGCTCGCGCACCATCACGACGTCGTCCGGACGGACGCGGAAGGACGGCTTGTCGACCTTCTTGCCGTTGACCTCGATGTGGCCGTGGACGACCATCTGACGGGCCTGGTAGATGGTGCGGGCGATGCCGGAGCGCAGGACCAGCGCGTCGAGACGGCGCTCGAGCTCGATGATCAGCGCCTCACCGGTCTTGCCCTGGACCTTGCTGGCGCGCTCGTAGGCACGGACCAGCTGACGCTCGGAAACGTCGTACTGCGCGCGCAGACGCTGCTTCTCGAGCAGACGGACCTTGTAGTCCGAGTTCTGCTTGCGGCCACGGCCGTGCTCACCCGGCGGGTAGGGGCGGGCCTCGAAGTACTTGACGGCCTTCGGGGTCAGCGCGATACCGAGCGCACGCGACTTCTTGACCTTGGGACGGGACTGGTTCGCCACGAACCAAACCTCTCTGTTCTCTGTGAAATCGGCTTCACCAGGGTTAGGGGAGGTCGCATCCGCAGACGGGGAAACCCTTCGGATCCGAGTGGACCCTTCGGGCAGCCGCTCCCCTGCTCTGGGCACATACGTGCAGCACGCGAGTGGCCCACCGACCGCAGGGTTCTCTCGCGAGGACCGTGAGTGGTGGGCTGCCCGCGACACCGTTCGACGGTGCGCGACGCTCCTGGAATCCCCGTGCCACAAGGGCCCGGGTTTTCCGGCTGCCTGTCCCGCTCTGGTGGTGCCGGCCGAAGCCGGACACGGGACGCAGCGCTTCGCGCAAGTCTACCTCAGGCGTCGCCGCCCTTTTCGCCGCCTCGTTCGCCGCCCCTGTCCCCGCCCTTGAGCCGCTCCCTGACCCGTTCGACCACGTCCGCGTACCGCGCCTCGGCGCCGTACCGCGTGGGCTGGTAGTACCGGCGGCCCGCAAGGGCGTCCGGCGCGTACTGCTGGGCCGCGATCCCGCCCGGCACGTCGTGCGGATAGACGTAGCCCTGGGCGTGGCCCAGCTTGGCGGCGCCCTTGTAGTGGCCGTCGCGCAGGTGCGGGGGCACGGGGCCCGCGAGGCCCTTGCGGACGTCCTCGAGTGCTGCGCCTATCGCGGTGGTCGCCGCGTTCGACTTGGGGGCGAGGGCCAGGGCGATCGTGGCGTGGCTGAGGGTGAGCGCGGCCTCGGGGAAGCCGATCATGGCGACGGCCTGAGCGGCCGCCACGGCGGTGGGCAGCGCCGTCGGGTCGGCGAGGCCGATGTCCTCGCTGGCGGAGATCATCAGCCGCCGGGCGATGAACCTCGGGTCCTCGCCCGCCTCGATCATCCGGGCGAGGTAGTGCAGCGCCGCGTCCACGTCGGAGCCGCGGATGGACTTGATGAGGGCGCTGGCGACGTCGTAGTGCTGGTCGCCGTCCCGGTCGTACTTCACCGCCGCCCGGTCGACGGACTCCTCCAGGGTCCGGAGGGTGATCTCGTCCTCGCTCTTGGCGAGCGCGGAGCCGGCGCCCGCCTCCAGCGCGGTCAGCGCGCGCCGGGCGTCACCGCCGGCGATCCGCAGCAGGTGCTCCTCGGCGTCCCCGGGCAGCGTGACGGCGCCGCCCAGGCCCCGCTCGTCGGCGATGGCGCGGTGCAGCAGTCCGCGTACGTCGTCGTCGGTGAGCGGTTCGAGCGTGAGCAGCAGGGAGCGGGACAGCAGGGGGGAGATCACGGAGAAGTACGGGTTCTCCGTGGTGGCCGCGATGAGGGTGACCCAGCGGTTCTCCACGGCGGGCAGCAAGGAGTCCTGCTGGGCCTTGCTGAAGCGGTGGATCTCGTCGAGGAAGAGGACGGTCTCCTTGCCGAAGCCGCCGGTGGCGCGGCGGGCGCCGTCGATGACGGCGCGCACCTCCTTCACCCCCGCGGTGATCGCGGAGAGCTCCACGAAGCGCTTGTTGGTGGCCTTGGAGACGACGTACGCCAGGGTCGTCTTGCCGGTGCCGGGCGGGCCCCAGAGGATCACCGAGGAGGGTCCCGCGGGGCCGCCGTTCCCCTCGCCGACGAGCCTGCGCAGCGGCGAGCCGGGCTTCAGCAGGTGCTGCTGGCCGACGACCTCGTCGAGCGTGCGCGGGCGCATCCGGACGGCCAGCGGGCTGCCGGCCGGGTCCTTCTCCTGGCGTTCCTCGGCGGCGGCGGTGAACAGATCGGGCTCCACGCGTACGACCCTATGTCACCGCACCGACAACGCCCGGGCGCCGGTCAGGAGGTCCAGAAGTCCCACCAGCGCGTCAGGACCAGCATGCCGATGATCCCGACGTGCACGACCGGGAGCACCCAGGTGAACTCGCCGAAGAAGCTCTTGAGCCAGCCAGGCGCGGGCAGGAAGCCGCTGCGGACGTTGAAGGAGGTGACGTACCAGAACATCAGGATGGTGGCGACCCACGCCAGGCTGCACCACAGGCACAGTGCGCCGATGCGGTACAGCGACTGGAACTGCAGCCAGGTGCAGAAGCCGACGCCGAACAGCGTGCCGGCGTTGAAGGTCAGCCAGTACCAGCGCGGGAAGCGGGCGCCGGCCAGCAGGCTCATGGCGACGCAGATCACGATGCCGTAGGCGACCAGGCCCAGCATGGGGTTCGGGAAGCCGAAGGCCGCGGCCTGCTTGCTCTCCATGACGCTGCCGCAGGAGACGACGGGGTTGAGGCTGCACGACGGCGTGAAGGACTTCCCCGCGGCCTTGGCCTCGAGGATCTTGAACTTGTCGAGCGTGATGACCCAGGCCGCCAGCAGCCCCGCCGCTCCCGTGATCACCAGGAGCAGCGCGAAGGCGCGGCTGCCGCCGACGCTGCGCGGAACCTGGGCCGGGCCCGGTGCGGAGACGCTTTCCATGGCTGTCGTCGTCTTGCTCATCACGCCGATCCGTCAGTCGAGTCGTGGACCCGCAGGGGCCTGCGGGCAGGCTCATTGTGCCGTACCCGCGCGGTCGTCCACCGTTCGATGGACATAAGGAGATACGCGCGGGGGGTGCGGGGCGTTCGATGCGGCGGTGCCGGATCACCGGCTCGGCGCGGAACGCCCAGGCCCTCGGCGCGGACGGCGCCCCGCGCGCCGGGATCGTCCGACGGGACGAATGCCGACCCGTCAAGTTGACGCGGCTCCCGCCGAGTTGACGGGACGCGGAGCCGTACGGCGCCTTTCGCCGCACCCGTCCCGCCCCTGGGGGCTGCCGTCCTCGGCCGGACGGCTCCTCGCCCTCGGTCGCCGGACGGGCTGAAAGGTCAGCCCGTCCGGCGTTCGGGGACCGGCGGTCCCGGTCAGCCCAGGCGCTGCTGGAGCTCCGCGATCACCGTGTCCACGGGAACCGCGACCTGCTCCCCGGACTCCATGTCCTTGAGCTGGACGACACCGTCGGCAAGGTCGCGCTCACCGGCGACGACGGCGTACCGCGCACCACTGCGGTTGGCGTTCTTCATTGCGCCCTTGAGCCCCTTGCCGCCGTACGCGAAGTCGGCGGCGATCCCGGCCCGTCGCAGCCGGGTGACCACGTCGAAGAGGACACGGCGTGCCTCGTCGCCGAGCGGCACCGCGAACACGCTGGTGGCGGCGGGCAGGGCAAGTTCGATGCCCTCGGCCTCCAGGGCCAGCACCGTGCGGTCGACGCCGAGCGCCCATCCGACGGACGGCAGCGACGGGCCGCCGATCATTTCGGACAGGCCGTCGTAGCGCCCGCCGCCGCCCACCGCGGACTGCGAACCGAGCCCGTCGTGCACGAACTCGAAGGTGGTGCGGGTGTAGTAGTCGAGGCCGCGCACCAGCTTCGGGTCGTCCTCGTAGGCGACACCGGCGGCCGTGATCAGCTCGCGCACCTGCTCGTGGTACGCCTTGCAGGCGTCGCACAGGAAGTCGCGCAGCAGGGGGGCGCCTCCGAGCTGCTGCTGCACCGACTCGCGCTTGTCGTCGAGGACGCGCAGCGGGTTGATGTCGACGCGGCGGCGGGTGTCCTCGTCGAGGTCGAGCCCGCGCAGGAAGTCCTGGAGCGCGGCCCGGTACACGGGGCGGCACTCCTTGTCGCCGAGCGAGTTCAGCAGGATGCGGAAGTTGCGCAGCCCCAGCGAGCGGTACGCCTGGTCGGCGAGGACGATCAGCTCGGCGTCGAGCGCCGGGTCCTCGGCACCGATCGCCTCGGCACCGACCTGCGAGAAGTGGCGGTAACGACCCGCCTGCGGGCGCTCGTAGCGGTAGTAGGAGCCCGAGTACCAGAGCTTGACCGGGAGGTTGCCGGCCTTGTGCAGGTTGGCCTCCAGCGCGGCCCTCAGCACGGAGGCGGTGCCCTCGGGGCGCAGGGCCAGCCGGTCGCCGCCCTTGGTCTCGAAGGCGTACATCTCCTTGGTCACGATGTCGGTGGACTCACCGACGCCGCGCGCGAACAGCTCGACGGTCTCGAAGCCGGGCGTCTCGATGTAGCCGTAGCCGGAGTTGCGCAGCGGAGTGGTGATGGCCTCGCGCACGGCAAGGAACTTCGCCGAACGCGGCGGGATCAGGTCGTACGTGCCCTTGGGGGCCTTGAAGGTGCTCACGGAAAGTCTCTCGTCACATTCCTCGTCGGGGCGCGGAGGTCGTCTCCGCTCCCAGGCCGGCGGCCACCTGCCGCAGATACGGGTTGGTGGCGCGCTCCTGGCCGATGGTCGTCTGGGGGCCGTGGCCGGACAGCACCACGGTCGAGTCGTCGAGCGGCAGGCACACGCGGGCCAGCGAGCCGAGCATCTCGTCCATGGAGCCGCCGGGCAGATCGGTGCGTCCGATGGAGCCGGCGAAGAGCAGATCGCCCGAGAAGAAGACCGAGGGGATCTCCTGGGTCTCGGGCATCCGGAAGGTCACCGACCCCTTGGTATGGCCGGGCGCGTGCGCGACGGTGAGGTCGAGGCCCGCCAGCTTCAGCTGGGCGCCGTCCGCCAGCTCCCGCAGATCGTCGGGCTCCCCCACGGTCAGTTCACCCATGAGCGGCATACCGATGGACCGCCCGAGCGCCTTCTCCGGGTCGCTCATCATGAACCGGTCGTCGGGGTGGATCCACGCCGGGACGTCGTGCGCCCCGCAGACCGGGACCACCGAGGCGACATGGTCGATGTGACCGTGGGTGAGAACGACCGCGACGGGCTTGAGCCGATGCTTCTTGAGCGCGTCCTCGACTCCCTCGGCGGCCTGGTGGCCCGGGTCGATGATCACGCACTCCTCACCCGCGGCGGGAGCGACCAGGTAGCAGTTGGTGCCCCAGGCCCCCGCGGGGAATCCGGCAATCAGCACGATCGTCCTACGTCCTCTCGGTGTCTCCGGCGGATCGGCGCCGTCCTGATCGACTCGGTCGGCGTCGTCCGGGACGTCGTTCCGCGAATGTGGCAGGTCCGAGCCTACCGGCGCTGCCGATTCCACAGCGAACCCATATACGGTACGGGGCACAGCGGACGCTCGGCTCACACGACCCATGCGCCCCGTGAACACCACAAGTCGCACTGCACGAGCACTCGAGACGTACGAGGAGAGAACCCGGTGGTCAGCCAGGATCAGCGGCGGCGGCAGCTCGCCCGGGAGAAGTTCGCGCGACAGCAGGAGCGGCGGCAGACCGCGTACCGTCGTGCGCGGATCCGCAACACGGTGATCGTGTCGACGCTCGCCGTCGTCGTCGCCGGCGGCGCGGTGGCCTACGCGGCCGGCGCGTTCAGCGGCGACGGCAAGAAGAACACCGCGGGCAGCGAGCCCAGCAGCGCGCCCACCAGCAAGGCGCCGGACCCGTGCGCCAAGCCCGCGCCGGGCAAGGTCAAGGACCTGACCTTCAAGAAGGAGCCGGCGCTCACGATCGACAAGTCGGCTTCGTACACGATGAAGCTGAGCACGACGTGCGGTGACATTCCGCTGAGTCTGGATGCCGCCAAGGCGCCGCACACGGTGAACTCGTTCGACTTCCTGGCCGGCAAGGGGTATCTGGACCACACGAAGTGCCACCGGTTGACCACCAGGGGTATCTACGTGCTGCAGTGCGGCGACCCCAAGGGCAACGGCATGGGCGGGCCCGGCTACACGCTTCCCGACGAGAACCTCAAGGACACGCGCCTGAAGGGGAATGTGTATCCGGCGGGGACGGTGGCGATGGCCAACCAGTACAACCCCCAGACGAAGAAGGGCCGGAACACCGGCGGCAGTCAGTTCTTCCTCGTCTACCAGGACAGTCAGCTCCCGCCCGACTACACACCGTTCGGGACCATTTCCGAATCGGGGCTGAAGGTTCTGAAGAAGATCGCGGACGCGGGTGAGAGCACCGGGCAGGGCGACGGCGCCCCCAACGCCACCGTCGTCATCAACCAGGCCATCGTGACGAAATCCTGATCCCCAACTGCGAAATTTCGGTCGCGCTGGATGCGGACAGGCCGCCCGCCGTTCGCCTATGTTGGCGGTGACGAAACTGTGGACGATGCCCGGGGGCCCAGCAGGCCACCGCGGGCATCATGTGGAGGAGGCGCTGTGAGCAGCGACCCGTGGGGCCGCGTCGACGAGACGGGGACCGTGTACGTGCGTACGGCCGACGGAGAGCAGGTCGTCGGTTCCTGGCAGGCCGGTTCTCCCGATGAGGCCCTGGCCTACTTCGAGCGCAAGTACGAGGGCCTTGTCGTGGAGATCGGCCTCCTCGAGCGCCGGGTGAAGACCACCGACCTGTCCGCCAAGGACGCCATGACGGCGATCGAGCACCTGCGCGAGCAGGTGGTCTCGCACCACGCCGTGGGTGACCTGGACGCGCTCCGCGCCCGCCTGGACAAGCTCGTGGAGGCGGTCGAGGCCCGCCGCGAGGAGCGCAAGGCCCAGAAGGCCAAGCAGTCCGACGAAGCGCGGCACGCCAAGGAGGCGCTGGTCGTCGAGGCGGAGGAGCTGGCGCAGAGCGAGCAGTGGCGGGCGGCCGGTGAGCGGCTGCGGGCGCTGGTGGACACGTGGAAGGGGCTGCCGCGACTCGACCGCAAGTCGGACGACGAGCTGTGGCACCGCTTCTCGCACGCCCGGTCGGCGTTCTCCAAGCGCCGCAAGGCGCACTTCGCCTCGCTGGACGCGCAGCGCGAGGAGGCCCGCAAGGCCAAGGAGAGGCTGGTCGCCGAGGCCGAGGCGCTGTCCGACTCGACGGACTGGGGTCCGACCGCGGCCCGCTACCGCGAGCTGATGGCCGACTGGAAGGCCGCGGGCAGGGCGCAGCGCGAGCACGAGGACGACCTGTGGAACCGCTTCCGCGGCGCCCAGGACGTGTTCTTCGCGGCGCGCAGTTCGGTCTTCGCGGAGCGCGACGCCGAGCAGGCCGAGAACCTCAAGCTGAAGGAGGAGCTGGCCGAGGAGGCCGAGAAGCTCCTGCCGATCGCGGACCTCAAGACGGCGCGCGCCGCGTTCCGCTCGATCAACGAGCGCTGGGAGGCCATCGGCCATGTGCCGCGGGACGCCCGGCCGAAGGTCGAGGGCCGGATGCACGCCGTCGAGCGGGCTCTCCAGGACTCCGAGGAGGCCGAGTGGCGGCGTACCAACCCGGAGGCGCGTGCGCGTGCGGAGGGCCTGACCGGCCAGCTGCAGGCGGCCGTCGACAAGCTGCGTGAGCAGATCGAGGCGGCGCGCGCTGCGGGCAACACCGCGAAGGCCGACAAGCTCCAGAAGGAGCTCGACGGCCGTCAGGCGCTGCTCGACCAGGCGCTGAAGGGCCTGGAGGAGTTCGGCGGCTGACATACCCCGGCTGCGCGAAGGGGGCTCCCGTACGGTGCGTACGGGAGCCCCTTCGTCATGTCGGTCGCCGTCCGCGCGTCGGCGGCATGGCGGGTGCGCGCACGTCGGAGCGGTGTCGGCCTCCGCGTCACGGCCGCGCCGACCGCCTGGGCCGTGCGGGCCGCTCGGGCCGACGCGTCACAGCCGAGGTCGTACGAGCCTCCGCGTCACGGCCGCGCCGGCCGTCGCCTCACGCTCGTACCGGCTACTGCCTGCGTGCCGATGTCACGCGGTACACGTCGTAGACGCCTTCCACGCCCCTGACCGCCTTCAGGACGTGCCCGAGGTGCTTGGGGTCGCCCATCTCGAAGGTGAAGCGGGACGTGGCGACGCGGTCGCGCGAGGTCTGGACCGCCGCCGACAGGATGTTGACGTGCTGGTCGGACAGGACCCTGGTGACGTCCGACAGAAGACGCGAGCGGTCCAGCGCCTCGACCTGGATGGCGACCAGGAAGACCGACGACTGGGTCGGCGCCCATTCGACGTCGAGGATGCGCTCGGGCTCCCTGGACAGCGACTCGATGTTGACGCAGTCGCTGCGGTGCACGGAGACTCCGCTGCCACGGGTGACGAAGCCGATGATGGGGTCGCCGGGCACGGGCGTGCAGCAGCGGGCCAGTTTGACCCACACGTCGTCGACGCCCTTGACGACGACACCCGGGTCGGCGCTGGAACGGCGCTTGCGGCGTCCGCGCGCGGGCGGCGCGCTCTCGGCGATGTCCTCGCTCGCGGCCTCCTCGCCGCCGAGCGCGTGCACCAGCTTCTGCACGACGTTCTGCGCGGCCACATGGCCCTCGCCGATCGCCGCGTACAGGGACGAGATGTCGGGGTAGCGCATCTCGTGCGCGAGCGTGACGAGGGAGTCGCCGGTGAGGATCCGCTGGATCGGCAGGTTCTGCTTGCGCATCGCCCGCGCGATGGCGTCCTTGCCCTGCTCGATCGCCTCGTCGCGGCGCTCCTTGGAGAACCAGGCACGGATCTTGTTGCGGGCACGCGGCGACTTGACGAATCCGAGCCAGTCGCGGGACGGCCCCGCGCCGGGTGCCTTGGAGGTGAAGACCTCCACCAAGTCGCCGTTGTCCAGGGTCGATTCGAGGGGGACGAGACGTCCGTTGACCCGCGCCCCTATGGTGCGGTGGCCGACCTCGGTGTGGACCGCGTACGCGAAGTCCACCGGTGTCGCGCCGGCCGGCAGCGCTATGACGTCGCCCTTCGGCGTGAAGACGAACACCTCGTTGCGGGACAGGTCGAAGCGCAGGGACTCCAGGAACTCCGAGGGGTCCTCGGTCTCCTTCTGCCAGTCGAGCAACTGGCGCAGCCACGCCATGTCGTTGACGGCGTCCTTGTCCTTGCCCGCGCTCCTCGGCGCGTCCGTGCGCACCTTGGAGGCGCCCGCGACGGCCTCCTGCTTGTACTTCCAGTGCGCGGCGATGCCGTACTCGGCGCGGCGGTGCATGTCGAACGTGCGGATCTGCAGCTCGACCGGCTTGCCGTTGGGCCCGATGACCGTCGTGTGCAACGACTGGTACATGTTGAACTTGGGCATCGCGATGTAGTCCTTGAAGCGCCCCGGAACCGGGTTCCAGCGCGCGTGGACGGTGCCCAGTGCCGCGTAGCAGTCGCGGACCGTGTCGACGAGGACGCGGATGCCCACCAGGTCGTAGATCTCCGCGAAGTCACGGCCGCGGACGATCATCTTCTGGTAGACGCTGTAGTAGTGCTTCGGCCGGCCGGTGACGGTGGCCTTGATACGGGCGGCGCGCAGGTCGGCCTGGACCTCGTCGGTCACTATGGCCAGGTACTCGTCCCGCTTGGGGGCGCGCTCCGCGACCAGACGCACGATTTCGTCGTACATCTTGGGATAGAGGATCGCGAAGGCGAGGTCCTCCAGCTCCCACTTGATCGTGTTCATGCCCAGCCGGTGCGCCAGCGGGGCGTAGATCTCCAGGGTCTCGCGGGCCTTCTTCTCCTGCTTCTCCCGCTTGAGGTAGCGCATGGTGCGCATGTTGTGCAGGCGGTCGGCGAGCTTGATGACCAGGACGCGCGGGTCCTTGGCCATGGCAACGACCATCTTGCGCACGGTCTCGGCCTGAGCGGCCTCGCCGAACTTGACCTTGTCCAGCTTGGTGACGCCGTCGACGAGAAGGGCGACGGTGTCGCCGAAGTCGCGGCGCAGCTGCTCCAGGCCGTACTCGGTGTCCTCGACGGTGTCGTGCAGCAGGCCCGCCATCAGCGTGGCCGGGTCCATGCCGAGCTCGGCGAGGATGGTCGTCACGGCGAGCGGGTGCGTGATGTACGGGTCGCCGCTCTTGCGCTTCTGGCCGCGGTGCCAGCGCTCGGCGACCTGGTAGGCCCGCTCGATCTGGCGGAGCGTGGAGTTCTCGATCTTGGGGTCGTTGCTGCGCACTATCCGCAGCAGGGGCTCCAGGACCGGGTTGTACGGGTTGGAGCGCTGGACGCCGAGGCGCGCGAGACGGGCGCGTACACGGTTGGACGAGGCCGAACGCGCGGGCGGGCCCGCCACGGGCCGGACGGGCGCGGCGCCGGCCGGGCGGTCCACGGGCGGCTTCGGGCGCGTCTGATCGGCCGCCGACTCCCGGGGCGCCCCCTGGGCGCGCTGCGCGGACCCGCTCTTCGCGTTGTCCGCGCGCTTCACGGGGGCGGCGGTGGGTGCCGCGGCCTGCTGATCGGGCTTGGCGGCGAGTGGCTGGGCCTCGTCTGGCAAGAGCACGCTCCTCGTGCGATCCGGGTCCCCCGGTCAGGCCCCGGAAGCCCATGGTATCGATCCTCGGCCTCGGGTTCGTCCCGGGCCGATTCTCTGCTCCTGAAACGTGCGAGGCGGGCCCGGGATTCCTCCCGGGCCCGCCTCGACGTCGTACGACGGCTCAGACCGTGAGCAGCGCCTCCAGCGGGGCGCCCGCCAGGGCCGGCTCCAGACGGCCGCGGCCTCCGAGGAAGCCCAGCTCCATCAGGACCGCGATGCCCGCGACCTCGGCGCCCGCCCGCCGGATCAGCTCCAGCGTGGCCCCGGCGGTGCCGCCGGTGGCGAGGACGTCGTCGATGACCATGACCCGGTCGCCCGGGAGCAGGTCCTCGGCGTGCACCTCGATCTCGGCGGAGCCGTACTCCAGGTCGTACGCCTGGCTGAGCGTCGCCCCGGGGAGCTTGCCCGCCTTGCGCACGGGGATGAAGCCCAGACCCGCGCGGACGGCGACCGGCGCGCCCAGGATGAACCCGCGCGCCTCCAGGCCGACGATCTTCGTCGCTCCGTGGCGGGCACACACGTCGGCGAGGGCCTCGGTCAGCGCGGTGAACGCCGGCGGGTCCGCGAGGAGGGGGGTGATGTCCTTGAACATCACGCCCGGCTCCGGGTAGTCCGGAACGTCCCTGATGCGGCTGAGCAGCAGCGCGGAGATGGGCGACTCGGTCATCGGCGCTTCCCCGAGGGGCGGCCGCGGCCGCGGTTGCGGGCGGGCTGGCTGCGCGGGCCGACCACTGCCGGGGCGGCGCCGTCGTGCTCCGCGTCCTCCGGGCCCTCACCGCCGGCCGCCTGGCCCTCGGCCGAGTCGCCCTGGGCGCCGGCGGCGGCGCGCTTGGCGAGCACGCGCTTCCTGAGGTTCTTCATCTGCGGCTCGCGCTCCTTGAGGTCGGCGACGAGCGGCGTGGCGATGAAGATCGAGGAGTACGCACCGGCCGCGAGGCCGACGAACAGCGACAGCGAGATGTCGTTGAGCATGCCCGCGCCCAGGACGCCGCCGCCGATGAAGAGCAGGCCGGCGACCGGCAGCAGCGCCACGACCGTGGTGTTGATCGAACGCACCAGTGTGCCGTTGATCGAGCGGTTGGCGATATCGCTGTAGGTGAAGCGGGTCTGCTTGGTGATGTCCTTCGTCTGCTCCTTGAGCGAGTCGAAGACGACGACCGTGTCGTAGAGCGAGTAACCGAGGATGGTCAGCAGACCGATCACGGTGCCCGGGGTGACCTCGAAGCCGACGAGGGCGTAGATCCCGGTGGTGATGGTGATGTCGTGGATCAGGGCGACGAGCGCGGCGAGTGCCATGCGCCATTCGAAGGCGATCGCCAGGTAGATCACGACGAGCACCATGAAGATCGCCAGGCCCTCCCAGGCCTTGTTGGCGATCTGCTCACCCCAGCTGGGACCGACCAGGTCCGCGTTGATCTTCTCCGGGTTGACGTTCAGGTCCTTGGCCAGGGCCGCCTTGATCGGGTCGGACTTGTTGGTGTCCACACCGGCGATCTGGATGCGCAGGCCACCGGTGCCGAGCTTCTGCACGATCGCGTCGTGGCCCGCGACCGTTTCCGCGGACTTCTCGGCCTCGGCGGCGGAGATGCTGGTCCTCGGGGTCGTGAAGACGGCGCCGCCCTGGAACTCGATGCCCATGTTCAGGCCCCGCACCGCCAGGCCGACGATGGCCGTGATGGTGATCAGGATGGAGACGCCGTACCAGATCTTGCGCTTGCCGACGAAGTCGTATCCGACCTCGCCGCGGTAGAGCCGGGCGCCGAGGCTGCCGAGCTTCGACATCTCACGCCTCCTTCGGGTCGACGGGGGCGGACGGACGGCGGGTGCGACGCAGCGGAGGCTTGGCACCGAGACGCTTGGGATCGAGGCCGGACCACGGGTGGCCCTCCGCGAAGAACTTCCTGCGGGCGAGGATCGTCATCAGCGGCTTGGTGAAGAAGAAGACGACGACCACGTCGAGCAGGGTGGTCAGACCCAGCGTGAACGCGAAGCCCTGGACCTTGCCGACCGTGACGATGAAGAGCACGGCAGCGGCCAGGAACGACACGAAGTCGGAGACCAGGATGGTGCGCCGGGCGCGCGGCCAGGCCCGTTCGACGGCGGGCCGCAGCGTACGGCCCTCACGGACCTCGTCACGGATGCGCTCGAAGAACACGATGAACGAGTCGGCGGTGATACCGATGGCCACGATCGCACCGCAGACCGCGGGCAGGTTCAGCGCGAAATGGATGGTCGGGCCGAGCAGCGACATGATCACGTACGTGAGGATCGCGGACGTGAGCAGCGAGGCGACGGCGATCAGGGACAGGCCCCGGTAGTAGACCACCAGGTAGATCACGACCAGCGCGAGGCCGATGGCACCGGCGATCAGACCGGCGTGCAGCTGCTCGCCGCCGAGCGCGGCGGTGACGGTGGTGACGCTCGCCTCACGGAAGGACAGCGGCAGCGCACCGTACGACAGCATGTTGGCGAGGCTCTGGGCGGACTCCTGGGTGAAGCTGCCGGTGATCTCGGCGCTGCCGCTCAGGGTCTCGCCGACGCTGGGGGCGGACACCACGTCGCCGTCGAGCACGATGGCGAACTGGTTCATCGGGGGCTGCTGCTGCGAAAGCTTGCTGGTGGTCGCCGCGAACTTCTTCGAGCCCTTGCTCGTGAAGTCCATCGTGACCTTCCAGATGCCGCGCTGCGGGTCCAGCATGGCGCGCGACTTGGAGATGTCGGTCCCGTCGACCTCGGCCTTGTCGAGGATGTACTTCTCCCACTGGTTCTGGGAGTTCTTGCCGCACGCGACCAGCGGGTCGGACGGCTTCACGCCCTGCGTGGCCTTGACGCGGGCCGCGCGGTCCTTGCAGTTCAGCGTCTTGAACTGCTCCTGGAGCTTCGCGATGGCGTTGGCGGACGGCTGGGGCGAGGGGGTGGCCGAGGGCTTGGCCGAGGTGCTCGCGCTGGGCGACGGCGACGCCGCGGCGGCGGCCTTCAGCCCGTCGGTGACGGCGCGGCCCTGCGGGGTGGCGCTGGGTGTGGGGGTCGCGGTCGGCGTGGAGGAGGTCGCCTTCTCACCGGACTGGCCCTTGTTCTTGTCGCCGGCCGGGGAGGGGCTGGCCGACGGGGTGCCGGAGGGCTCGGGCGTGGGCGTGCCGGGGGCGACCACGAGCACCGGACGGAAGTACAGCTTGGCGGTGGTGCCGACCTGCTGCCGGGCCTGCTCGGAATTGGTGCCCTTGGGGATGTTGACGATGATGTTGCGACCGCCCTGGGTCTGCACCTCCGCCTCGGAGACGCCCAGGCCATTGACACGGCGGTTCATGATGTCGACCGCGGTGTCCATGTTGGTCTTGTTGATCGCGGATTCCTGGCCGGGCTCGCTCTTCGCCTCGAGCGTGATGCTGGTGCCGCCGGCGAGGTCGATGCCGAGTCGCGGCGTGGGGTGACCTGACAGGAACATGCCCCCGGTCAGCGCTGCCATGACGATCAGCATCAGGGCCAAGGTGCGGCCAGGATGTCCCTGGGCGCCTCGACTCCGGCCCTTCTTCGGTGCTGCCACCTTCTCGATCTCCCTCTCCAACCGCCCGTGGTCGGGTGTGCTCGGGCGGCCATGACATGGTGTGGGGATTCCATGCGAAAGCCGCACGCTCCGGGGACCGCGGCCTGCCGGTGGGCTCGCCGCGGTCCCTGGTCGTGACTACTTCGCGTCGGACTCGCCGTCGGTCTTCTTCGGCTCGGCTGCCTCGGTCTCGGCGTCGGCCGCCTTGGTGTCGTCGGCGGCCTCGGTGCCTTCGGCCTCGGTCTTCTCGGCCGCGGCGTCCTTCTTGCCGAGGTCGATGCGCGAGTCGTCGGTGGCCTCGGCGGGCTCGTCGGCCCCGGTGAGGGAGGAGACGTCGTCGGGGACGACCGGGGTGTCGGTGTCCAGGTCACCCTCGATGCCGTGGACGATGCGGTTGTACTCGGCGTCGTCGAGCACCGCACCGATCGCGTTCTTGGCGAAGATCAGGTGGACGCCGGGCGCGGCGTCGAGCAGCACCGTCTCGTCGTTGACCTCCTTGACCGTGGCGTACAAGCCTCCGATCGTACGGACGCCGGTGCCGGGCTGCAGATGGTCCCGCATCGCCACGGCCTGCTGCTGCTTCTTCTTGGCAGACCGGGTCATCAGGAACATGGCCCCGATGAGCACGATGAACGGGAGGAGGGTCACGAGACTCACGGGTGGGAACTTCCTTCAAAGGCGACCGCCACGGGGAGCGGCCTGTCGATGGGGGTGGACGCGCCGCCCGGGGGCGGCGGGGGCTCGCCGCCTGCAAAGGCGGCATCGGCGGAGTCTAAGCGAGTCCGCACTGATGGAACAACGCTCAGCATGGCACCGCAGTTCCTGCCCCCGCGACTGCCCGCGCCGTCACGCCCCGAACAGGTCGCCCTGTCCCCTGGCCGCGGCGGGACCCCCGGGGGCCTGGCGCGGCGGTGTCAGGCCCAGGTGCTCCCAGGCCGCCGGGGTGGCCACACGGCCCCGCGGGGTGCGGGCCAGCAGTCCCTCCCTGACCAGGAAGGGCTCCGCCACCTCCTCGACGGTCTCGCGCTCCTCCCCCACCGCGACCGAGAGGGTCGACAGCCCGACGGGGCCCCCGCCGAAGAGCTTGAGCAGGGCCTGCAGGACGGCCCGGTCGAGGCGGTCCAGGCCGCGGGCGTCGACCTCGTAGACGCCCAGGGCCGCCGCCGCGATCTCGCGGGTGATCACTCCGTCGGCCTTGACCTGCGCATAGTCGCGTACGCGGCGCAACAGACGGTTGGCGATACGCGGCGTGCCGCGGGAACGACCGGCGATCTCGGCGGCGCCGTCGGCATCGATGGTGACGTCCAGGAGATGTGCGGAGCGGTGGACGACGCGCTCCAGCTCGGCGGGCTCGTAGAACTCCATGTGCGCGGTGAACCCGAAACGGTCACGCAGGGGCGGGGGCAGCAGGCCCGCCCGTGTCGTGGCGCCGACCAGGGTGAAGGGCGGCAGGTCGAGCGGGATGGCGGTGGCGCCGGGCCCCTTGCCGACGATCACGTCGACGCGGAAGTCCTCCATCGCCATGTAGAGCATCTCTTCGGCGGGACGGGACATGCGGTGGATCTCGTCGAGGAAGAGGACCTCGCCCTCCTGGAGCGAGGAGAGGATCGCGGCCAGGTCGCCGGCGTGCTGGATGGCCGGGCCGCTGGTGATGCGGATGGGGGCGCCCATCTCCGCGGCGATGATCATCGAAAGGGTGGTCTTGCCGAGGCCGGGGGCGCCGGAGAGCAGGACGTGGTCGGCCGTGGCACCGCGCTGGCGGGCCGCCCTGAGGACGAGGTCGAGCTGCTCGCGGACCCGTTCCTGGCCGACGAATTCGTCCAGCGACTTCGGGCGCAGCGCCGCTTCGACGGCCTGGTCGTCGCCGTCGGCTGCGGCGCCGACGAGCCGGGGGCCCGGGATGTCGTCGGCGGCGGGTTCGGGGTCGTACGGGTTCACGGGTGGGTGCCTCGCGGGTCGTGGATGTCGGTCGGTGTCACGCCGGGGCCGCGGCCGCGCGCCCCGGCGGGCCGGTGCCTGCGGTGGGCCGCGGGGCGCGGCTCACCGGGTGCGGTTCAGCGTCTGCAGGGCCGCCTTCAGCAGCTGTCCGACCTGGGGCGTGCCCTCGGTGGCCTCCGCCCGGGGGGTGACCGCGGTGACCGCCTCGTCGGCCTCCCGGGTGGCGTAGCCGAGGCCGATGAGGGCGGCGTGGAGCTGGTCGCGCCAGCCGGGGGTGACCGGGGTGCCGACGGCGGGGCCGGTGCCGAGGGGCTCGCCGAGGCGGTCCTTCAGTTCGAGGAGCAGCTTCTGGGCGCCCTTCTTGCCGATGCCCGGGACGGCGGTGAGGGCCTTCTCGTCGCCGGTGGCGACCGCCCGGCGCAGGTCGTCGGGGCGGTGCACGGCGAGCATCGCCTGGGCGAGGCGCGGTCCCACGCCGCTCGCGGTCTGGAGCAGTTCGAAGACCTGCTTCTCGTCGTCCTCCAGGAAGCCGTACAGGGTCAGCGAGTCCTCGCGCACGACGAGTGAGGTGGCGAGCTTGGCCTGCTGCCCCGCCCGGAGTCCGGAGAGCGTGTGGGGAGAGCACTGGACGGCGAAGCCGATGCCGCCGACCTCGACCACGGCGGCGTCCGGGGCGAGCGCGGCGACGGGGCCGCTGACGAAGGCGATCATCGGGTGACCTCTCGGGAGTTGCGGGCGGCGGCACGCGCGGCTGCGTGTGCCTGCTGGAGGCGGTTGACCGCGGGGGCGCGCCAGATGTGGCAGATGGCGAGGGCCAGGGCGTCGGCGGCGTCGGCGGGCTTCGGCGGGGCGGCGAGTCGCAGCAGCCGTGTCACCATGGCGCCGACCTGGGCCTTGTCTGCGCGGCCGTTTCCGGTGACCGCGGCCTTGACCTCGCTGGGGGTGTGCAGGGCCACGGGGAGGCCGCGGCGGGTCGCGCAGAGCATGGCGACGGCGCTGGCCTGGGCGGTGCCCATGACCGTGCGGACGTTGTGCTGGCTGAAGACGCGCTCCACGGCCACGTACTCCGGCCGGTGCTCGTCGAGCCACTGCTCGATGCCCTGCTCGATGGCGACCAGGCGGTGACCGATGTCGGCGTCCGGCGGGGTGCGGACCACGCCGACGCCGAGCATGGTGAGCGGCCGTCCGGCGACGCCTTCGACGACGCCGATACCGCACCGGGTCAGTCCCGGGTCCACGCCGAGTACGCGCACCGCGCACCCCCTCCCCTGACATCGGCCGACGGTGTTTTCGGCCGTGTGTTCAGCTGCCTGTGCAGGCTATCGGGTGGCACCGACAACGCGACGGGCCGACGGGGTGTGTCCCGTCGGCCCGTCGTGCGATGCCCTGGTGCGCGGCTCAGGCGTCGACCTTCTCCATGATGTCGTCGGAGACGTCGAAGTTGGCGAAGACGTTCTGCACGTCGTCGCTGTCCTCGAGCGCGTCGATGAGCTTGAAGATCTTCTTCGCGCCCTCCTCGTCCAGCTCGACCTGCATGGTCGGGACGAAGTTGGCCTCGGCCGAGTCGTAGTCGATCCCGGCTTCCTGGAGCGCGGTGCGGACCGCGACGAGGTCGGTGGCCTCGCTGAGCACCTCGAAGGACTCGCCCAGGTCGTTGACCTCCTCGGCGCCGGCCTCGAGGACCGCGCCCAGGACGTCGTCCTCGGCCAGCTCGCCCTTGGGGACGATCACGACGCCCTTGCGGTTGAAGAGGTACGAGACGGAGCCCGGGTCGGCCATGGAGCCGCCGTTGCGGGTCATGGCGACGCGGACGTCGGACGCGGCGCGGTTGCGGTTGTCGGTGAGGCACTCGATGAGCACCGCGACGCCGTTCGGTCCGTAGCCCTCGTACATGATCGTCTCGTAGTCGGCGCCGCCGGCCTCGAGACCGCCGCCCCGCTTGATCGCGGAGTCGATGTTCTTGTTCGGGACCGACTGCTTCTTGGCCTTCTGGACGGCGTCGTAGAGCGTCGGGTTGCCGTCGAGGTCGACGCCGCCCATGCGCGCAGCGACCTCGATGTTCTTGATCAGCTTCGCGAAGAGCTTGCCGCGCTTGGCGTCGATCACGGCCTTCTTGTGCTTAGTCGTGGCCCATTTAGAGTGGCCGGACATCTGCCTGTCTCCTTCGCGTAACCAATCTCTGTACGAACTCCTCGATCCTACCGGGATCTCACCCCCGGACTTCGCGCACCATGTCGACGAAGAGTGCGTGCAGCCGGTGATCGCCGGTCAGTTCAGGGTGGAACGACGTGGCGAGGGCGTGGCCCTGGCGGACGGCGACGATATGGCCCTCGTGCTCGGCGAGCACCTCGGCCGCCGCGCCCACGGACTCGACCCAGGGGGCACGGATGAAGACGCCCTCGACGGGGGCGCCCTCGACGCCCGCGACCTGGACCGCGGCCTCGAAGGACTCGTTCTGCCGCCCGAAGGCGTTACGGCGCACGATCATGTCGATGCCGCCGATGGTCTCCTGGCCCGAGCGCGGGTCGAGGATCTTGTCGGCGAGCATGATCATGCCCGCGCAGGTGCCGTAGACCGGCATGCCGTCGCGCACGCGCGCGCGGAGGGGCTCCATGAGGCCGAACAGGACGGCCAGCTTGGAGATGGTGGTGGACTCACCACCGGGGATGACCAGTCCATCGACCTCGGCGAGCTCCTCGGGGCGCCTCACCGGCCTGGCCACGGCGTCCGCCGCGGCCAGGGCGATCAGGTGCTCCCGTACGTCGCCCTGGAGGGCCAGGACACCGATGACGGGTGTGCTCATCAGGACGTACCCGCTTACCAGCCGCGGTTGGCGTAGCGCTCGGTCTCGGGCAGGGTGTCGCAGTTGATGCCGACCATGGCCTCGCCGAGGTTGCGGGACGCGTCCGCGATGATCTTCGGGTCGTCGTAGAAGGTGGTGGCCTTCACGATGGCGGCGGCGCGCTTGGCCGGGTCGCCCGACTTGAAGATGCCGGAGCCGACGAAGACGCCCTCGGCGCCGAGCTGACGCATCAGGGCGGCGTCGGCCGGGGTGGCGACACCACCGGCGGAGAACAGCACGACCGGCAGCTTGCCGAGCTCGGCGACCTCCTTGACGAGCTCGTACGGGGCGCGCAGCTCCTTGGCGGCGGCGTACAGCTCGTGGTTGTCGAAGCCGCGCAGGCGGGCGATCTCGTTCTTGATCTGGCGCAGGTGGCGGACGGCCTCGACGACGTTGCCGGTGCCGGCCTCGCCCTTGGAGCGGATCATGGCCGCGCCCTCGGCGATACGGCGCAGGGCCTCACCCAGGTTGGTGGCACCGCACACGAAGGGGGTGGTGAAGGCCCACTTGTCGGAGTGGTTGACCTCGTCGGCCGGGGTCAGCACCTCGGACTCGTCGATGTAGTCGACGCCGAGGGACTGCAGGACCTGGGCCTCGACGAAGTGGCCGATGCGGGACTTGGCCATCACCGGGATGGAGACGGCGCTGATGATGCCCTCGATCATGTCGGGGTCCGACATGCGCGCCACGCCGCCGTCCTTGCGGATGTCGGCGGGCACCCGCTCCAGGGCCATGACGGCCACGGCGCCCGCGTCCTCGGCGATCTTCGCCTGCTCCGGCGTGACGACGTCCATGATGACGCCGCCCTTGAGCTGCTCGGCCATGCCGCGCTTCACGCGCGCGGTGCCGGTGGCGGGTGCGTCGGCCGGGGTGTTGCTGGAGAGCGTGCTGGACACGGGTGACCTCACAGGGTGAAGACGAGTTTGCTGCACCGAGGAAACCCGGCGGGTGTGGACCGCAACAAGGGCCAATGAACAGCCGGTGGCTCGTTTTCATCGGCCACGCGCGCGTGCCCCTGCGTTTCGAAGGCCGGGCAGGCGATTTTCGGGGCATGCGGGGACCGGCAGGAGGGAGCCGTCGGGCTTCGCCCCGGGCGGCCGCCGGGGGGCGGCGCACGCGCCGGCGTCAGCCCGTCGCGCGGTCGGCGAGGGCCGCGGGCGGCTCGTCGTCCATCTCGAAGGCCATCGGGAAGGGCGCGTGTCCGGCGAGGCGGAACCAGCGGACCTTGCGGTGCCGGCGCAGTGCCCGGGCGGCGCGCACGGCGTCGTTGTGGAAGCGACGCGCCATGGGGACGCGGCGCACGGCCTGGGCGAGCTCCCCCGCGGCCTCCTCGCCGCCCGGCGCCTCGCGCACCGCGTCGACCTGCGGGGTCTCCGCGAAGACCGCGCGCAGCGCCTGGCTCAGCTCGCTCTCGGCCACCTCCCGCTGTTCCTCCTCCGCCTGGCGCGCGGCGTGCGCGGCCTCGTAGAGCACGATCGAGGCGGCCGGATCGAGGACGCCGGCGGTGGCGAGCTCCTGGGCGACCGACGCGCGGCGCAGGAGCTGGGCGTCCAGGGCGGCCCTCGCGGCGTCGATCCTCGCGTGGAGCCTGTCCAGGCGGCCCGCGGTCCAGCTCAGGTACAGGCCGATCACGACAAGCGCTACCGCGATCCAGATGAAGGTGGAGGTCACGGGCGCACAGGCTACCGGCACGACGGCCCGGTACGGGGCGCCCGCGGCGGGCCCTCCCCCGGCCCGCCCCACCGCGCCCCGACCGCCGGGCTCGGCACCGGACGGGTGGACTCCGTGGTGGCGGTGTCCACTCCCGGTCTACTCCCGGGCCAGTCCGAACCGTGCGCGCAGCCCCGTGCGGTCGTCCTCGGCCACGGCGGCCGCGCCGTCCGTGACCGTCTCGTACACCGACAGGATGTCCGCACCGACGGTGGACCAGTCGAATCGGCGCACGTGCTTGCTGCCGCGCAGCCGCAGCTCCTCCCGGCGCTCGGGGTCCCCGAGCAGCCGTACCGCCGCGGCGGCGAGGTCGTCGGCGTCCTCGTTGGTGAAGAGCTCGCCCGCCGCGCCCTGGTCGAGGACCTGGGCGAAGGCGTCGAGGTCGGAGGCGAGCACCGGAGCCCCCGCGGACATCGCCTCGACGAGGATGATGCCGAAGCTCTCGCCGCCGGTGTTGGGCGCCACGTACAGGTCGACGCTGCGCAGCAGCCGCGCCTTGTCCTCGTCACTGACCATGCCGAGGAACTCGACGCGGGAGCGCATCTCCTCGGGGAGGGTCGCGACCGCTTCCTCCTCGTCGCCCCGCCCGGCGACCAGCAGCCTCGCCCGGGGGTACTCGGCGAAGATCTTCGGCAGCGCGCGCATCAGTACGGGCAGGCCCTTGCGGGGCTCGTCGATGCGGCCGATGAAGCCGATCGTCCCGCCCTGCCACTCGGGGCGCGGTTCGGCGTCGGCGAAGAAGTCGACGTCGACGCCGTTGGGGATGACCACGGCGTCCCCGCCCAGGTGCTCCACCAGGGTGCGGCGTGCGTACTCGCTGACCGCGATCCGCGCGCTGATCTTCTCCAGCGCGGGCTGGAGGATCGGATACGCGGCGATCATCGCCCGGGACCGTGGGTTCGAGGTGTGGAAGGTCGCCACGATGGGGCCCTGCGCGGCCCAGCAGCTCAGCAGGCCCAGCGACGGCGAGGTCGGCTCGTGGATGTGGATCACGTCGAACGTGCCGTCGTGCAGCCAGCGCCGGACACGCGCGGCGGACAGGAAGCCGAAGTTCAGGCGGGCGACGGAGCCGTTGTACGGGACGGGGACGGCCCGGCCCGCGGAGACGACGTACGGCGGCAGCGGGGTCTCGTCGTCCGCGGGCGCGAGCACGGAGACCGCGTGTCCGAGGCGGATCAGATGCTCCGCGAGGTCGCGGATGTGGAACTGGACGCCGCCCGGCACGTCCCAGGAGTACGGGCAGACGATGCCGATCCTCATGCCGGCGGCTCCCCATCCGGCTCCGGACGGGGCTCCAGGTCGGCGAGCCACAGGCGCTGGAGCATGTGCCAGTCCTCCGGGTGCTCGGCGATCCCGGCCGCGAAGGCGTCCGCCATCGCCTGGGTCATGACGGCCGTCCGCTCCGTGCGGTCGCCGGTCTCGGGGACCTCTATGGGAGCGTGGATGTGGCCCTTGAGGACGGGTGACTCGTCGTACCAGAGGGTGACGGGCAGCAGCAGGGCACCGGTCTGCTGGGCGAGCGTCGCGGGCCCGGCGGGCATGCGGGTGGTCTCTCCGAAGAAGCTCACCTCGACACCGGTGGCGGACAGGTCCCGGTCGGCGACGAGGCAGACCAGGCCGCCTGCGCGCAGCCGCCGCGCGAGCGTCCCGAAGGCGGAGCCACCGGTGTGCGGCAGCACCTCCATGCCGAGGCCGGCGCGGTAGGCGACGAACCGGTCGTACAGCGACTCCGGCTTGAGGCGCTGCATGACGGTGGTGAAGGGCACGCCCAGCCCGGTGGTCACCCAGGCGCCGGCGAGGTCCCAGTTGGCCATGTGCGGCAGGGCGAGGACGACGCCCCGCCCGGAGGCGAGCCCGTCGGTCAGGTGGTGGAGGCCCTTGGGGTCGAAGCCGTTCTTGATGCGGTCCTCGCTCCAGGCCGGCAGCCGGAAGGACTCCATCCAGTAGCGCATGTACGAGTGCATGCCCGCGCGGGAGAGCTCGGCGAGCCGCTCGGGGCCGGCCTCGGGCAGCACGCGCGCGAGATTCGCCTCCAGCTGCCGCACGCCCTTGCCGCGCTTCTTCCAGGCGGAATCGGCGATGGTCCGGCCGAGGCGTACCGCGGCCGGCTCGGGGAGCCTCTTGACGGTGCTCCAGGCGAGCCCGTACAGCGCGTCCGCGGCGCGTTCCTGTGCCCTGCTCACGAGGTGGCTCCCGTGCTGCGTGCCGAGCCCTGGGGGCCGCCGCCGGCGGCTGTCGCGGCATCGGCCTCGGCGGACTCCCTGCGGACGGTCACGACCCGCTGGATCAGCGTGACGAGGCTGCCCACGGCCACGATCCACAGCGCGACGGGCAGCAGCCACTGGACGCCCGGGACGCCGAACCCGTGCAGGCCCGCGAGACCCGCGGCGACCAGCGAGATCACCAGCCGCTCCGCGCGCTCCACCAGTCCGTTGACGGCGACGGGCAGCCCGATCGACTCGCCGCGGGCCTTGGTGTAGGAGACCACCTGGCCGCTGGCCAGGCAGAAGATGGAGACGGCACACAGCACATTGTCGTCGCCGTTGCCCGCGTACCACAGGGCGAAGCCGCCGAAGATGGCTCCGTCGGCGACCCGGTCGAGGGTGGAGTCCAAGAAGGCGCCCCAGCGGCTGGAGCGGCCCAGCTGGCGAGCCATGTTGCCGTCGACGAGGTCCGAGAACACGAACAGTGTGATCACGACCGTGCCCCAGAAGAACTCGCCCCGGGGGTAGAAGACCAGCGCTCCCGCCACCACACCGGCCGTGCCGATCAGCGTGACCATGTCGGGGCTGACCCCACGGCGGATGAGAAACGCGGCGAACGGTGTGAGAACACGCGTGAAAAACGCACGCGCGTACTTGTTCAGCATGGCCTTCCCGAGGGTCGGTGCGCCGCGCGGCCCCTGCTGACCACCGGCTGGCCCATCGTAGCCACGCCCACGCGGGCGCGACCCCCGGGCACCCGCACCCCCGCGCCGCGTACGACGTATGGACGCACCATGGACGGAGTGCAAAGCTCGAAGGCACCGCGGGCGTCGCCGGAGCCGCCCGGCACGCGGTCTTGCGTGTCCGCGCCCCTCCAGGGACCACACCGTGCAGGCGATGCCCTTCAGGGACCTCACCGTGGAAGCGATCGGGAGGCAAGTCATGGGCGACAGGACGAAGGAACACCCCGGAGCCGCCGGCAGGGCGCCGACGGCCGACCACCCCGCGTCCGTACGGAATGTGGTGCTGGTCGGCCACAGCGGATCGGGCAAGACGACTCTCGTGGAGGCCCTCGCACTGACCGCGGGGGCGGTGAACAGGGCAGGCCGTGTCGAGGACGGCGCCACCGTCTCGGACTACGACGAGATCGAGCACCGACAGCAGCGTTCCGTACAGCTGTCACTGGTGCCCGTCGAGTGGGACGGCTTCAAGATCAACCTTCTGGACACACCCGGATACGCCGACTTCGTCGGGGAGCTCAGGGCCGGTCTGCGCGCCGCGGACGCGGCCCTTTTCGTCGTCTCGGCGGCGGACGGCGTGGACGGCACGACGCGGATGCTGTGGGAGGAGTGCGCGGCCGTGGGCATGCCGCGCGCCATCGTGGTCACCCATTTGGAGGCGGCGCGTGCCGACTTCGACGAGATGACCGGAATCTGCGCGGAGGCCTTCGGCGGGGACGACCCCGACGCCGTTCTGCCGCTGTACCTGCCGCTGCACGGCGCGGCCGGCCCGGACGGGCACGCGCCGGTGACCGGGCTGATCGGACTGCTGTCCCAGAAGCTGTTCGACTACGCCTCCGGGGAGCGCAAGGAGGCGGAGCCCGCGCCGGACCAGCTGCCGCTGATCGAGGACGCCCGCAACCGCCTGATCGAGGGGATCATCGCGGAGAGCGAGGACGAGACCCTCATGGACCGCTACCTCGGCGGTGAGCAGGTCGACTTCAAGACCCTGGTGCAGGACCTGGAGCGGGCCGTGGCCCGGGGCGCCTTCCACCCCGTGCTGGCCGCCGCTCCCGCCGCCGAGGGCGCCCGCCAGGGGCTGGGCACGGTCGAGCTCCTCGAGCTGATCACGCGCGGCTTCCCGTCCCCGCTGGAACGTGAGGTTCCGGCGGTCACGACGCCGCAGGGCGCGTCCCGCCCGGCCCTCGCCTGCGACCCGGAGGGGCCGCTGGCCGCGGAGGTCGTGAAAACGGCCTCCGATCCGTACGTGGGCCGCATCTCGCTCGTACGGGTGTTCTCCGGCACGCTGCGCCCCGATGAGACCGTGCACGTCTCGGGGCACGGTCTGGAGGACCGGGGTCACGAGGACCACGACGTCGACGAGCGCATCGGGGCGCTGTCGGCGCCGTTCGGCAAACAGCAGCGCAGCCTGCCCCAGGCCATCGCCGGCGACCTCGCCTGTGTGGCCAAGCTGAACCGGGCGGAGACCGGCGACACCCTGTCGGCGAAGGGCGATCCGCTCCTGATGGAGCCGTGGGACATGCCGGACCCGCTGCTGCCGCTCGCCATCCAGGCGCACAGCAAGGCCGACGAGGACAAGCTCTCGCAGGGCCTGTCCCGGCTGGTCGCCGAGGACCCGACGATGCGGCTCGAACAGAATCAGGACACCCACCAGGTCGTCCTGTGGTGCCTCGGCGAGGCCCACGCGGATGTGGCGCTGGAGCGGCTGCGCAGCCGCTACGGCGTCCAGGTCGACGTGGTACCGCACAAGGTCTCGCTGCGGGAGACCTTCGCGAGCCGGGCCGCCGGGCGCGGCCGGCATGTGAAGCAGTCGGGCGGTCACGGCCAGTACGCCATCTGCGAGATCGAGGTCGAGCCGCTGCCCGGCGGGTCCGGCATCGAGTTCGTGGACAAGGTCGTGGGCGGCGCGGTGCCGCGGCAGTTCATCCCGTCCGTCGAGAAGGGCGTGCGCGCCCAGGCGGCGAAGGGCGTCGCGGCGGGCTATCCGCTGATCGACGTGCGGATCACGCTGCTCGACGGCAAGGCGCACTCGGTGGACTCCTCGGACGCCGCGTTCCAGACGGCGGGTGCGCTCGCGCTCCGGGAGGCGGCGGTCGAGGTGAAGATCCATCTGCTGGAGCCGGTGGCCGAGGTGCAGGTCCTCGTCGGCGACGACTACGTGGGCGCCGTGATGAGCGACCTGTCGAGCCGCCGCGGCCGCGTCGTGGGAACCGAACAGGCGCCGGGCGGGCGGACACTCGTACGGGCGGAGGTGCCGGAGATCGAGATCGGCCGGTACGCCGTGGACCTGCGGTCGCTGTCGCACGGGACGGCACGATTCAGCCGGTCCTACGCACGGCACGAGCCCATGCCGGCGCAGATCGCCGAGCGACTGCGCGAACAGGCCCAGGACAACCACTAGTTGGAAGGCGCCGCACAGGCCGCCCGCCGGGACCGGTTCCGGCGGGCGGCCTTGCCAGGTCCCCTGCCGGATGTCGGCGCGCGCCGATACGCTGATGAGCGATCACGTCTTCGACCTGATCAACAGGTGTGCGGGGCAGGGAAGTCGGGAATGCCGCAGCAGCGAGGAGCGCGGCGGCGATGGGGGCGGCAGTGGCGGACGACGCATTCGATTTCAGGCCCGGGGCGCAGGTGCCGCTCACGGGTTCCGCGGGTCAGACGGCGGCCACGAACGCGCTCGCTTCGGCGGCGTACCGGGACGGTGACGTCGAGGAGATACTCAAGACCAACAACGAATGGCACGAGTCGGTCGTCAAGCCGGGCAAGCTGTCGCTGTTCAAGCCCAATCTGGGCGAGGCCTTCGCGCGGGCGGTACAGCTGCGGATGCTCGGCGGCGCGCGCAAGCCGCTGATCCAGTCGTTCGGCACGGAGCCGCAGGTCGTCGTCGAGCACTGCCTCGCCGCGAACCGCATCCGCAAGGAGCGCGACAGCTGGCTCACCGCGGTGATGGTGCTGTGCGGCCTGATCTTCCTGCCGGGCCTGATCGGCTGGCTGCTCGTCTTCCAGATCCGGCGGATGATCGGCAAGACCGAGGACAAGCGCACATCGGCGCTGGCCACCGCCCTCCTGGTCGGCGTCGGCGTGCTGGCCGTGATCTTCCTGATCAGGATTCCGTTCTCAGGCTTCTGGGCCTGGTACACGCGCGGCGCGGTGGTCGCGCCCGTCATCGGCTGGGTGTGGGCCAAGCGGATCTGCGAGCGCACCGCCAAGGACCTGCGGGAGCGCTGGGACAGTCTGCTGGCCGGCGGCGGCCTCGGCGCGAAGGTCCCGGAGGCGGTGCCCACCCATCCGAACGAGACCGCGGCCGAGCGGCTGCGCCAGGGGCTCGCCCGGCTCAGCGCCGAGCAACGCTCCAACTCGGTCTTCTACGCAGGCCCCAAGGGCATTCTCGGCATGGGCACCCGCTGGGGCAGCTGGCAGCTCGCCGAGGACCTGGTGCCGCGCGAGCCGGGTTCCGAGATCCATCCGTTCCGCAGCTGGGACGTGATCCGTTCGGTCCACGACCAGCTGCGGATGCTGGAGCGCGGTCCACTGCACACCGGTGGCTTCCCGAAGTCCTCGATACAGCACTGGATCGTCACGCCGATCGGTGAGGGCGCCAAGGAGGTGGCCCGTCCGGAGGGCACGGACGTGGAGGCGTACCAGGTCAAGCAGCACGAGATACAGCGGATCTGCAACGAGCAGCAGTTCGGCAGCGGCGACCGTCACTACCTGGGCGTGCAGTTCACCCTCTGGGACGGTCAGCTGGTCATCACGATGCTGATCACCGTGACCGTGCTGCACGAGACGCTGCGCATCGAGGTGACCGGGCATGCCCTGGGCCCCGTGCACTCGCTGTTCACGACGAAGCCGGCGCCGAAGACCAGGGAGGTCGCCAAGACGGTCAGGTTCTGGGAGACGCGCGAGGTGACGCTGCCGCTCGTCGACACCGACGAGGTGGTCCGGCTCGCCGTGCGCGCCCCCTTCACCTGGTACCCGCCGCTCCTCGACTTCCTCGGCGGCAAGATCGCCCTGCCCGAGCCGTTCGGGCTGCGGCACGCCTGGGCGGACCAGCCGTGGCGGCACCGGTTCATGGCCGACGACGCGCTGCGCGCCGCCACGCCGGTACTGCGCGTGGTGCACGCGGCGGCGCTCAAGGTGCTGGAGGAGAACGGCGTCGACACGGAGAAGTTCGGCGCACGCTCGATGGTGCTCAGCGGTCTGGTGCAGGACCCGACGCCCAGGAAGGCCGACACCTACGACGCGTAGGGCTCCGGGGCCCGGCCGCACGCAGCCGGGGGGATGCCGGGGGCCGCGCCCCCGGCCCCTTTCACTGCACCGTCGGCCAGGCGTCGGCCAGCATCTTGCGGGTGTCGGCCAGCAGCTGCGGCAGCACCTTGGTGTGGCCGACGACCGGCATGAAGTTCGTGTCGCCGCCCCAGCGGGGCACGACGTGCTGGTGCAGATGCGCGGCGATGCCCGCGCCCGCGACACCGCCCTGGTTCATACCGATGTTGAAACCGTGGGCGCCCGAAGCGGTGCGCAGGGCCGCCATCGCCTGCTTGGTCAGCTCGGCCAGCTCCGCCGTCTCGGGCAGGGTCAGCTCGGTGTAGTCGGCGACATGGCGGTAGGGCACCACCATCAGATGGCCGCCGTTGTACGGGTACAGGTTGAGCACCGCGTACACCTGCTCGCCACGCTTGATGATCAGCCCGTCCTCGTCGGACTTGGCCGGGATCGAGCAGAAGGGACAGCCGTCGTCGGCCCCCGGGCCGGTCGGCTTGTTCTCACCCTGGATGTACGCCATCCGGTGGGGGGTCCACAGGCGCTGGAACGCGTCCTGCGTTCCCACTCCGATCTGCTGCTCCGGCTCAATCGTCATGTTGTGCAGCATATGGCTTCGCCCGTTCGGAGGGTGCCGCAGGGGCAATGCCGGAGAAGGCAGCGGCGGGGCCCCGGGGAAATCCCCGGGGCCCCGCCTGATGACCGGGTCAGACCTGCACGCGGTCCGCGACCACCTGCGCGATCTTCGCGATGGCCTCCTCGACCGGGATGCCGTTCTCCTGGGAGCCGTCGCGGTAGCGGAAGGAGACGGCGCCGTTGGCCATGTCCTCGTCGCCCGCGATGACCATGAAGGGCACCTTCTGCTTCTGCGCGTTGCGGATCTTCTTCTGCATACGGTCCGACGAGGCGTCGACCTCGATGCGCAGCCCCTGCTCCCGGGCCTGCCGGGCGAAGTCCTCCAGGTAGGGCACGTGGGCGTCGCCGATCGGGATGCAGACGGCCTGCACCGGCGCCAGCCACGCCGGGAAGGCACCCGCGTAGTGCTCCAGGAGCACCCCGAAGAACCGCTCGATGGAGCCGAAGAGGGCACGGTGGATCATGACCGGCTGCTGGCGCGAGCCGTCCGCCGCCGTGTACTCGAGGTTGAACCGCTTGGGCTGGTTGAAGTCGACCTGGATGGTCGACATCTGCCAGGACCGGCCGATGGCGTCCTTGGCCTGCACGGAGATCTTCGGACCGTAGTACGCCGCGCCGCCCGGGTCGGGTACCAGCGGAAGACCCTGCTTCTCGGCGGCCTGGCGCAGTGCCTCCGTGGCCTCCTGCCAGTCCTCGTCCGTGCCGATGAACTTGTCCGATTCGTCGCGCGTGGACAGCTCCAGCTCGAACTCGGTCAGACCGTAGTCGCGCAGCAGGTCGAGCACGAAGGTCAGGAGCGTGTCCAGCTCCTGCGGCATCTGCTCCTTGGTGCAGTAGATGTGCGAGTCGTCCTGGGTGAACCCGCGCGAGCGGGTCAGGCCGTGCACGACGCCCGACTTCTCGTACCGGTACACGGTCCCGAACTCGAAGAGGCGCAGCGGCAGTTCACGGTAGGAGCGGCCGCGCGACTTGAAGATCAGGTTGTGCATCGGGCAGTTCATCGCCTTGAGGCGGTAGTCCTGCTCGTCGAACTGGATGGGCGGGAACATGCCGTCGGCGTAGTGCGGCAGGTGCCCGGAGATCTCGAAGAGGCGCTCCTTCGAGATGTGCGGGGTGTTCACGAACTCGTAGCCGGAGACCTCGTGCCGCTTGCGCGAGTAGGTCTCCATCTCCTTGCGGATGACACCGCCCTTGGGGTGGAACACCGCGAGGCCGGGGCCGAGCTCCTCCGGGAAGGAGAACAGGTCCAGCTCGGCGCCGAGCTTGCGGTGATCGCGCTTCTCGGCCTCCACCAGGAAGTCCAGATACGCCTTGAGCTCGTCCTTGGACGGCCAGGCCGTGCCGTAGATGCGCTGGAGCTGCGGGTTCTTCTCGCTGCCCCGCCAGTACGCGGCGGCGGAGCGCATCAGCTTGAACGCCGGGATGTTCCGGGTGGTGGGCAGGTGGGGACCGCGGCAGAGGTCCTTCCAGCACAGCTCACCGGTCTTGGCGTCCAGGTTGTCGTAGATCGTCAGCTCGCCGCCGCCGACCTCGGCGTCGGCGCCCTCGGCGGCCTGCGCGGCATTGCCCTTCAGGCCGATGAGCTCCAGCTTGTACGGCTCGCTCGCGAGCTCCTCGCGGGCGTCCTCGTCGGTGGTGACGCGGCGCGCGAAGCGCTGCCCCCGCTTCTGGATCTCCTGCATCTTCTTCTCGATGCGCTTGAGGTCCTCGGGGGTGAACGGCTCGGCGACGTCGAAGTCGTAGTAGAAGCCGTCGCGGATCGGCGGGCCGATGCCGAGCTTGGCCTCCGGGAACAGCTCCTGCACGGCCTGCGCCATCACGTGCGCGGTGGAGTGCCGGAGGATGTTGAGACCGTCCTCGGAGGAGATCTCGACGCTCTCTACGGTCTCGCCGTCCTTCACCTCGTACGCGAGGTCCTTCAGCTCACCGCCCACCCGGGCCGCGACGATGGTGCGCTCACCGGCGAAGAGCTCGGCGGCCGTAGTGCCCGTCGTCACCACGCGCTCTTCCCGCTCGGAATCGCGTTGGATGATCACACGGACGTCTGACACCGGACTCTCCTGCCTGAAGGTGGATGCGGCGCATCACTCGTTACGCGCGCACTAGGGATCGTACCGAGCCGGAGGCCGCGGTCGCGAAACGGTTGTGCCCGGCTCGTCACCGGGCAGCTCCGCGATCCCCTTCAGGGGCTCGGCCTCAGTCGCCGCCGCAGGCCTCCTCGAAGAAGTCGAGGTTCTCCTGGAGGGACTTCATCAGCCGGTCCCGCTCCGCGTCGTCCACCTCGACCGGCACCACTCCGGAGGCGTCGCTGAGCCGGCGGAACCCGCCGCGGCTCTCCAGCCTGCCCTGCACCCGCACCGGGAGCCCCACGAGGTGGGCGTGGCCCGCGATGCGGTAGTCCTCCTCGTCGAGGATCAGCCGTACGTGCGGCACGTCGGCGCCCCCGATGACGTTCAGCCGGACCGAGCCCTCACCACGCGGACCCGACCTGCGCATACGGACGACCGTGCCGGTGATGCGGACCGGGACGGAGGGTTCCTTGCGCTGGTAGCGGGCGCTCGCCTCGCGCAGCACGGGCAGGTCGCCGGGTGAGAACTCGACGGCCTCGGCGCCGGAGGCGCAGCCTTCGGGCACTCCGGCGGCCGGGGCCCACTCGACGGCGATACGGGCTCCTTCGGTGCCCCGGACGAGGGCGATGACGGATTCGGTCAGCTCATGGCTGACGCCCGCCTCGACGGCGCCGTCGAACGCGTCCATGCCGCCGGTGGCGCGGCGGTAGTCGATGGCCTCACGGGCGGCGTACAGCGCCTGGTGCAGCCGGACGGCGAGGGCGCGCCCGGGGTCGACCGGCACGAACGCGGTGAGGGTGCGGCCGCCGGGAGCCGCCCCGACGAGGACGTTCTCCAGGGACGCCGCGGCGGTCCTGCGGTGGCGCGCTCCGTAATACCCGGCGCGGCCGCGGACGGCGAGCGCGGCGGCCAGCAGCATGCGGCGGGCGGCGGCACGGAGCTGCTCCTCGACGTGCCATGCCGCGGCGCCCGCGGGGCCGCTGGGTACGTCGCGCCACCAGCGGATCTCGTCGCTGGGCACCGTGAGCCCGACGAGGACCTCGCGCGCGGAGGGCGTGCCGCTGCGGGCCAGGGCGACGAGCGCCTCCCCCAACAGGTCCTCGCTGTCGGGGAAGGCGCGGCTCTCGGGCACCAGGAGGCTGGTACCGCCTCCGCCCGGGCCTGGTGGGGTCCAGCGTGCGTACCGGCCTGCGGCGCCGCCTCGCCTGCGCCAGCCGTGCCGGTCGAGGAGTGCGCCGAGCACGGCCGGGTCGACGCGCGCCACGTCCGGGGCCTGGGGAAGGTCGGCGTGCGCCGCGTGCTGCCGCAGCGCGGTGGCGTCGACGGGGTGGGGCCGCGGTGTGGCGGGGCCGGCCGAGCCGAAGGCGGGCCGGGGGCCCCTGGGCTCGTCGATGGGGCGGTGGGTCACGGTCTGCCTCCCGTCCCGACCCGCGTCATGATCTCGCAGAGGGCCCGGTCGTCGAAGATGCGCGAGGTGGGTATGCGCACGGTGGTCCTGCGCCGGCCGGTGATCGGGTGGCCCGCGAGGTTGATCCAGTAGCAGCAGTGCCGCAGGTCGAGCCGGTCGTGGCCGGCGCGCAGCCAGTCGTCCTGGGACCGCGGCACCAGCATCACGACCAGGATCTTGTGCACCGAGACGGGGGTGCGGGCCAGCTTCGCCAGGTGGTCGTTGTCGAGCGTGAAGGCGAAGGTGCGGCCCGGCGGGTCGGGCGGGATCTGGTACGTGCACTTCAGCTGCACCTTGATGGTGACTTCGTCGTCCACGGTGTGCCCGGGGGCGCTGTGGCTGATGTGCCAGTCGATGCCGTTGTCCGGGAAGGGCTGGGACAGCGAGCATCCCGCCGCAGCGGCGACGGCGTGCAGGTAGCCCACCTGGAGGGTCTCCATGCAGGCGGTGGTGGCGAGTGTGCCGCGCGGCGCCGCGATCCCTTCCGGCTGAGGGTACCGCTCGCCAGCGGGGGACAGCCCACCCTGTTCGGGCTGCGCGAGCGCCATGTCCAACTGGCCTTCCGAAACTGGTGATTCCCCGTGCCGGGCCCCGAATTCCCATGAATGGGTATGGCCCGTACCTGTGTTGTCTCCGCACTCCGTCTGCCGCAAACAAACGGCGGCGTATCCCCCAAACCGCCCGGGTATCACCAGCAGGGGCAGGGGACGCACGTCAACTGCCGAACGGTGAACGAGGAGTTGTGTCCACATGACGTGCTGGTACGAGGGTCCCCTGGCAGCGTTCGACACCGAGACGACGGGCGTGGACGTCGAGACCGACCGCATCGTCTCGGCCGCGATCGTGGTACAGGAGGCCCCGGGGGACCGTCCGCGTGTGATGCGCTGGCTGGTCAATCCGGGGGTTCCGGTGCCCGAGGCGGCGACGGCGGTGCACGGGCTGACGGACGAACAGGTGCAGCGCAACGGCCGCTGGCCGTCGCCCGTGATGGAGGAGATAGCGAGGGAGCTCGCCGTGCACGGCGCGGCGGGCCGCCCGCTGGTCGTGATGAACGCACCGTTCGACCTGACGCTGCTGGACCGCGAGTTGCGCCGCCACCGTGCGTCGTCGCTCGCGTCGTATGTCGGGAGCGCACCGCTGAACGTGCTGGATCCCCGGGTGCTGGACAAGCATCTGGACCGCTACCGCAAGGGCCGGCGCACCCTGACAGACCTGTGTGCGCACTACGACGTGACCTTGGAGGGCGCGCACGACGCGGCGGCGGACGCGCAGGCCGCGCTGGACGTCGTGCGGGCGCTGGGGCGCCGTTTCGCGTCGCGGCTGGAGCGGCTGTCCCCGGCCGAACTGCACACGCTCCAGGCGGTGTGGCACGCGGCGCAGGCACGGGGCCTCCAGGCGTGGTTCGCGCGCAGCGGTTCGCCGGAGGCGGTGGATCCGGCGTGGCCCCTGCGCCCGGAACTCCCGGCGGCGGCGTAGGCGTTGCGGCCGGACGGCTGCGGCCCGGGGCACCCGCCTCTCCCCGCAGCACGGCCCGTCCCGCCGGGTACGGCCTCGTACAACACGACGAGGGCGACATGATCCGCATCATCTGCGGACACATGTCGCCCTCGCACAAGTGGGCGATACTGGGATCGAACCAGTGACCTCTTCGGTGTGAACGAAGCGCTCTCCCGCTGAGCTAATCGCCCGGGAACGCACTGAACCATACAGGTCCCGACGGGCTGCGTTCAAACCGCTTGCCCGCCTGCCGGCCGTCCTCCGGCGGCGGCGGGCTACGCGTCGCCCCTCCGGGCCAGGAACGCGGCCAGCCCACGCCGCCCGGCGCGCATCATCAGGGCGTGGTTGAGCAGGAACAGGGGGCGTCCGGGCACGGCTAGGCGCCGCATCAGGGGTTTGCGGACGTCGACCTCCTGCTCGTAGCGGGCGCGGGTGCCGCCGGGGGCCGGCCGGACCGTCCAGCGGGCCCAGCCCTCCAGGTCCCCGGTCATCGCGATCTCCAGCACTCCCGCCCCGGCGTCGCGCTGTGTCTCGCGGACCGTGAGCACGAGGTCGTAGGGCAGGAACGACCGGAAGCGGGCGGTGCCGCTGTGGGCGTCGTGCGGGGTCACCTCACGGACCTGCGGCCACCAGCGCGGGTACTCCTCGGCGCACTCCAGCACGGCGTAGACGGCTGCCGGGGCGGCCGGGACGTCCCAGACGCTGCGGAAGCGGTAGTGGCTCCAGTCCATGGGGCGAGTGTGCCGCGTACTCACGGCCGGAGGTGAGTACGCGCACTCATGTCGGACGCTCCGGCCGCCGCCACACTCCTCGGCATGACGAACATCCCACCCCCGGCCGAGGAGTTGCGCCTCCTGGACCTGGAACTGCGGCAACTCGACGCGCGCAGAGCGCATTTGCTGGCCCGACGGGCCTGGCTGCTGGGCGTCCTCCAGGCGGCGGCCGGCGGCCCGGTGCACCCGGCCCCGGCCGCCCGTGTCCCCGAGACCAGCCGTCCCGGGGTGCAGAACACGCTGCTGCTGCTCGGTGGGGTGCTCCTCACGGTCGCCGCGATCGCCTTCACGCTGGTCAGCTGGGGCCGGATGGGGATCACGGGCCGGGCCCTGGTCCTCGGGGCGATCACCCTGGCCGCGGCGGCGCTCCCGCCGGTGCTGCTGCGCCGGGGCCTGCGCTCGACGGCCGAGACGGTCGCGGGCCTCGCGCTGACTCTGACGGTCCTCGACGCCTACGCGGTGCACCAGGCGGTCCTGCCGGGTGTGTCCGGCACCGGTTTCGCCGCGGTGGCGGCCGCGACGCTGGCGGCGCTGTGGGCCGCGTACGGCCTGGCGCTTGCGCTGCTGCGTCTGCCGCGCCCTGCCGCGCTGGCCGCGGCCCAGCTCCCGCTGCTCCTGGGGGCGCTCGCCGCCGACGCAGGGCCGCACACACTGACGGCGGCGCTCCTGCTGACGGCGGCCTTCGACACGGTGGTGGCCCTGCACACGCGCGGCGCGGCCGTCCGGGTCGTGGCGCTGACCGGTGCGTGCGGCTCGGGCAGCTGGGGTGCGCTGGCGGCGGGGTGGCTGTCGTGGTCGGCGACGGGGCCGGCCGGCGCGGCCCGCGCCGGGGCTCTGCTGCTGCTCGCGGCCGTCATCGCCGGGGCGACTGCGTGGCGCGCCCCGGGGCGTGCCGTCCCCTGGATCGCCGCGTTGTCGTCCGGGCTGCTCGCGGTGGCGGCGGCCGGGGGCGTGCTGCGTACGGTGCTTCCCGCGGGCTGGGCGGTGCTCGGCCATCTGGCGTGCGCGGTGGCGCTGTTGACCGTGGTGCGGGCTCCGCTGCCGTGGCCGTCACCGCAGGACGGGCCCTCCGGGGCGCCGGGGCGCGCTCCCGCGGCGGTCCCGGCGGGTGACGCCCGGCCGACGACCGCCGGCGGTCCGGCCTGTGCGCACGGGACTTCACCGGTGCGGCAGGGGCTGGTGGCCGCGTCAGCCACCGTGCAGGGGCTCTCGGTGCTGTGGACCCTGCCCGTGGTGATGGCGTGCCTGATCGGCCCGGCGGCCCGGGTTTCCTCGGTCTGGTCCGGCACGCCGGTGAGCGCCCGCGCGGCACTCGCGGCGTTCCCGTCCCTGGGGAGCCCGCTCGTCGCGCCCCTGGTGCTGGCGTCGTGCGCGGCGGTCCTGCTCGGGGCACGGCACCTGACCGGGCCGTCCGGCGGCACCGCGGCGGCACCGCGCGCCGCCGGGCCCGGCCCGCGACTCCTGTCGCGCCCCGTCGCCCGCACCCTCGCGCTCGTGGCGGCCTGGGCCGCCGTACTCGTGCTGCCTCCAGCGCTGCGCCTGCCCTACGGCGTCGGCGTGACGGCGGACCTGCTGGCGACGGCCCTTCTCCTCGTGTGTGCGGGACGTGCCGTCGCGGGGGGCGTGCGGCTCGCGGCGCTCGTGACGGCGCTGCTGACGGCAGTGAGTGTGTCGTTGCTTTCGCTGGCCGTCGAGGAGGCCACGCTCGGCACCTTCGCCGCCCTCATGGGCTGCTTCGCGGCTATCGCGGTACGGGCCCGTACCGCGGACACGGCAGGGCCTCGCGCCCTCACCGGGGCCGTGGGGGGCGCGGCGAGCCTGACGTACGCAATGGCGCTCGCGGTCGCGGGCGGGGGCTCGCTGGACCTGCGGACGGAACACACCGCGCTGCTCGTCGTGCTGGTCCCGGCCGCGGCCGCGCTGCTGGCGGGCCGGCTGGGCCGGCACCCGTTGACGGTCCCGGCCGAGACGGCCGGCGCGGTCGCCGGTGCGGTGGCCGTCGGGCTGGCCGCAGGTGACGCCCCGATGCTGGCGCTCGTCCTGGCCCTCTGCGGCGTGATCGCCGCGGGCACCGCCGTACGCCCCGACCGCCGCGGCGCCGGTTTCGTCGCCGCCGCCCTGTTCGTAGCGGCGGCCTGGGTGCGGCTGGCCGCCTGGGGGACGTACACCCCGGAGGCGTACGCGCTCCCCGTGACCGTGTGCGCGCTGGTCGTCGGCGGGCTGCGCCGACGGCGCGACCCGGGGGCGTCGTCCTGGACGGCGTACGCCGCCGGGCTGGGGACCGCGCTGCTGCCTAGCCTGGTGGCCGCCTGGGGCGATCCGCACTGGCTGCGCCCGCTCCTGCTCGGCACCGCCGCTCTGATGGTCACGCTCGTGGGTGCCCGGCGGCGCCTCCAGGCGCCGCTGGTCCTCGGCGGCACGGTCCTGGCCCTCGTCGCGCTCCACGAACTCGCCCCGTACATCGTGCAGGTGGTCGGGACACTCCCCCGGTGGCTGCCCCCGGCGCTGGCCGGCCTCCTTCTGCTGGGTGTCGGCGCGACGTACGAGCAGCGCATGCGGGACGCGCGGCGCATCCGGGAAGCGCTGCGGGGTATGCGTTAGGTCCCCGCCGCGCCTGATCGGACATCAGGTTCCGCACCGGTGGGCGGAGTTCTTCTCCTCGAAATTCCCTATTGCCGGGAAGAACCGCCGGAAGAACAAGATCCCGGATCGCAACAGCCCCAGATAACGCCGTATCCGCACAGAAAGCCGCGTCCGTTCTCGCGACACCGATCGGTAGAGATCCGGGATACCGATCGGTAGAGACTCGGGATACCGATCGGCAGAGAACGATGGGCTGCGACCGGAGGCCGGGACGGATCCGCGGAAACGGAACGACGGAGCGGTTCGAAGGCCGCGGGGCGGGCCGTAGTCCGTCCCGGGGAATTTCCGAATCCGCGTCAGAAAACACCTGCGGCCCGGAGGCTGGAAGCCTCCGGGCCGCAGGTCCGGGGTGGGCGATACTGGGTTCGAACCAGTGACCTCTTCGGTGTGAACGAAGCGCTCTCCCACTGAGCTAATCGCCCGGGCGCAGAGAGAACATTACCGCATGTCAGCGGGTGCCTCCGACCACCCGAGCGCAGGGGTCGCCCACCCCCGGACTCACTGGCTGATCTTCCAGGGCATCACCAGGCCGAACTTCCACACGTAGACGCCGAGCAGTACGGCGACGACGACCAGCCCCATCGACGTCAGGATGATGTTGCGGCGCCGGACCGTGGGGTCGAGTGCACGCTGTGCCGCCTCCGTGACCTTGCGTTTGGTCCAGCGGAGCACCAGCTGGGCCCAGACGAACTCGGTCGCCCAGATCGCCATGCCGGCGAAGATCACAAGCCATCCGGGTCCGGGCAGCGGCAGCATGATCACGCCCGCCACCACCACCGCGAGCCCCACGACGAAGACGCCCACCTGCCAGCTCAGGTGCAGCGCCCGTCGCGCCCTGATGAACGCCGGAGCGCGAGAGCCGAGCCCCGTCTCGCCCTTCGCCCCGTCCACCGCCGACGTCCCGCCCACTTCGTGACTCCCCGTATTCATGCCATCAAACCTACCGGAGGGAAACCTGTCACCGGATTGGCCCTATCCGACGAACAAACACTCGGCCGGACGAGCGACCTAAAGACACCCAAAACTCCCAGAGGGGTTTACAACGGCACCGTAGGTGGCATGTCGATTTCGCCGACGTGCGAATCCCCGAGCGCACACTGAGCGAAAGGCCCTGGCGCTTATGAACACCACGGTCAGCTGCGAGCTGCACCTGCGCCTCGTTGTGTCGAGCGAGTCCTCACTGCCTGTTCCCGCGGGACTGCGGTATGACACGGCCGATCCCTACGCCGTGCACGCCACCTTCCACACCGGAGCCGAGGAGACCGTCGAGTGGGTGTTCGCCCGCGACCTCCTCGCTGAGGGCCTGCACCGGCCCACCGGCACCGGCGACGTCCGTGTCTGGCCGTCGCGCAGCCATGGCCAGGGCGTCGTCTGCATCGCCCTGAGCTCTCCAGAAGGCGAGGCACTGCTCGAGGCCCCGGCGCGGGCCCTGGAGTCGTTCCTGAAGCGAACCGACGCCGCCGTGCCCCCCGGCACGGAGCATCGCCATTTCGATCTCGACACCGAGCTCTCGCACATCCTGGCCGAAAGCTAGGGCCGGGCACCGGAGAGCCGCTCGACGCCGTCCGACTCGGGGAGACGGCGCGGATCACGACAACCGCATACGGCACACACCGGCGCCGTCGCCGCGGATTCCGCGGTGGCGGCGCCGGTGCGGCGTTCGGCCGGGCACTCGGTGCCGGGGAGCCGCTAGCATCGGCCAGCATCGGCGGGCGCCCGCCCGTCCCCCAGTCCAGGGAGCGAATCGTGCTGATCACCCACGACACCCGGTGCGCCCTCGACGCCGTGGTCGATCTGGTGAACTCCGCACCGGAGTACGACGAGGCAGACGGGCTCGCGGATCTCCCCGCTCTGCAGAAGTTCGTAGAAACGCACGACATCAGCGATGTCGGGGACCTCGCGGAGCGTGATCTGGCAGCCGTGCGCCGGATCCGCGGCCGGTTCGCCGAGGTCTTCGCGGCCCCCGACGCGCATGCCGCCGCTCAGCTGATCAACGAGCTGGTCGCGGCCGCCGGGACCACCCCCCGGCTGACCGACCACGACGGCTACGACTGGCATGTTCACTACTTCGCGCCCGGCGCGTCCATCGCCGACCATCTCGCTGCGGACTGCGGAATGGCGCTCGCCTTCTTCGTCGTCGCCGGCGAGCAGGAGCGGCTGCGCCGGTGCGAGGCGCCGGACTGCCGGCGCGCCTTCGTCGACCTCTCCCGCAACCGCTCACGCCGCTACTGCGACAGCCGCACCTGCGGCAACCGTCTGCACGTGGCGGCGTACCGCGCACGACGCAAGGAGGCGGCGGCGAGCTGAGGCCCGCGGTGCGCCCCCGGCACGCCCGGCACGGAGGCTCCGCCCGTGGCACGGCGGCGGAGCCCCCGTGCCACGGAGTCGCGGCTGCGACGGGGTGCGCCGGCAGGACGGCGGGGGCAGCGCAGCCCCGGCCGTACGACGACAGGGGACGGCCCGGCCGGGCAGGATTCGGCGTCACGCTCCGGAGCGGCACGAGTGCGGTGTTGCGCTCCGCAACCTCGCGGCTCCGGCGCGGGCTCCGGCACACCGGTCCGGCGCGACACGACCCCGATGAGCGCTCCGGCACAGCAAGGCCCGGTGCGGCGCTCCGGCGGAACCCGGCCCCCTCCAGGGCCGAAGCCTGGCGGGCCCGGCAAGGGCCCGGCGGACGGACGCGGCCTCGGCGGGGCGGTTCACAGCAGATACAGGTCGTGCAGCGCCGCGAGGAGCAGCAGGCACCCGATCACCCCGAGGAAGATCATCAGCGGTGGCTGGGAGAGCGCGTAGAGACAGCCGCGCGCTTCGTCGTTCGGGCGGGCGGGCGCATGCCCGCCCGCGTCGGCGGGTGCTTCGTCGGCGCGGGGGGCGGCATCCCCCTGTGTCATGTCCAGCATCTCGCGGGGATCATGGCGCAGGGCCCGCCGCTTGGGGCGGTCAACACGCCCGGGCGCGGCGGGAGTTCATCGGATTCCGTGACCGGATCGCCGGGTCAGGGCCTCCCCGCGGGCGCGCGCGGCGCGCCGGATGCACTCAAGGGCGTACGCACACGGAGCCGGCCACGGCCCCCGGACGGCTGCGCGGGCCGGCGCTGCCTGCGGTCATATCCCGTGCTTCTTCAGGATCGCCTCGATGTCGCTGAAGTCCTCGCCGTCCGAGGCCGAGCCGGACTTCGCCGGCCTGGCCGCCGGGCTCGCGGCGGAGTCGGGCTTCGCGGGCACGGCCGCCGGGCCGACGGCGGGGCCCGGCGAGGGGGCGGAGGTCGCGGCGCCGGCTTCCGCCGCCCTGCGCTCCTTGCGGGTGCCGCCACGGCGCCGCTCCACGGCGCGCGTGGTCATGAAGAGCAGCCATGAGAGGCCGAGCACGACGAAGCCCGCCCAGGCGGTCGGGCTGAAGGCCGTGTCGACGAGCCACTGCACGGCACCGGTCATCACCAGGCCGAGCGGTATCAGGGCGTACGCGGCGATGCGCGTGGCCGCGAGGAAGCGCTTCCGGTAGGCCGTGATCGCGGCGATGCCCAGGCCTGCCGCGGCCACTGCGGAACACACGGTCTCGGCGATCATCCGGTCCTCCAGGCAGGGGCCGTCGAGTGGGTCATTGCTTTCCTTCCATCCTGCACCGGGGACGTGGCCACCGGCCATGCTCCGGGCGGACCTCAGGGAGATCTCCGGGTTGGAGATCATCCGCAGGTCCCGCTCGGTCCGGCACCGTCCGCGGCATCCCGGGGCGGCCACGCCCCCGGAGCCCGCCCGCAGCGGGGCCGCGCGCACCGGGTCCGGGTTGGGGCGGGGTCTGTGCGGCTGGGAGACTGGGCGCATGAGTGACTCCACGAGCGCAAGCCCCGCCGTCCGCCCCGTCCTGGACGTCTGGTGCGAGCTCCAGTGCCCCGACTGCCGCACCGCGCTCGACGACGTGCGCGCGCTGCGTGCCCGCTACGGCGACCGGCTTGAGCTGCGGCTGCGTCACTTCCCCCTCGAGAAGCACAAGCACGCGTTCGCCGCGGCCCAGGCCGCCGAGGAGGCCGCGGTGCAGGGACAGGGCTGGGCGTATGTGGAGGCGGTGCTCGGCCGGGTCGAGGAGCTCGACCGCAAGGGCGACGCCTTCCTCGTCGGGACGGCCCGTGAACTCGGGCTGGACGCGGAGGAATTCGACACCGCGCTGATCGACGGCCGGCACATCCTGACCGTGGACGCGGACCAGGCCGAGGGAAAGGCCATCGGCGTGACGGGCACGCCGACGTACGTCATCGGCGGGGAACGCCTCGACGGCGGCAGGAGCCAGGACGGGCTGCGCGTCCGCATCGAGGAGATCGCCGACCGTCTGCTGGCCGACCAGGACGCATGAGGTCCCCGGGGCGTGGCAGGCCCGGCGCGGACGAGTCGAGCCTGCCGGCCCCCTACAGCAGCCCCTTGAAGAAGTGGTGCTCCGTCGGCACGTACCCCAGTGAGTCGTACAGGCGCAGGGCCGGTGTGTTGCCCGCGAAGACGTGGAGCCCCACGGACGGCTTGCCCGCGGCCAGGGCCTGGGCCTCGGCGAGGAGCATCAGGGTGCGGCCGTGGCCCCGGCCGCGGTGGGACGGCTCGACCTGGACGTCGTACACGTAGGCCTCCGCGCCGCCGGTCGAGAGCCACAGGGTGCCGACCGGGACGCCCTCGTGTTCGAGGACGCTGACGAGCGTGTCGGGACCGGGCATGCCGCCCGGCAGGAGTGCGGCGTGGTCCGCGTCCGCCTTGGCGTGGGCCTGGGCCTCCGGTACGCCGCGCTCGACCAGGCCGGCGACGAAGAGCTCCTTGCTCCGCGCCTGCCACGGGCCGGTCTCGTCCTGTGTCAGGGGCCGCGCCAGGCTGCCCGCCGGCAGGGCGGGCGGACGGCCGGTGAGGTGCTTCTCCATGTTCCGGCTGCGCTCCGCGTAGCCCAGCGCCGCGACGAGCCGGAGCGCCGCTTCGGCGCCCGCGGGCACCGAAGCCTCCAGCCGCGTACAGCCCCAGCCGCGGGCCACTTCCTCGGCCGCGAGCGCGGCCACCGTGCCCCGGCCTCGCCTGCGGTCCCGCTCCTCGATGCGCAGATCGCCGAGGACTCCGGTGCCCGGGCCGTAGACGTGGTGGGTGCTGACGCGTATCTCGCCGACGGGACGGCTGTTCACGCACACGTGAAAGTGGCGCGAGCGCCGTCCGTCGGCGTCGGTCCGGATCGGCTCGGTCGGCCGCAGGGTCGTGGTCATCACGGGTGTTCTACCCGGCGGGCGGCCGGCCGTCATCAGGTTTTGCACCCGGCGGACGCCAGGTCCCACGGCCACCGTCCCGGGCCCCGGACCGCGCGGTGCGTGGGAAGACGGCCCCACGGCACGGGCCCCGGCCGGTGGGCCTTCGGGGAATCGGCCCTGGACTGGGCCGCCCCTTACGGGTCGAGGTCGTCCGCCGACCGCTCGTCGAAGATCCTCATCGCCTTCGCGGTGACGGAACCGGGCGCCCCCGGGAGCTCGCGCCCGTCGATCCGGTGCACCGCCTGGACGTCGCGCAGCGTGGACGTGAGGAAGACCTCGTCGGCGTGGTCGAGCACGTCCGCGGGCAGGTCGGTCTCGTGCGCGCCGGTCCACTCGACGACGAGTCGGCGGGTGATGCCGGCGAGACAGCCCGAGGCCACCGGGGGCGTGTGGATCTCCCCGTCGAGGACGACGAACACGTTGGATCCGGTGCCCTCGCAGAGCCGTCCGACGGTGTTGGCGAACAGTGCCTCGGACGCACCCCGTTCGTGGGCGCGGGCGAGGGCGACGACGTTCTCGGCGTACGAGGTGGTCTTGAGGCCGGTGAGCGCGCCGCGTTCGTTGCGGGTCCACGGGACCGTGATCACCGCGGTGGAGTCGGCACGCCGGGAGACCTCCCCGAGCGCCACGACGAGCGTGGGGCCGTGCGCTCCGCGGTCGGAGCCGAGCGGCGAGACGCCGCCGGTGTAGGTGATCCGCAGCCGGCCGAGCGGCATCGGGTTGGCGTCGAGGACGGCGGCGCAGGCGCGGCGCACCTCGTCGAGGTCCGGGTCGGGCAGGCCGAGGCCGCGGGCCGAGCGCGTCATCCGGTCGAGGTGGCGGGTCAGCGCGAACGGCTTCCCGTCGACCGCCTTCACGGTCTCGAAAATGCCGTCGCCCACCGTCAGCCCATGGTCGAACACGGACACCTGGGCGGTGGCGCTGTCCCGCAGCCCGCCGTCGAGCCAGATCTTCAAGGGGTTCCTCCACACTCGTCGTACATCCCCGATGTCGCGTATGTCCCCGACGCTACCGCGAGCAGCCGGGACGCCTTGAGCTCCGTCTCGCGCCATTCGCCCTCGGGGTCGGAGCCCCAGGTGATGCCCGCTCCCGAGCCGAAGCGGAGCATTCCCCCGACGCGGTCGATCCAGAAGGTGCGGATGCCGACGGCGAGCTCTCCGGTCCCGCGGTCGGCGTCGACCCACCCGATGCCTCCGCAGTACGGACCGCGGGGCGCCGTCTCCAGGGCGTCGATGATCCGCAGCGCACTGGACTTGGGGGCGCCGCTGACGGAGCCGGGCGGGAACGCGGCGGCGAACAGTTCCGGCCAGCCGGCGTCCGTACGCAGCTCTCCGCGTACCGAGGAGACCAGGTGGACCAGGCCGGGGTGCTTCTCCACGGTGCACAGGTCCGGGACGGTCACCGAGCCGGTGGCGCACACGCGCCCGAGATCGTTGCGGACGAGGTCCACGATCATCACGTTCTCGGCGTAGTCCTTGTCCAGGAGGTCCGCCTCGGTGCGTCCGGTGCCCTTGATCGGCCCCGACTCGACGGTACGGCCGGAGCGGCGCAGGAAGAGCTCGGGCGAGGCCGTGGCTATCTCCACGCCGTGCGAGGGGAGCCGGATCGTTCCTGCATAGGGGGCGGGGTTGCCGCGCGCCAGGAGGGACGTCAGGGCGTCCACGTCCGCCTCGGGGGCCACCGGCGCGGAGAGCACCCGGCAGAGGTTGACCTGGTAGACCTCGCCGCGCGCGATGTGCTCGCGGATCCGCCGGACGCCGGCCGTGTACGCAGCGTGGTCGAGCGACGACGTCCAGGCCTCGGGCGCCGGGCCGCGCCAGGCTCCGGGCACGGGAGCGGGCACCGGTTCCTTGCGGACGTCTCCGAAACGGGCACACACCAGGCCGCCCTCGAAGTCGGCGGAGACGGCCCAGAAGCCGGTGGAGTCCAGGGCCGCGGGGTCCGTCGTGACGTCGAGGAGATCACGGGCGACGAGGCCGCCGAAGCGCGCCATCGGGAGGGACGTCTGAAGGGGGTTGTGCACGGCTGTGAGTCTATGGCGGGTGACCTGTCGGTGCCCCGGGGCGGTCGCACCGCAGCACGCTGCGTAAACGCGTTTTTGTGCTGGCCCAGGAATCCGCTAGAGTTCAACACGTCGCCGGGACGCGGAAGCGGACCGAAACGACAGGCGGACGTAGCTCAGTTGGTAGAGCGCAACCTTGCCAAGGTTGAGGTCGCGAGTTCGAGCCTCGTCGTCCGCTCGAAGGAAGAGGGGATCATCCCGACCCCCTACACTCCTGGTGGAGTGGCCGAGAGGCGAGGCAACGGCCTGCAAAGCCGTCTACACGGGTTCAAATCCCGTCTCCACCTCCAAGGACGATTAGCTCAGCGGGAGAGCGCTTCCCTGACACGGAAGAGGTCACTGGTTCAATCCCAGTATCGTCCACTGGACCTGCTACGGGTCCCCCGCGCGATTAGCTCAGCGGGAGAGCGCTTCCCTGACACGGAAGAGGTCACTGGTTCAATCCCAGTATCGCGCACGCACCACCCATGACCGTCTCCTCGGAGCGGTCGTGGCCCCGAGGACGATTAGCTCAGCGGGAGAGCGCTTCCCTGACACGGAAGAGGTCACTGGTTCAATCCCAGTATCGTCCACCGAAGGAAGCCCCCGGCCCACGGCCGGGGGCTTCGTCGTGCGCACCGGTCCCGTCACGTGACCGAGCCCACATGCCCGGCCGGGCCCTTCCGCGGGGCCCGGCCGGTGTGCGCTCAGCTGGAGAACAGCATGTGCGCGAAGCCCTTGTGACCGTGGTGGCCGTGGTGCCCGTAGTGGCCGCCGTGCCCTCCGTGACCGCCGTGCTGGGCGCCCCACGCGGGCGCGGGCGGAGCCGGGTAGGCCTGCGGGGGCGGGGCCGGCTTCGACCACTGGGACTCCAGCTGGGTCAGCGCCTCCAGCTCGCCGAAGTCGAGGAATATCCCGCGACAGCTGCTGCACTGTTCGATCTGAACGCCACTGCGGTTGTACGTGTGCATGGGTGCACCGCACTTGGGACACTGCATGATCGGCTCAACTCCTCGCCGGTCGGGACGGCTGTGGTCGATACGGCTGCCGGAACTCTGCCCCGGCTTCGGTGGATGCACCCTACTTCGTGATGCCCGGAGCCAACTCCGTGGGGACGGCAGCCATTCGACGGCAGGCGTCGACGAGCGCGCACTCGACGTCGTCCAGGTCCCGGCGCGCGATGACGGACTTGGTGATGGCCCGGGCGGCGGTCTGCACGGTGAGGGCGCGCGCCGGGACCTCCAGGGCCGACCAGGGGTCTCCCTCGGCGGGGACTGCGGGGCCGCCGGCCCGCTGGTAGGCGGCCAGGAACCGGGCCCACTCCTCGGGCCCGAGCAGCCCGCACGCGTACCAGGCCGCGGGGCGGGCCAGATCCCACGCCGGGTCGCCGAGGCCCAGGTCGTCGACGTCGATCAGCAGCCAGGGGCCGGTGCCCGCGGGGTGCCGTACGAGCTGTCCGAGATGCAGATCCCCGTGGCACAACGCCGTCGGTGCCGGCAGCGGGGCTGCCGCACGCGCCCATGCGGGCAGCCCGGACCAGGCCCGCAGGACGGGCGCGGCCGCCGGATGCGGCCCGGTCCTGCGGAGCCTGGCGACGGCATGGGCGGCCTTGGCCGGGCCGCGCATCTCGGGCAGGCGAGCCGGGAGTTGGTCCGGGCGGACGCGGTGCAGCCGGGCGAGGAGCGTCGCGGCCTCCTCCCAGGGTGCGGACTCCGGGGAGCGGGGGTCGACGGGGCTGCCGTGCGGCCACAGGGTCACCGGCCGGTCGTCGAGACGGGTCGGGTGGGGGCTCACCGGCGGCAGCAGGATGCCCCTCAGCGCCGGGTGGGCGGCGACGGCGGTGCGCGCGGTCAGCTCGGCCGCGTCGGTGCCCGGGGCATGGGCCTTCGCGACGACGTCCCCGTGCCGGACCACCGTGGCGTCGTCTCGGTCGGCCAGCACATGGCCGGGCGCCTCGCAGCCGCAGCCGTCACCGCGCCCGGGAGCGACGCCCGCAGGAGACGAGGAGGAGGCCGGGGCCGCGCCGACGGCGGCGGCTGCACCGCCGTGGATGCCATGGGCCGCGCGGCACGCCCGCGCCCGCAGAGCGTCCAGGATGTCTGCGGCCACGGCGGATCCCCTACCAGTCGTACGTGTGCGTCGGCTTGCGCGGCGAGCCTACGCGGCGCAGCCCCCACCCCTCACCCACACAACGGCGACGCGCCCCCGCGGTGCCCGAAGGCACGCCGCGCGCCACCGGACAGCACCGCACACAACCGCCGGGAACAGCGCCGGCGGCGTCCACCCGGTGCGTATCTCGCCGCCCGTGCCCCGGGTGCCGCGCGGATCGTTCCGGCCTGCCCCGGTCGCCACCGTCCTGCCCCCGGTCCGGACCACGGGTCGCTGCCGGCAGGGTCCACGATTCGCTGCCGGCCGGGACCACGGGGCTGCGCCGGTCCGGGGGCCAAAAAAAGCAGCCCGCGCAGCTCCCCAGCTGCGCGGGCCCTGCCGTCCGCCGCACCCCCGTCCCCACGGGGTCTACAGGCCGGATGTCCCCGCCCGGGCCGCTCTCCCGGGCCTGGGGCGCCGCTCAGCGCCCCAGCATCACGCCCACGGACGACGCTTGTGTGACCACTGCGTCCCAGCCGCCGAAGGCGACTACGAGCAGGGCCGCCAGGGGGAGGACCATCACCGTGGCCACCAGGGGGTGGCGGGTGCCGGACCGGCGGGCACCGAACGAGGCGTACGCCCTGCGCCCGTGCGTGCGGATCACCGTCCGCGGTGCCGTGTCCGCCATGGTCCCTCTCCTGACCGAAATCTCGGTGGAACGTCGTGTTCCGAACAGCGGCGGGTGTCGGACCTCGGGGGACGAGTGCTGCACCCGCCGCTTGACCTCGAATCTAGGCCTGGGCGGCGCACCGGTCGTCATGCCCTCGTACCGCTTGCCGGGCCTCCCGGAGGATGAGCGGAGCACGTCGGCCTACTCCCCTGGGTGGAGACGACGGCCCACGCATCGGGGTCCTCCCGGAGGGGTCGACTCGTGCCGCCGCATCCTCGGCGTCACCACCCACGAGGCAGGGAGCCGCCCCACGCGCGGTGCCCGGTACTCCGTTCGCGTTAACCCGGCCCTACACCCCGCGCGCCTTCTCTCCGCCCGGGGAGGGTGCGGACGCCGCCCACGCAACGTGACTTCGATCACTTCCGCCTGTCCCCCGCGTACCGCCGTCCGCGTCCGGCCGCGCGCACGACGGGCCACCACCCGGTGCGTCCGAGCCGCCCGCCCGCGGGGCACGGCCGTCCGGAGGCGGTCATCCGGCATCGATCCAATCCCCTTGCCCCTGAGGGAGGTTGGAGGGGGCACCGCTGCGAACGCGCCCCGCTCGCCCGCCCCCTGACCACTTTTCAATTTCCGTACCCGGCACTGACAATCGATGGGCCCACGAGGGCGCGGCCTCTGCGCGCTCCCGGCCGTGGAAACGTAAGCTGTGGCTCGTCAGCAGGACCGGGCAGCGGGGATGAACATGGCGATGATGCGCCTGAGGCGCGAGGACCCGCGTGTCGTCGGCTCGTTCAGGCTTCACCGACGGCTCGGCGCGGGCGGGATGGGTGTGGTCTACCTCGGCTCCGACCGTCGTGGCCAGCGGGTCGCGCTCAAAGTGATCCGGCCGGACCTGGCGGAGGACCAGGAGTTCCGGTCGCGTTTCGCGCGCGAGGTGTCCGCGGCCCGCAGGATCCGTGGGGGCTGCACCGCGCGGCTCGTCGCGGCCGACCTGGAGGCGGACCGGCCGTGGTTCGCCACGCAGTACGTTCCGGGGCCCTCCCTCCACGACAAGGTCGCCGAGGAGGGACCGCTGTCGGCCGCCGACGTCGCCGCCGTCGGCGCCGCACTGTCGGAAGGGCTGGTCGCGGTGCACGAGGCCGGTGTCGTGCACCGGGACCTCAAGCCGTCGAACATCCTGCTGTCCCCGAAGGGGCCGCGGATCATCGACTTCGGCATCGCCTGGGCGACCGGGGCATCCACGCTGACGCACGTCGGTACGGCGGTCGGCTCCCCCGGTTTCCTGGCGCCCGAGCAGGTGCGCGGGGCCACCGTGACGCCGGCGACGGACGTGTTCGCGCTGGGCGCCACACTGGCGTACGCGGCCACCGCGGATTCACCCTTCGGGCACGGCAGTTCCGAGGTGATGCTGTACCGCGTGGTCCATGAGGAGCCACAGCTGCACGGCGTACCGGACGCCCTGGCTCCGCTGCTGCGGGCGTGCCTCGCCAAGGACCCCGACGAGCGGCCGAGCACGCTCCAACTCTCCCTCCGCCTCAAGGAGATCGCTGCGCGCGAGTCGCAGGGTCTGGCCGACCCGCGGCCGCCCGCGCCGCGCGGCGACGCGGACCGGCCGACGGGCCGGCTCGCGGAGAGCTACGCGGAGCAGCGCACCCAGCGCCGTGCGCAGGGCACTCCCCCGCCGCACGCGGACGCCGAAGCCGTCCGCCCTCCGCGGCCCTCCGGCTCCCGGCCCGGGTTGCGCTCCACCGGGTCGCGCGACACACGGTCCGGCCCCCGGACCGGTCCGCGCAGCGGCGCCGGGCGCCCGGCGCCGCGGACGACGGGTACCGGGCGCACGGGGGCGGGGCGGCGGCCCGCGAATCCGCGCCTGCTGCGGCAGCGGCTGTTCGTCTTCGTGGTGGTGACGCTCCTGGTCGCCCTCGGCATCGCCGCGGCGCAGGGGTGTCAGGGGCCGGCCCGAGGGCTCGGCGGAAGGGCGGGGTCCGCGCCGGCCCCGTTCGACGGTGCGGTCGCTCCGGCCGTCGGTCGGGACCTCTCGCCGTCGGGACGCCTCGCGTAACGGGCGGACCGCTCCGCCACCGACGTCGACCCGGAGGGTCCCGTCGTCAGGCGGCCAGGAGGAGTCGGCTGCCGGAACGGAGTCGACCCCGGCCTGTCCGGCGTGTTCCCACCCGCCGCCGGTCACCCCCGGGAGCGGCCGGCCACAGCCAGGACCGGCCCTGTCGCAGCCCGGATCGCCCCTCTGCTCGTCGCCCGCATCGGCCTGTTCGCAGCGGTCCGCGCCGGGACCGACCCCCTAGGGGGTGTCTTGTCGATCGGGCCGGATCAGGGAGCGGGGCCTGGTGCGCTGCGTTCGCTTCGCTCTCTCCGCCTCGGCTCTTCGATTCATCCTCCGGATGCCGAGCGCAGCTGCAAGGCGGAGGAGGGAGTCGACGCGATGGGGGTCCCCCCGCGCGAGCGCAGCCGAGCGTGGGGGAGTCGGCGACCGACGACAACGCCGCAGATGTGCGTGCCAAGCCCCGCAAGCCCGGCATGATCGGCAAGACGCCCCCTAGACCTGAGGCCGGCCCGCCGTGACCGCGTAGAAGGCGACGGCTGCGGCGGCGCCCACATTGAGCGAGTCGACGCCGTGGGCCATCGGGATGCGGACCCATTCGTCGGCGGCGACGAGAGCCTGCCGGGACAGGCCGTCGCCCTCCGCGCCGAGCATCAGTGCGACGCGGTCCATACGGTGGGGCGCGGTCTCGTCGAGGGTCTTCGCCTTCTCGTCGGGGGTGAGCGCAAGCAGCGCGAAGCCCGCCTCGCGTACGCCCTCCAGCCCCTTCGGCCAGGATTCCAGGCGCGCGTACGGAACGGAGAAGACGGCGCCCATGGAGACCTTCACGGAGCGGCGGTAGAGCGGGTCGGCGCAGTCCGGTGAGAGCAGCACCGCGTCCAGGCCGAGCGCCGCGGCCGAGCGGAAGATCGCGCCGATGTTGGTGTGGTCGTTGACCGCCTCCATCACGACCACCCGGCGCGCGGTCTTCAGGAGCTCGCCGGCCGCGGGCAGCGGCTTGCGCGACATGGAGGCGAGGGCTCCGCGGTGCACGTGATAGCCGGTCACGCGCTCGGCGAGATCCGGGGTGACCGCGTACACCGGTGCGGGCACCTCGTCGATGACGTCGCGCATGACGTCGACCCACTTGGACGAGAGCAGCATCGAGCGCATCTCGTACCCGGTCTGCTTGGCGCGCCTGATGACCTTTTCGCCCTCGGCGATGAACAGTCCCTCGGCGGGCTCGCGCTTGCGCCGCAGCTCGACGTCGGTCAGACCCGTGTAGTCGCGCAGGCGCGGGTCGTCGGGGTCGTCGATGGTGATGAGATCGGCCACAGGGTGATACTGCCTTGTCCTGGGTGTGGTGCCAACGGCTGGAACGAGCTGGGTTACCCGTGGTTACGCCGGGTCATCGGCGTCACCGGGAGTGGGCGGGGCGGGAGCCGGGTCCGGGCCCACGGTGACCACCTCGCCGATGACGATGACGGCGGGCGGCTTCACCTCCTCGGCACGGACCGTCTCCTCGACGGTCGCCAGGGTCGCGTCGACCCGGCGCTGCGCCGCGGTGGTGCCCTCCTGGACCAGGGCCACGGGGGTGTCCCCGGACTTGCCGTGCTCGATCAGCGTCCGGGCGATCGCCCCGATCTTGTCGACGCCCATCAGGACCACGAGGGTGCCGCGCAGCTCGGCCAGCGCGGCCCAGTCCACCAGGGACCGCTCGTCGTCGGGTGCCACATGGCCGCTGACCACGGTGAACTCATGGGCGACACCCCGGTGCGTGACCGGGATGCCCGCGGCGCCGGGGACCGAGATCGAGCTGGAGATGCCGGGGACCACGGTGTACGGGATCCCGGCCTCCGTGAGTGCCTGGGCCTCCTCCATACCGCGGCCGAAGACGAAGGGGTCGCCGCCCTTGAGGCGGACCACCGACTTGCCCGCCTTCGCATGCTCGATCAGCGCGTTGTTGATGGCTTCCTGCGCCATGAACCGGCCGTACGGGATCTTCGCCGCGTCGATGACCTCGACGTGCGGCGGGAGTTCGGCGAGCAGGTCGCGCGGGCCCAGCCGGTCGGCGATGACCACGTCGGCCTCGGCGAGCAGCCGACGGCCGCGGACCGTGATCAGGTCGGGGTCGCCGGGGCCTCCGCCGACGAGCGCGACGCCCGCGGTGCGGGTGCGGTGGTGGGGGGCCACGAGGGTGCCGTCGCGCAGGCCCTCGACCACGGCGTCCCGGATGGCGGCGGTGTGGCGCGGGTCGCGGCCCTGCACGTCCGTGGTCAGCACCGCGACGGTGACGCCCTCGCTGTGGCCGGTCGCCGGGGTCCAGGCGGTGGCGGCATCGGCGTCGTCGGAGCGGACGCACCAGACGCGGTGCGCCTCGGCCTCGGCGGAGGCCGCCGCGTTCGCGGCCGGGTCGTCGGTGGCGATCAGGGCGTACCAGGCGTCGGCGAGATCGCCGGCCCGGTAGGGCCGCTGCTCCCAGGTGATCTCACCCGCGGTCGCCATCGCCTCGACGGACGGGGTCGCCGAAGGCGACAGGAGCAGGACGTCCGCGCCTGCCGCGATCAGTGCAGGCAGCCGTCGCTGGGCCACCTGGCCGCCGCCGAGCACGACGACGCGGCGGCCGGCCAGACGCAGGCCCACGGGATAGGCGGGATGTGCGGCGTGCGGCGTGGCGCCCGCGGAAGCGGGGCGCTGCGAGTGTTCGGCCATGAAGGTGCGGCTCCTCATGCGAGTGGGCGCTGCGGCGTTGGAGCTGCCCTGACGTGCGTGTTCAAGGATGCGGGTCAACGATACGGCCGGGGTGGGGCGGGGGTCTTCTCCCCCGTCCCACCCCTGACCGAAACCGGGGTACCGGACGCCGGCCGTGCGGTCGCGCCGGGGCCTCTACTTCTCGGTGACGCCCGCCGAGTCGAAGGTCGCCACCTCGTGCATGGCCCGCGCCGCGCTCTGCACGATCGGCAGGGCGAGGAGCGCACCGGTGCCTTCGCCGAGGCGGAGGTCGAGATCGACGAGGGGGCGCAGGCCCAGCTTCTTGAGAGCGGCCACGTGACCGGGCTCGGCGCTGCGGTGACCGGCGATGCAGGCGGCGAGCACCTCGGGGGCGATGGCCCGGGCGACCAGGGCGGCCGCGCCGGCGCTGACGCCGTCGAGGATGACCGGGGTGCGCAGGGAGGCACCGCCCAGCAACAGGCCGACCATGGCGGCGTGTTCCAGGCCGCCGAACGCGGCCAGCACACCGATGGGATCGGCCGGGTCCGGCTGGTGGAGCTCGATGGCGCGGCGCACCACCTCGGTCTTGCGGGCCAGCGTCTCGTCGTTGATGCCGGTGCCGCGGCCCGTCACCTCGGACGGGTCCGTGCCCGTGAAGACGGAGATCAGGGCGGCGGACGCCGTGGTGTTGGCGATGCCCATCTCACCGGTGAGGAGCGCCTTGTTGCCGGCCGCGACCAGGTCCCGGGCCGTCTCGATGCCGACCTCGATGGCGGCCTTGACCTCTTCGCGGGTCAGGGCGGGCCCCGTCGTCATGTCGTTCGTCCCCGCGCGGACCTTGCGGGGCAGCAGACCGGGGGTGGAGGGCAGGTCGGAGGCGACGCCCACGTCGATGACGCAGACCTCGGCTCCCACCTGGTTGGCGAACGCGTTGCAGACCGCGCCGCCGCCGAGGAAGTTGGCGACCATCTGGCCGGTGACCTCCTGCGGCCAGGGGGTGACGCCCTGGGCGTGCACCCCGTGGTCGCCCGCGAAGATCGCGACGGCCGCGGGCTCCGGGATCGGCGGCGGGCACATCCGGGACAGGCCGCACAGCTGCGCGGAGATGATCTCCAGCATGCCGAGCGCGCCGGCCGGCTTGGTCATGCGCTTCTGGCGCTCCCAGGCCTCGCCGAGCGCCTTGGCGTCGAGCGGACGGATCCCGGCGACCGTCTCGGCGAGCAGGTCGTGCGGCTCCTCGCCGGGCAGGGCACGGCGGCCATACGTCTCCTCGTGGACGACCCAGGACAGCGGGCGCCGCTTGGACCAGCCGGCCTGCATCAGCTCGGGCTCGTCCGGGAACTCGTCGACGTATCCCACGCAGAGGTAGGCGACGACCTCCAGGTGCTCGGGAAGACCGAGCGAGCGGACCATCTCACGCTCGTCGAAGAAGCTGACCCAGCCGACGCCGAGGCCTTCGGCGCGGGCGGCGAGCCACAGGTTCTCGACGGCGAGGGCCGAGGAGTACGGGGCCATCTGCGGCTGGGTGTGGCGGCCGAGGGTGTGCCGGCCGCCACGGGTCGGGTCGGCGGTGACGACGATGTTCACCGGGGTGTCGAGGATGGCCTCGATCTTCAGTTCCTTGAACTGCTTCGCGCGGCCCTTGGGAAGCGACTTGGCGTAGGCGTCCCGCTGGCGCATCGCCAGCTCGTGCATGGTGCGGCGGGTCTCGGCGGAGCGGATGACGACGAAGTCCCAGGGCTGCGAGTGGCCGACGGACGGCGCGGTGTGCGCGGCCTCCAGGACGCGGAGCAGCACCTCGTGCGGGATGGGGTCGTCGCGGAAGCCGTTGCGGATGTCGCGGCGTTCGCGCATCACGCGCAGAACGGCCTCGCGTTCCGCGTCGGCGTAGCCCGGGGCGGGGGTGCCGACGGGTTCGGCGGGGGCGTCCTGCGCGGTCACGAGCACCTCCGGGGCGTCATCGTCGTCGGCTTCCTGGGTGGTGAGGCTCTCGGCGTCCTGGGCGAGGACGGGCTCGGGCTCCTCGGCCTCGGTCCCGCCGGCGGCGGGCGCCGGGTCGTCGCCGTCACGGGGCGCGGGCACGGTGACGGCGGCCTCCGGCTCGGGGGCCGGGGCGGCAGCGGTCGGCTCCGGTGCGGGGAGCCCCTGCTCGGCCCGTACGGGGATCTCCTGCTCGGCCCGTGCGGGGATCTCCTGCTCGGGAGCCGGGGCGGGCGCCCCTGGATCCTGGTCCGGAGCGGCGACCGGGGCTTCCGGGGTGGCCGGGGCCTCCTGGGCGACCGGGGCGGTCACGGCCTCGGCCGGGGCCGCATCGAGGGAGGCGTCGCCGTGCGCGGCCTCGGGCGTCGGCGGGCCCTGGTCGGCGGGTGCGGTACCGAGCGGGGCGTCGCCCGGCGCGGCGGGCGCGGGCAGGTCGGCCGGCGCGGCGGTGGCCGCGGCGCCCGGTGCCACGTCGTCCGCGGCCGGGGTGCCCGCGGCCGGGGTGCTGTCCGGTGCGAGGGGCAGGCCCTGTTCGGGCTGCGCCTCGGGCACGACGGCGTCCTGCGGTGCGTCCGGGACCATGGCGTCGCCCTCGTTCGGCAGCCTCAGGGCGTGCGGGGGCGTCGGGGCGAGGTGCGGGGTGGTCGGCACGAAGCCCTCGACGGGCACGAACCTGCCCAGGGTGTGGGCCTCCGGTGCCATGCCCACCGCGCCGTCGGCCCGGGGCGCGGCGTGCGGCGGTACGGCGGTGAACTCGGGCTGGGCCGCGACGGGTTCGTACGACGCGGCGCCGTCGACGAACGCCGGGCCGGACGCGGCCACCGTGTGGGCGACACCGACCGGCACAGGCTGGTACTCGGGGGCGACGGCCTGGGGATGGACCACGGCTTCGCCGGTCTGCGACGCGGCCTCACCGACGACCTGCGGATGTGCCTCGGCGGGCGCGGACTGCTGAACCTGCGGCTCCGCCACGGGGGGCGGGGTCTGCGCCGCTTCGGGGGCCTGGGCAGGAGCGGCTGCCTCCGCTGCCGGAGCGGTCAGGGAGCCGGCGACGGCCTCCGGCTCGGCAGCGGCGGTGTCCGGGAGCGGCGCCTCGTCGAGGGCCCCGGCGGGCTCGACGCCCTCCACGGCCTGCGTGGCTCCGGCCTCGTCCACGCTCGGGGGCTGCTGCGCGGCGCCGGCCGCGTCCACGGCCTGGCCCCGGGTCTGCTCGGTGTCGGCGGCCTCGGCCTGCAGGGCGTCGACTGCCTGGTCCTGCGGAGCGGCGTCGGCTGCATGCGGGGCCTCGGCCTGCTCGGTGACGGGAAGTCCCTCGGGCGGGGCGGCGGCGTGCGGGGGCACAGCGGCTTCCGCGGTCTGCGCCGACGGAGCCTCGGCGCCGGCCTGCGCCGGCACGGCGTCGCCCACGCCCGGGGCGTCCGGCGAGACGGACACCGGTCGGGTCTCGCCGGCGAGCGGCAGGTCGGCGGGCGTCTGCTGAACCGGTACTCCGGCCTCGTCCGCGGTGGGCGCGGTGCCCTCGGGGACGTGGGGCGTCGGGCCCGCGTCCGGGGTCTGCGGCTGCGCGGCGGCGCCCGCGGCCGGGAACTGCCCGGACACGTCGGCGGCCTGCGGAACCTGCGCGGCACCGCCGACCGGGAACTGCCCGGAGGCGTCGCCCTGCTGCGGTGCCTGTGCGGCGCCCTCGGCGCCGGGCACGAAGGCCCCTTCGGGCACGGGCGGAACGGCTCCGTCCGACGCAATCCCGGCAACGCGAGCGATCACGTGCTGGGCGGCGGACTCGGGGGTCACGGGCGGCACACCGTCCAGCCCGGGGCCCTGCCCGGCCCGGTCCTGGACCGGGGTCACGGGGGCGGTCTCATCCGCTGTGCCCCAGGGGGTTCCCGGAGCCGCGTCGAAGTACTCGGGGCCGGGCGCAGGGGTGCTCGCGGGGCGGGCGGGGCCACGGTCGGCGAGGGAGCGTACGGGGCTGGACGCCCCGTCCGGCAGGGGCGGGCCGAGGTGCAGCGGACGACGGGCGGGGCCGGGGTTCTGGGCGTGCGGCGGCACGTGCGCCTGTCCGCCGCCGAGTTCGACGGACCCGGTGTCACGGCCGGCCGTCTCGTGCGGGCCCGGACCTTCGGTCCATGCGCCCTGGGCGCCCGGCATCAACAGCAGGTCGTCTTCCTCGGTGGGCGTCGCGGAGGGCTCGAGGTAGGTGTACGCACCGGGTGCCTGGACGCCCGGCTGCTGCGCCCCCGAGCCCTCGACGGGCCCGGGAGGTACCCCCTCGCCTGCGTTCTCCGGCAGTCCCTCGCCCGGGACCTGGCCGGTGTCGGTCATGCGTACCCCTCGCCCATCGGTTTAGTGCTTCTTCGACCGCTCCCGGCCATCGGCCGGAGAGGTCCCTGTGCCCGGAGCGGCGCACCGACCGCCCGTCATGAAGAACGAGCGGGCGCGCCGTGCGGCACGAACGGACCGGCGACACAGGCCTCAACAGGCATTGTCCCGGTCGGTCCGGTGTCACGGCACCCTGATTCCGCGACGGCCCGCTGTGGACTGCGCCACGTTGCGCGTCCTCCGGTTCTGCCGTACCACATCCGCCCCGGAACGGGCGTGTTCTCCGGACATCTAAGGACTCATCGAGTGACGAAGCTCCGGCATACCCGGCTGCGGTACAACGATCGGCCAGCCTACCGCGCGTGCCTTCGCGTACCGATCACGGGGCGCGGTCGGGGAGCTGCGCGGAGAGCAGGAATCCGACGGTCCGTTCCTTCTCCGACCAGGCCCGGGTGTCGAGCTCCACGGACTGCAGAAGTGCGCAGGCCACCTCGTAGCCGTGCTCCGTCAGGTCCCGGCCGATGAGTTCGGCATCGTCGCGCGTCGCGGCGTGCGTGACGATGCGCTCCGGCCTGCGGTCGGCGACCGCCGAGACGACGGGCGCTCCTCCTCCCCCGACGCGCACGACGTCGGGTTCGGGCAGGTCCTCCAGGACGTGCGGGGCGGTGCCGTGCACGACCTGGAGCTGGACGCCGTAGCCGCGGGCGGCGGCCATGGTGCGGGCGCAGGCGTCCGCGTCGAGGTCGACGGCGATGACTGCGGCGCCGAAGCGGCCGGCCTCGACGGAGAAGGCCCCGCCGCCGCAGCCGATGTCCCAGACGAGGTCGCCCACGCGGGGCCCGAGGCGGGCGAGTTGCGCGGCGCGCAGCAGGTCGGTCTCGGACTCGCGCGGCTCGGCGCCGTACGCGGCGGCGGGCAGGGCCCAGCCGCGGGGGCCCTGGCTCGTCTCGCCCCCCGCGAGCCAGCTTCCGCCGTCGGACGCGGGCCCGGAGCCCCCGCCGATGACGATGACGAGGTTCGGGTCGCGCCAGGTGTGGTCGGCCGCCTTGTCCGAGGTGACGACGGTCACCTGCTCACGGTCGGTGCCGAGGGCCTCGCAGATGACGAAGGTGCGGTGCACTCCCTCGAGGAGCAGTCCGAGCTCGGCGGGCCCGGCGCCGGGCGAGGTGAGGACGGCGACCTTGGCGTGGGCGCGGCAGACGTTGACGGCGCGGCGCAGGGTGCGGCCGTGGGCGACGACGACGCGTGCGTCGTCCCAGGGCATCCCGGCGCGGGCGAACGCGGCGGCCACCGAGGAGACCGCGGGCACCACTTCCACCTCGAGGCCGAATTCGGGGGCGCGGAGTGTGCGCACGACACCGAAGAAGCCCGGGTCGCCGTCGGCCAGGACGACGGCGCTGCCGCGGTGCCCGGCGATGCGGCGGGCGGCGAGGCCCACGCTCCCGAGCCGGATGCGCTCCGCGGCGGCCGGCACCTCGGGGAGTTCCAGATGGTGCCCGGCGCCGGCCACGAGGGTGGCCGCACCCAGCGCGGCGCGCGCCGCTTCGGTGAGCGGCGAACCGTCCCAGCCGATCACCGTGACCCGGTCGGCCATCGTCGTCAGTCTCCTGGAGGTCTTCGCAGGTCGTCAGGGGGCACAGCGCAGCAGCCACGGCCCGAGCGGCGCGCGTGGAGCGCTCTCGCGCAGCGTGGCGGTGGTCGACGGGCGGGTGGGCACCGTGAGCGTACCCGTTGGATCTGAACGATGCGCCTCGGGCGGTGACCGGCGGTGTCGGCCGTGCCGGTGGGGGGCTCGGTCGGACCGGCCGGTGGGCGTCGGGGGCGAGCCCACTCGGTGTGCGACGCAGGCGGCGCGATCGGTGGCGGGCAGGGGCGCCCCCCCCGGTCGGGGGTCAGCTCCAGTCGGAGAACGCGGTGAAGCCGCCGGCGTCGGCGAGCTGGTCCGAGACGCCTTCCAGGTCCTCGGGGAGCAGGCTCCACACGATGAAGTCGGTACGCACGTCGGCCCAGCCCCCGTCCTCGGTCCGGGCGCGGGCTATGCAGGCGCCGCGCAGCACACCCTCGCTGACGCAGCCGATCTTCTGGGCGACCTGCTGCGACGCGGTGTTGTCGGCCGCGGTGCGCAGTTCCAGGCGCTCGAACCGCTGGCTGCTGAACAGCCACTGGGCGACGGCGAGCGCCGCCTCGGAGGCGTAGCCCTCGCCGCGGGCCCAGGGGGCGACGATGTACGAGATCTCCGTGGAGCGCACCCGCCAGTCGGTGTTGCTCAGCTGGACGACCCCGACGAGGCGCTGCGTGAGGAACTCGGTGACGGCGAAGTCGAGGCCGCGTCCCGCCGAGCGTTCGGTCGGCGCATACCCGGTGATCCAGTTGCGGGCCGCGGCCTCGGTGTAGGGCTGGGGCACCGCTGTCCAGGTCGCGACCAGCTCGTCGTTCATCATCTCGGCCAGCTCGGGCGCGTCGGCCTCCTCGAAGGGGCGCAGCACCAACCGCTCCGTGCTGATGGAGATGTCGGGGAAGGTGGTCGTCATGCGCCGCTCCGTTGCCGTCGAAAAACCTTCGAGGTGTCAGGTCTGGTGAGTGCCCCAGCATGCAGCATGGGAGCACAAAACCGCACCACGGGGTCCCCTGGTGAGGGTGGGGACCCCGTGGTGCGGTCGATGCACGGCCTTCCGTCGACGGTCCGCGGCGAACGCGCGGGCCCGGGAGTGCGGCTGACGCGCCGTCGGTCAGAACGCCGGGACGACGGCGCCGTTGTACTTGTCCTCGATGAACTTCTTGACCTCGGGCGAGGTGAGCAGCTTGGCGAGCTTCTTCACGCGCGGGTCGTTCTCGTTGCCCTTCTTCACGGCAAGGAAGTTGCCGTACGGGTTGCCCTTGGCGGTCTCGGCCGCGATGGCGTCCTTGGCCGGGCTGAGCTTCGCCTCGAGGGCGTAGTTGCCGTTGATCACCGCGGCGTCGACGTCCTGCAGGGAGCGCGGCACCTGGGCGGCCTCGAGCTCCTTGAACTGGATGTTCTTCGGGTTCTGCGCGATGTCCTTGGGCGTCGCGTCGTAGCCGACGCCGGCCTTGAGCTTGATGACGCCGTTGGCCTCGAGCAGCTTCAGCGCGCGGGCCTCGTTGGTGGTGTCGTTCGGCAGGGCGACGGTCGCGCCCTTCTTGAGGTCCGCGAGCTTCTTGACGTGCTGCGAGTAGACCCCGAGCGGCTCCAGGTGGACCGTCGCGTTCGGGACCGGCACGATGTCGGTGCCGTTCTTCTTGTTGAAGTCGTCCAGGTACGGCTTGTGCTGGAAGTAGTTGGCGTCGACCTCGCCCTGCTGGACCGCCGTGTTCGGGGTGACGTAGTCGGTGAACTCCTTGACCTCGAGCTCGAGACCGGCCTTCTTCGCCAGGTGGGTCTTGACGTAGTCGAGGATCTCGCCCTGCGGCGTCGGGGTCGCGGCGACGACCAGCGGCTTGCTCGCGTCGGCCTTGCCGGAGTCCGAGCCGTTGCAGGCGGTGAGCCCGAAGCCGAGGGCTCCGACGGCGAGGACGGCGGTGGTGATCTTGGCGGTGTTACGCACGAAAAGTGCCTTTCCTAGGGTGGTGCAGCCCCGCGGGGGTGTGCGGGGATGAGCAGGGTGGGTCGGGCTGAGCCGGGGTGGTTCAGCTGGTCTTGGAGGCCTCCGCGGCGACGGTGCCGGCGAGGACGCCGCGGATCGGCCGGAAGAGCAGGGGGGATCCGGAGCCCCCGCCGCGGCGGTGCAGCGCGCGGGCCGTGTAGTCGCCACCGAACTGGATCACGGAGATGACGACCGCGAGGATCGCCACGGTGATCCACATAAGACCGGTCTCGAAGCGCTGGTAGCCGTAGCGGATGGCGATGTCCCCGAGGCCTCCGGCGCCGACGGTGCCGGCCATCGCGGAGTAGCCGATGAGGGCGACGATCGTGGTGGTGGCGCCGGAGATCAGGGACGGCAGCGATTCGGGCACGAGGACGCTGCGTACGACCTTCCAGGTGCTGCCGCCCATGGCCTGGACGGCCTCGACGAGACCGCCGTCGACCTCGCGCACGGAGGTCTCGACGAGCCGGGCGTAGAAGGGGATGGCGCCGATCGCGAGCGGGACGATCGCGGCCTCGCGGCCGATGGTGGTGCCGGTGACCCAGCGCGTGAAGGTCATGAGCGCGACCATCAGGATGATGAAGGGCATCGAGCGGCCGATGTTCACGACCTGCCCGAGCACCTTGTTCACCAGGCCGTTGCGCAGCAGGCCGTCCTTCGCCGTGAGGACGAGCAGGATGCCCAGCGGAAGTCCGGCGACTATGGCGATGAGCGTCGACCAGCCGACCATGTAGAGGGTGTCCCAACTGGCCTGGGACAGCAGGGGCTGCATCTCGGACCAGGTCACTTGGCACCTTCCTTCACCAGCACGGACACCTGTTCACGGCCGAGCACGTCGACCTGGAGCCCCTGTTCGCGCAGGAAGCCCACGGGGACGACGTTCTCCTCGTAGCGGCCGGGCAGTTCGATGCGCATCCGGCCGACCTGCCTGCCCCCGACGGTGTCCATGGCGGCGCCGAGGATCGAGATGTCGATGTTGTACGTACGCGACAGCTGCGAGATGACCGGCTGGGTGGCCGCCTCGCCGTGGAAGGTCACGTCGACCACGGTCCGGTCGTCGCCGGACGCCTCGCCGCCGACCGGGAAGAGCGACCGGGCCAGCTCGGAGCCGGGCGTGGCGAGCAGTTCGGCGACGGTGCCGGACTCGACGATGCGGCCCTTCTCCATCAGGGCGGCCGAGTCGCAGATGGTCTTGACGACGTCCATCTCGTGCGTGATGAGCAGGACGGTCAGACCGAGCTGACGGTTGAGGTCGCGCAGCAGCTGGAGGATGGAGCGGGTGGTCTCCGGGTCGAGGGCGCTGGTGGCCTCGTCGGAGAGCAGGACCTTGGGGTCGCCGGCGAGGGCGCGGGCGATGCCGACGCGCTGCTTCTGGCCGCCGGAGAGCTGGGCCGGGTAGGCCTTGGCCTTGTCGGCGAGACCGACCAGGTCGAGGAGCTCGAGTGCCTTGCGGGAACGTTCCTGCCCGGACTTGCCGAGGATCTCCAGCGGCAGCTCGATGTTGTCCTGCACGGTGCGCGAGGACAGCAGGTTGAAGTGCTGGAAGACCATGCCGATGCGGCTGCGGGCCTCGCGCAGCGCCTTGCCGGCGCGCGGGCCGCGTCCGGCGAGGGCGGTCAGGTCCTGGCCGTCGACGGTCACGGTCCCGCCGGTGGGGCGCTCCAGGAGGTTGACGCAGCGGATGAGCGAGGACTTTCCGGCGCCGCTCTGTCCGATGACGCCGTACACCTCGCCTTCGCGTACATGGAGGTCGACGCCGTCCAGGGCGGTGACCTCCCGGGCACGGGAACGGTAGACCTTCGTCAGGCCCGTTGTGGTGATCACGTTGGTTTCCGTCACTGTCGAGTGCGCACGGCGCTTTGTGAGCACCGGGCACGGGGCATTCGGTCGGGAACGCGGCACGGCTCTCGCAAGGCGGTGGAACTGGTCGGAATCAGTCGCCACCACGGGGAACCGGGAGAAGCGTGTGCGCGGGGCCGTCGCTTCGGGGCGCGCGGCTCAGGCGGTGCAGGGGCCCTCAGAAGGCGCACATTCGACACATACAACGAGCACCGGGCGTCGTGATCGCCTCGGTCGCAAGGATGCGGCTGCTCGTCGTGGTCATGCGGGCAAGTAAAGCAGACGTCGGCTCGAACCCCGACATCGCTGTCCGCATTGCGGACACCCGTGGACGCCCACGGGCCCTGGGCCCCTTCATGCGGCGGCCGGGGACCGCGCGGTGTGGCCAAGGCCACGACCTGCCTGGTCCCACGGGGCCGGGCACCTCGGGCCTTTCGCACCGTAATAGGCTCGCGGGCATGCTTGATGCCCTGACGGTCGCGACCTCCCTGGCCGCGCTCGTGCTCGCCGCGTGGTGCGGCTTCGCCGCCTATCGCGACCAGCCCACCAAGGACTGGCACTTCATCGGTATGGCCGTGGTGTCCCTGCTCGCCGTCGTCCAGCTGGTCGTCGGTGTCGTCCAGCTGACGCGCGGCGAGAAGCCCGACCAGGGCACGACGATCTTCGTGGCCTATCTCCTGGGCGCCGCGGCGTGCATCCCGGCGGCCGGATTCATGTCGCTCGCCGAGCGCACCCGCTGGGGCTCGGTGACCGCCGCGGCCGGCGGTGTGGTGCTGGCCGTGCTGGAAGTACGGCTCTACGACATCTGGGGAGGCTGAGATGACGGCGGCCGAGGAGAACACGGTCACCGGGACATCCGGGAAGCAGCAGCGCACCCGTCTGATCAGCGGCCCCGGCACACTGCTGGTGTGGCTGTACGGCGTGATGGTCGTGGGCGCGGTGTCGCGTTCCGTCTTCCAGATCGCGACGGACTTCGACCGCGCCCCCCTCGCGTACTCGCTCTCCGCGGTCGCCGGCGTCGTCTACGGCTTCATCACGTACTCGCTCGTGCGCGGCGGGGAGACCGCCCGCAGGGCCGCGCTGGTCTGCTGCGCCGCCGAGCTCGCGGGCGTGCTGGTCGTGGGGACCTGGACGCTGGTGGAGCCGTCCGCCTTCCCGGACGCCACCGTCTGGTCGTACTACGGGCGGGACTATCTGTTCATTCCGGTACTGCTTCCGGTGACCGCCACGATGTGGCTGCGCCGTGCCCGGCGCGAGGCGCCCGCCGCCTGAGCGCCGTGCGCCCCTGCCCTCGTGCGGGGGCGGGGCCGTCCCGGGCGCCAAGCCCGTCATGGACACCGCACCGCGGTCGGCACCTGCGCCGTCGGGCCGTGGTCGTACCCGCCCGGCGGATCCTTGCCGCACCGGTCCGGCGTGACCTTGCCGAACCGGTCCGTCAGCGCCCCGGCGCAAGGGCTCCGGTCAGGCCGTCGCCGCGTAGGACTGGTCCGAGGCCTCTTTCTCCAGCACGATCAACCGGACGCCGTCCGCGCCGGTCGTGCTGCCCACGGCCACGTAGCCGACGCGCTGGTAAAGGCGCAGGTTGCCCTCGCTGCGGTGCCCCGTGTGCAGCCGGAACTTCTTGGCGCCGCGCTCGCTCCCCAGCGCCGTCTCGGCGGCGCGCAGCAGGCGGGCTCCGATGCCGTGGCCCTGCAGGCGGGGGTGGACGCAGAGCTTGCCGATGGCCGCGGTGCCGTCGGCGTCCGTGGATCCGCGCACCGAGCCGACGACCTCGTCGCCGAGCCGGGCCACGAACACGCAGTCCGAGGCGACTTCGCCGCGGACCGAGTCGAGGGTCTGGACGAGCGGGTCGATCCGGTAGTTCCCGTAGAGAGCGGCCTCGCTCTGGAAGCACAGGTACTGCAGCCTGAAGATCTGCTCGGCATCCTCGTCGGTCGCCGCTGAGATGGTCACGCTCATGCCCATGTGCGCATGCCTCCCGCTCACCCGTCCACCGGTTGTCTATCGCTCCTTTCCCCATGGTTCAGGAGCTGCAACCTCCGCCGCGAGCATTCTGCGCAGACATCCCAGGCAACGGGAACGTTCCGGCCCGAGACTTCCCTGTGACATACCCAACTCTCCTGCGATTTCCCGGTAGGTGAGGTCCTGCGGTGACAGAAGTGCCGACAGGAGACGGGGGCAACGGCCGGGCAGCCGGCGCACGGCCGCGTGCAGGCTGCGGCGCCGACAGGCCGTCAGGGCGAGCTGCTCCGGGCCATGGCGGGTATCGGCGGCCGGCTCGACCGGGTACGGCCGTTCCCGCCGGGTGGTGCGGCGGCAGCGACGCGCCTCCGAGCGGACGGCCCTGCGCAGCCAGCGCTCCGGGTCGGCCGGCGGGTCGTCCACGTGCAACCGTTCGAACAGGCGCAGCCATACGGCCTGTTCGAGGTCGCCGGGGTCGGCGCCGCTCCCGCTCGCCTCGGCGGCGGCCTCGGCGGTGAGCAGGGGACGGAGGGCGCCCACCAGATCGTCCACGGTCGGCCCGTAGGCCGTCGTCGGCCCGTACGGGGACCGCCCGTGAGCCGTGGGCCCGTTCGGGGACGGCTCGCGCGCCGCCGGTCCGTGTGCGGACGGTTCGTGCGCCGGTGGTGCGTGCACGTCCGGTCCCTCTGTGCCCGGCCCCTGTGCGGCCGGTTCGTGGGCGGACGGAACGTGCGCGGAGGGTTCATGGGCGGTCGGTCGGTGTCCGGTCCGAGTGGGGTTCATGCCCGGCGGGACGCGGCCGCCCCGGCGGGGGGTTGCCGGGGCGGCGGTCGATTACTCCCATCGGGCGTGGGTTCTCCTCCCAACGGGCGCGCGGTCGCACGCCCGTCGGGGCCGGCGCGCCCTTTCGCCCGGTGCGCGGTCCGGCACCGGGCCCGGGCCCCGCGGTGGTCGACGGGGGCGGCCGCTCAGCCGTTGTCGAGGAAGTCGGCGCGGGCGAGGAGCGCCGTGTCCGCGTTGTCGCTGAAGACGCCGTCGATGCCGGTGGCGAAGTACGTCCGGAAGGCTCCGAACGCGTCGCCGTAGGCGTTCGGGTCGGTGCCCTTCCTGAAGTCGGCCGGCAGGAAGGTGTTCTCGTTGCGCATCGTGTACGGGTGCAGGATCAGGCCCGCGGCGTGCGCGTCGTCGACGAGCGTGGTCGGCGTGGTCAGCCTGCCGCTCGCGTCCTTGGGGATGATCAGGTCGAGCGTGGGGCCGATGCCCTGGGCGAACGACGCGAGCCATGCGAGCCCTTCGGGCTTGACGAGGTCGGCCACGGTGCGCGGGTCGTTCGCCTCGACGAAGTCCCAGGGGCGGCTGCCTGCCGTGGACAGGAGCACCACGAGCGGATTGTCGACGAGTTTGCTCAGCCGCTGGATGCTGGTCGGCTCGAAGGACTGGATGATGACGGGCGAGTTCCCGCGGTCCTTGCCGTACCTGCGCAGGATCCTGGCGAGACGCTCCTCCAGGCCGAGTCCGAGCTTGCGGAAGTAGGTGGGGTGCTTGGTCTCGGGGTAGATCCAGACCTGCTTGCCGCGCTTCCTGGACTGTTCGTCGGCCCAGCGCAGGACCTCTTCGAAGGTGGGGATCTCCCAGCGGCCGTCGTAGAGGGTGTTGTGGGGGCGGTTGCCCGGGATGCGCTCCTTGGCACGCAGGGTCTTCAGCTCGGCGAGCGTGAAGTCCTCCGTGAACCAGCCGGTGGTGGGAACCCCGTCGAGGGTCTTGGTGGTCCTGCGGTCGGCGAACTCCGGGTGCGCGGCGACGTCCGTGGTCCCGCCGATCTCGGGCTCGTGACGGCAGACGAGGTGTCCGTCCCTGGTCGGCACGAGGTCGCCGGCCTCGATGACGTCGGCGCCCATGTCCAGGGCCAGCTGGTAGGAGCCGAGCGTGTGCTCGGGCCGGTAGCCGCTGGCGCCGCGGTGGCCGATGACGGTCGGCGTGGGAAGGTCCCGGTAGCCCCCGCCGTGCCGCCCGGCAGTCGCCTGCCGCTGGTCGGCGCTCGCCGCGCCGGGGGCTCCCAGCACCGTACCGCCCGCACCGAGGACCGCGGCCCCCAGCACCGCGCGCCGGCCCGGAACCATGCGCGCCCCCTGCTCGTCGGACCCCTGCGTGGCCATGGACACTCCTCCCATTCCCGCCCTGTACCTGCCAAGCAGAACGATCGTAGGCGGGCCGAGGTGACAGGAGGGATACCCGGGCCGGAACGGCCGGGAGATGCCGCATGGCCGTCGGCCGCGACGCGCCGGTTCGGCGCATCGTGGCCCGTCGTGCGACGGATGATGTCGCATGACCGCCCGTCACGTGATAGCTAGATGACAGCGATGCGACGTACCGCAACTTCCGATCAACACCATGTAACCACTGGGTGAACCCGGTGTGCGATGCACGGGGCGGCGCGAGTATCGTCCTCACCTGCACAGACTTCCTTGACCCCGGAGGGCCCGTTGTCCCGTTTCGCGCTCATCAAGGCAGTGCTCGGACCGATCATGCGCCTGATGTTCCGGCCACGGGTCGAGGGCGCCGAGAACATTCCCGGGACGGGACCCGTCATTCTGGCCGGAAACCACCTCACGTTCATCGACTCGATGATCCTTCCGCTGGTCTGCGACCGGCAGGTGTTCTTCATCGGCAAGGACGAGTACGTCACCGGCAAGGGCTTCAAGGGGCGGCTGATGGCGTGGTTCTTCACCGGCGTCGGCATGATCCCGGTCGACCGTGACGGCGGTCGCGGTGGGGTCGCCGCCCTGATGACGGGGCGTCGCGTCCTCGACGAGGGCCGGATCTTCGGGATCTACCCCGAGGGCACCCGGTCGCCCGACGGCCGGCTGTACCGGGGCCGTACGGGCATCGCCCGGCTGACCCTCATGACCGGGGCACCGGTGGTGCCGTTCGCGATGATCGGCACGGACAAGCTGCAGCCGGGCGGGAAGGGCATGCCGCGGCCCGGCCGGGTGACCGTCCGGTTCGGCGAGGCGATGGAGTTCTCCCGGTACGACGGCATGGACCGCGACCGCTATGTGCTGCGGGCCGTGACCGACTCGGTGATGGCCGAGGTCATGCAGCTGTCGGGACAGGAGTACGTCGACATGTACGCGACGAAGGCAAAGGCCGCGTAGCACCGGAGCGCCCCGCGCCCGAACCGGCGCCGGGGTGTCGCTGCGGATGACCGCACCGGCCGGTCACCCCGGCCCCAGGACCGGATGAGCCCCCGCGGGCAGGACTGCCCGCGGGGGCTCACATGCGTGGAGGCCTGCTGCTACTGCAGCCTCTGGCCCCTCAGCAGGTACCACGCGCCCACCGCCGTCGCCAGCAGGACTGCCGCGCCGACGCCCGAGGCGAAGCGCATGCCCTCCACGAAGGCCGACTGGGCCGCCGTGAGCAGGGCGTGGCCCCCAGGGCCGGGAAGCGTCGCCGCCGACTCCACCGCACCGCCCAGGGACTCGTGGGCCAGGGCGGCCGCCTCGGCGGGGGTCCCCGACGGCGTCGGGAAGTTCTGGTACACGCCCATGACCATGGAGCCCAGCAGGGCGATACCGAGGGCGGCGCCGAGTTCGTAGGCGGTCTCGGAGACCGCCGACGCCGCACCGGCCTGCTCCTTGGGGACGCTGGACAGGATCACGTCCGCGGTGACCGTGAAGGAGAACCCGGCGCCGACACCGACGACGAGGAGCACCGCGAACAGCGCTGGGTAGCCCGTGGACCGGCTCAGCGCCATGAGGGCGGCCAGGGCGAGGCCGATGGCCGCCAGGCCGGCCGATACGACGCCGCGCACCGAGAACCGCCGTGCCGTGTGGCCCGCGATGAGTCCCGCCACCACCGCGCCCACGGCGGCGGGGACTTCGGCGAGGCCCGCCTCGAACGGCTCGCGCCCCTGTACGAGTTGCAGGAACTGCGAGAGGAAGAAGACCAGGCCGGAGAGGCCGAGGATGGTCAGCAGGTCGGCGAGGACCGCGCCGGAGAAGCCCCGGTGCTGGAACAGCCGCATGTCCAGCAGTGGTGTGCGCAGCGTGAGCTGACGGCGCACGAAGCCCGTCAGGGCGCCGACGCCGAGCACTGCGGTGGCCGCGGCCTCCCAGCCCAGGCCGTGCGCGGCCGTCTCCTTGACGGCGTACACGACCGACACCATGCCGATCAGGGACAGCGCCACGCTGATCAGGTCCCACGGGCCCGGCTCGGGGTTCCTGGACTCGGGCAGCAGCCGCACGCCGACGACGAGGAGGACCGCCATCACGGGCAGGTTGATGAGGAAGACCGAACCCCACCAGAAGTGCTCCAGCAGGACACCGCCGACCATCGGTCCGACGGCGGCACCTGCCGAGGCCATGGCGCCCCAGACACCGATGGCGAGGCTGCGCTCGCGCGGGTCGTGGAACAGGTTGCGGATGAGCGCCAGGGTCGACGGCATGAGCGTGGCCCCCGCGACACCGAGCAGGGCCCGGGCGAGGATCAGCGTCCCGGGGTTCGACGCATAGGCGTTGAGCACGGACACCAGCCCGAAGGCGGTGGCACCGCAGAGCAGCAGCTTCTTCCTGCCGATGCGGTCGCCGAGGCTGCCCATCGAGACGAGCAGACCTGCGATCACGAACGAGTAGACGTCGCCGATCCACAGCAGCTGGGTCCCCGTGGGCCTGAGGTCTTCGCTGATGTACGGCGTCGCGAGGCCGAGCACGGTCGCGTCCACCGTGACCAGCAGCACCGCGAGCAGGAGGACGGACAGGGCGAGCCACCGGCCGGGCCTGCGCTCCACCACCTCCGCCACTGCCGTCCGCTGCTGAGTGCTGGTCATGGTCTCACTCTCGCCTTCGCGCGCCGCCGAGCATCAGCTCGACGATCATGAATGGGAAATCCTTGGATGCCACCCGGCCGTCCATCACGGCCCAGGCGCACGAGCCGACGAGGCCGTAGAGCGCCTCGGTCAGCCAGGCCGGGCTCAGGTCGATGCGGAACTCGCCGCTCTGCTGGCCGCGCCGGAAGAGCGCGGAGATCCGGGCGTCGAGCCGGGCCCAGCCCTCGTTCTGCGTCTCGCCCTCGAAGAGCTGGTTCTCGGTGACCAGGAAGGCCAGCAGTCCGGCGGCGGACTCGACCTCGGCGACCAGGCGGCGCAGCGCGTCCTCGGCGCTGCCCTCGTCCAGCCGCGCCCGGTCCAGGGCCGCCTCGCATTCCTGGATCCCGAGCTCCTCGAGCGCCTTGACCAGTGCGTCACGGCCGGCGAAGAGCCGGTGCAGGGTGGCCCTGCTGATCCCGGCGGCCCTGGCGACCTCGTCCATGGTGGCCGTGGCCTTCCGGGTGAGCAGGGCGCCGGCGTCGCGCAGGACCCGTTCTCGATCGACTGACATGAGACAAGAGTACCCCATGTGAGACATGAATGTCTCATGAGAAACAACAACGACTCAGACATCCGGCCGTCACGTGCGCGGAAGGGGACCGGCCGGGCCGGGCACAGGGGGGATGCGCGGGGAGATGCTGAACCCATGAAGCCCCTCCTGCTGATCGACATAGACGGGCCGGTGAACCCGTATCTGGCGCTGGCCGGCCCGGCGCCGGAGGGCTACGACGTCCATCTGACGCATCCGGCCGGCTGGGAGTGGTCGCCGTTCCTGCCCGTGCTGCTCCATCGCGACCACGGGGCGGAGCTGCGCAAGCTGACGCGTGCGTACGAGCTGGTGTGGGCTTCCACCTGGATGGACGAGGCGAACGAATGGATCGGCCCGCAGCTGGGGCTCCCCCGGCTGCCGTACATCGACTGGCCGGAGACCCACGGCCCCGCGCCCGAGGGCACTCTCTGGAAGACGCAGTACGTCGTGGCGTACGCGGCGGGGCGGCCGTTCGCCTGGGTGGACGACGAGATCACCGAGCAGGACGAGGCGTGGGTGGCCCGGAATCATCCCTCGTCGGCGCTGCTGTGGTGGGTGCATCCGGGGGTCGGCCTCACCCACGACGATTTCTCGGCCCTCGCGTACTGGGCGGAGACCGCCGGCTGACGGCCGGAGGGCCGGGCCGGTGAAGCGGCCCGGGAAACACCGAGGGGTGCGTCACGGCCGTTGCCGGTGACGCACCCCTCGGGGCGGACGGTGCCCGTCGCTGCGGGCGGCGCCGGTTACTTACGGGCGTTCGCCCATTCCTGCTGGGCCGCCACGTCGGCCTTGACCTCGGCCAGCTGTACGGCCACCGCCGACGGTGCGGTGCCGCCGCGGCCGCTGCGCGCGGCGAGGGCGCCCGGGACGTTCAGGACCGTGCGGACCTCGGGCGTCAGATGGGTCGAGATCTTGGCGAACTGCTCGTCGGTGAGCTGGTCCAGCTCGATGCCGTGCGCCTCGCACTCCTTGACGCACTCGCCCGCGACCTCGTGCGCCACCCGGAACGGCACACCCTGCTTGACCAGCCACTCGGCGATGTCGGTGGCCAGCGAGAACCCGGCCGGGGCCAGCTCCTCCATGCGCTCCCGGTTGACCGTGAGGGTCGCCATCATGCCCGTGAAGGCGGGGAGCAGGACCTCCAGCTGGTCGCAGGAGTCGAAGACCGGCTCCTTGTCCTCCTGGAGGTCCCGGTTGTACGCCAGGGGCAGGGCCTTGAGGGTCGCCAGGAGCCCGGTCAGATTGCCGATCAGCCGGCCCGACTTGCCGCGCGCGAGCTCGGCGATGTCCGGGTTCTTCTTCTGCGGCATGATCGACGAACCGGTGGAGAAGGCGTCGTGGAGCGTGACGAAGGAGAACTCCTTCGTGTTCCAGATGATGATCTCCTCGGCGATCCGCGACAGGTTCACGCCGATCATCGCGGTGATGAACGCGAACTCGGCGACGAAGTCGCGGGACGCCGTGCCGTCGATGGAGTTGCCGGCGCTGCCGTGCTCGAAGCCGAGGTCCTCGGCGACCGCCTCCGGGTCGAGGCCGAGCGACGAACCGGCCAGGGCTCCCGAGCCGTACGGCGAGACCGCGGTGCGCTCGTCCCACTGGCGCAGCCGCTCGGCATCCCGGGACAGGGACTGCACATGGGCGAGCACATGGTGCGCGAACAGCACGGGCTGGGCGTGCTGGAGGTGCGTACGCCCGGGCATGGCGACGTCCGGGTGGGCCTCGGCGAGACCGATGAGGGCCGCCTGGAGGTCGGCGATCAGGCCGCCGATGATCCGGGCGTGGTCACGCAGGTACATCCGGAAGAGGGTCGCCACCTGGTCGTTGCGGGACCGGCCGGCGCGCAGCTTGCCGCCGAGGTCGGGGCCGAGCCGCTCCAGCAGGCCGCGCTCCAGCGCGGTGTGCACGTCCTCGTCGGCGATGGTGCCGACGAAGCTGCCGTCGGCGACGTCGGCCTCCAGCCGGTCGAGCCCCTCCAGCATGCGGGAGAGCTCGTCGGCCGTGAGCAGCCCGGCCTTGTGCAGCACGCGTGCGTGGGCACGGGAGCCCGCGATGTCGTAGGGCGCCAGGCGCCAGTCGAAGTGGACGGACACGGACAGCTTGGCCAGGGCCTCGGCGGGTCCGTCGGCGAACCGGCCGCCCCAGAGCCGGACGTCACCGCTGTTGCTGCTCACTTCACTTGCTCCTTGGCTCTGTTCAGGGGGTGGTGATGTGCGGCCGCCTCCCCGCCGCGTACGGCGAGGAGGCGGCTGTCGCGTGCGCGATGCTGCTTACGCCAGGTCCCGCTTGGCCGCAATCTTCGACGACAGACCGAAGATCTCGATGAACCCCTGCGCCTTCGACTGGTCGAACGTGTCGCCCGTGTCGTAGGTCGCGAGGTTGAAGTCGTACAGCGACTCGTCGGACTTGCGGCCGGTGACGACGGCACGGCCGCCCTGCAGGGTCATCCGGATGTCGCCCGTGACGTGCTGGTTGGCCTCATTGATGAAGCCCTCCAGGGCACGCTTGAGCGGCGAGAACCACAGGCCGTCGTAGACGAGCTCGCCCCAGCGCTGCTCGACCTGCCGCTTGTAGCGGGCGAGCTCGCGCTCGACGGTGACGCTCTCCAGCTCCTGGTGGGCGGTGATCAGCGCGATCGCGCCCGGCGCCTCGTACACCTCGCGGGACTTGATGCCGACCAGCCGGTCCTCGACCATGTCGATCCGGCCGATGCCCTGGGCTCCGGCGCGCTCGTTGAGCTGCTGGATGGCCTGGAGGACGGTGACGGGCTTGCCGTCGATGGCGACCGGGACGCCCGCCTTGAAGGTGATCACCACCTCGTCGGGCTCGCGGGGCGTGGCCGGGTTCTGGGTGTACTCGTAGATGTCCTCGATCGGCGCGTTCCAGATGTCCTCGAGGAACCCGGTCTCGACGGCCCGCCCGAAGACGTTCTGGTCGATGGAGTACGGGGACTTCTTGGTGGTCGCGATCGGGAGGTTCTTGTCCTCGCAGAAGGCGATGGCCTTGTCCCGGGTCATCGCGTAGTCACGGACCGGCGCGATGCACTTGAGGTCGGGGGCGAGGGCGACGATGCCGGCCTCGAAGCGGACCTGGTCGTTGCCCTTGCCGGTGCAGCCGTGGGCGACCGTGTCGGCGCCGTGCTTCTTGGCGGCGGCGACGAGGTGCTTGACGATCGTCGGCCGGGACAGCGCGGAGACCAGCGGGTACCGGTCCATGTAGAGGGCGTTGGCCTTGATCGCCGGGAGGCAGTACTCCTCGGCGAACTCGTCCTTGGCGTCCGCGACCTCCGCCTCGACGGCACCGCAGGCGAGCGCGCGCTTGCGGATGACGTCCAGGTCCTCGCCGCCCTGGCCGACGTCCACGGCAACGGCGATGACCTCGGCGCCCGTCTCCTCGGCGATCCAGCCGATGGCGACGGAGGTGTCCAGGCCGCCCGAGTAGGCGAGTACGACGCGCTCGGTCACGGGTTTCTCCTCACAGTGCATTCGCTTGATATGCATGAGTATGCATTGCACTGCATGTTTCGTCAATCCCGCTCGCCGGGGCCGCGGAGCCCCGAGGGGAGATCCCCGTCGCGCCCGGCCGGAGTCCCCCGCGATCCCGGCCGCCGAGGCCCCGGTCGGGACCCACGGAGGTCCCGACCCTGCGCCCCGCCCGCCCCGCCCGCCGCGGGCCACCGCCCCACCGGGCCGGGAGCGTCACCCCCCTTCCGCCAGGGCTCGGGCGATCACCGGCAGATGGCTCAGCGGCAGCTCCTTCGTCGAGGTCAGCAGGGTCAGCGGCCCCTCGGCCGCCAGCTCCCGGAGGCTGCCGAGGGCAGCCGCCGCCTCCGGAGCGGTGAGCTCCGCGCGATACCGGGCGACGAACTCCTCGTGCCGCCCGGGATCGTGCGCGTACCACTTCCGCAGCTCGTTCGAAGGGGACACGTCCTTGAGCCAGGCGTCGAGCCGCGCCGCCTCCTTCGACAGCCCGCGCGGCCAGAGCCGGTCCACGAGGACCCGGGCACCGTCGTCCGCATCAGGGGGGTCGTAAACGCGCCGCATTCGCACGCCCGTCCGATCTTCATGGGGATTCCGCACCATGAGGCCATGCCTTTCCCCAATAATCGTTAGACATGGGAAAGACCTACGAGCGCATAGACGGCCGGCTCCGCACCTTCATCGAGGCACAGCCCCTCTTCTTCACGGCCACCGCCCCACTTTCGGGTGACGGCACCGTCAACCTCTCGCCCAAGGGGATCTCCGGCTCGTTCGCCGTGGTCGACGAGCTGACGGTGGCGTATCTGGACTTCGCGGGCAGCAACGCCGAGACCGTCGCCCATCTGCGCGAGAACGGCCGCATCACCCTCATGTGGTGCGCATTCCAGGGGCCGCCGAACATCGTCCGGGTGCACGGGCGCGGGGAACCCGTGTTCCGCGACGACCCGCGCTTCGGGCCGCTGCTGACGCACTTTCCCGGCGTGGACCCCACCCCGCACGGACTGCGCGCCGTCATCCTGGTGCATGCCGAACTCATCCGTGACACCTGCGGATACGCGGTGCCCTTCATGACCTACGACGAGGACCGTGATCTGCACGCCAAGCGGTTCGCCCGCGAGGACGACTCCTCACTGAACGACTACTTCACCAAGAAGGAGCACGTGGCCACTAGCCTGGATGGACTGCCCGGTCTGCCGCTACCGTTGCCGCCGGGTACGTTCTGAGGCATGCGTCCCGGTCTCGCCGTCCTCGCGTCCGCTGCCCTGTTCGTCCTCGGTGCCGCACCGCCCGGCACCGGCCCCTCCGGGGGCGCGACGCCGCTGCCCGCACGGATGGCCGACACCGGGGGCGGCAGCCAGCTGATCACCGCTCAGGCCGCCGGCCCCGCCGCGACATCCGGGACGCTCACCTGGTGGGACCGGCGCAACGGGGCGTGGGTGGAGGCGGGTTCGGCACCGGCCCGCTTCGGCGCGAAAGGTCTCACCGAAGGGGCCACGCGGAAACAGGGCACCGAAACGACGCCGACGGGGCTGTTCGGCCTGCCGTTCGGATTCGGCATCCGGGCCGCTCCCGCGGGGACGTCGGTGGCGTACCGCCGGGTGCACGACGACTCCTGGTGGTGCCAGGACAACGACTCCCGCTCCTACAACCGCTGGACGGAACCACGGCCCGCCGACTGCCGGGCCGGCGAGTCCGAGCACCTCGCCGCGTACGGCACGCAGTACTCCTACGCCCTCGTCATCGGGTTCAACTACGACCGCCCGGTGCGGGGGCGCGGCGCCGGGATCTTTCTGCACGTCAACGGCAAGGGCGCGACGGCGGGTTGTGTCTCCGTGCCGGAGGACGCGATGCGGGCGATTCTGGCGTGGGCCGAGCCGAAGAGGAAGCCGCACATCGCCATCGGCACGGAGTCGGGGCCGACGGCCCTGACCCGGTACTGAGACCTTCCGGCTCCCCCCTGAGGGCGCGACTTCGCCGACGCCCCCTACGGGTGCTCGTTCTGCGCGAGCCTCAGCAGGTGGTCGGCCAGCGCCTGGCCTCCGGAGGGGTCCCTGCTGATGAGCAGCAGCGTGTCGTCGCCGGCGATGGTGCCCAGGATGTCGTGGAGCTCGGCCTGGTCGATGGCCGAGGCGAGGAACTGCGCGGCGCCGGGCGGGGTGCGCAGGACGACGAGGTTGGCGGAGGCCTCCGCCGAGATCAGGAGCTCGCCGGACAGGCGCCGCATCCGCTCTTCCTTGGCCGACCCGCCGAGCGGGGCGCGCGGCGTGCGGAAGCCGCCCTCGCTCGGCACGGCGTAGATGAGGTCGCCGTCGGTGTTGCGGATCTTCACCGCGTTGAGCTCGTCCAGGTCCCGGGAGAGCGTCGCCTGGGTGACGCTCAGCCCGTCGTCGGCGAGCAGCTTCGCCAACTGGCTCTGGGAGCGCACCGGCTGCCGGTTGAGGATGTCCACGATCCGGCGGTGCCGAGCGGTGCGGGTCTGCGGCACGGCGGGTCCGCCGGCTCCGTTCCCGTTGTCCTGCGCATGGCTCATCGTCGTCTCATTCTCCGGATCGTCCGTCCCCGTTGACCTCGTCGAGGACACCGGGCAGCGCCCGGAGGAAGGTGTCCACCTCGTCGTCGCGGAGGTTGAGCGGCGGCATCAGCCGTACGACATCGGGGGCGGGCGCGTTCACCAGGAGGCCGGCGTCCTGAGCCGCCTGCTGCGCCTGGGGCGCGAGCGGCTCGGTGAGCACGATACCCAGGAGCAGCCCCGAGCCCCGGACATGGGCGATCAACGGATGGCCGAGCGACTGGATTCCGTCGCGCAGCCGCTCCTCCGCGCGCTTGACGTTCTCCAGGAGCCCGTCGGCGGCGATCGTGTCCAGGACGGCCAGGCCCGCGGCACAGGCGACCGGGTTGCCGCCGAACGTCGTGCCGTGGTGGCCGGGCTTCAGCAGGTCGGCAGCGGCGCCGAAGGCGACGGTCGCGCCGAGCGGCAGCCCGCCGCCGAGACCCTTGGCGAGCGTGACGATGTCGGGCCGGACGCCGTCGTGGGCCTGGTGCTCGAACCAGTGCCCGGTGCGGCCGATTCCCGTCTGCACCTCGTCGAGGACCAGGAGCGTGCCGGTGGCCTCGGTGATCTCACGGGCCGCCCGCAGATAGCCCGGGGGCGGCACGACGACACCGTTCTCGCCCTGGATCGGCTCGATGACGACCAGCGCGGTCTCGGTGGTGACCGCGGCCCGCAGCGCCTCGACGTCGCCGTACGGGACGTGCGTGACGTCACCGGGCAGGGGCAGGAAGGGCTCCTGCTTGCCGGGCTGACCGGTGAGGGCCAGGGCCCCCATGGTCCGTCCGTGGAAGCCGCCCAGGGTGGCCACCATGTGAGTACGGCCCGTCAGGCGTCCGATCTTGAAGGCGCCCTCGTTGGCCTCGGCGCCGGAGTTGCAGAAGAAGACACGGCCGTCGGAGCGCCCGAACAGGTGGAGCAGGCGCTCGGCGAGGGCGACGGGCGGTTCGGCGACGAAGAGGTTGGAGACATGGCCGAGGGACGCGATCTGCCGGCTGACGGCCTCCACGACCGCGGGGTGGGCGTGGCCCAGCGCGTTCACCGCGATCCCGCCGACGAAGTCCAGGTACTCCGTGCCGTCCGCGTCCCACAGCCTGGCGCCCTCGCCACGGACCAGCGGCAGCCGCGGGGTGCCGTAGTTGTCCATGAGTGCGCCCTGCCACCGCAGGGTCAGGTCCTGGTTGCTCACGACTCCCCCTCCGTGTCCGGCACGACCATCGTGCCGATGCCTTCGTCCGTGAAGATCTCCAGCAGGATCGAGTGCTGGACGCGGCCGTCGATGACGCGGGCGGTCCGCACGCCGTTGCGCACGGCGAACAGGCAGCCCTGCATCTTCGGGACCATGCCGCTGGCCAGCTCGGGCAGCAGCTTCTCCAGCTCGCTCGCGGTGAGCCGGCTGATCACCTCGTCGCTGTTCGGCCAGTCCTCGTACAGTCCTTCGACGTCGGTGAGGACCATCAGCGTCTCGGCGTTCAGGGCCGCGGCGAGGGCCGCGGCGGCGGTGTCCGCGTTGACGTTGTAGACGTGCCCGTCGTCGGCCGACCGGGCGATCGACGAGACGACGGGGATACGGCCGTCCTCCAGCAGCGCCTCGATTGCGCCGGTGTCGATGGCCGTGATCTCGCCGACCCGGCCGATGTCGACCGCCTCGCCGTCGATCTGCGGCAGGTGCTTGGTCGCGGTGATGGTGTGCGCGTCCTCGCCGGTGAGACCGACGGCGAGCGGGCCGTGCTGGTTGAGGAGACCGACGAGCTCACGCTGGACCTGTCCGGCGAGCACCATACGGACGACGTCCATGGCCTCCGGCGTCGTCACCCGCAGCCCGGCCTTGAACTCGCTGACCAGGCCGTGCCTGTCGAGCTGGGCGCTGATCTGCGGGCCGCCGCCGTGGACCACGACGGGCTTCAGCCCGGCGTGTCGCAGGAACACCACGTCCTGCGCGAAGGCGGCCTTCAGGTCGTCGTCGATCATGGCGTTGCCGCCGAACTTGATGACGACGGTCCTGCCGTGGTGCCGGGTCAGCCAGGGCAGCGCCTCGATGAGGGTCTGGGCCTTGGGCAGGGCGGTGTGCTTCCTGGTCGTACTCATGAGCTGTACGCGCTGTTCTCGTGGACGTAGTCGGCGGTGAGGTCGTTGGTCCAGATCGTCGCGGTCTCGCCGCCCGCGGCGAGGTCGGCGACGACGTGGACCTCGCGGTAGCGCATGTCGACCAGGTCGCGGTCCTCGCCCACCGAGCCGTTCTTGCAGACCCAGATGCCGTTGATGGCGACGTTCAACTGTTCGGGCTCGAAGGCGGCGGAGGTCGTGCCGATGGCGGAGAGCACCCGGCCCCAGTTGGGGTCCTCGCCGTGGATCGCGCACTTGAGGAGGTTGTTGCGGGCGATGGAGCGCCCCACCTCGACGGCGTCCGCCTCGGTCGCGGCGTTGATCACCTCGACCTTGATGTCCTTGCTGGCGCCCTCGGCGTCGCCGATCAGCTGGCGGCCCAGGTCGTCGCAGACCTTCCGCACGGCCTCGGCGAACTCCGCGTACTCGGGGGTGACCCCGGAGGCTCCGGAGGCGAGGAGCAGCACGGTGTCGTTGGTGGACATGCAGCCGTCGGAGTCGACCCGGTCGAAGGTGACCGCGGTCGCTGCGCGCAGGGCCCGGTCGAGGGTCTCGCCGTCCACGTCGGCGTCGGTGGTGAGGACGACCAGCATGGTGGCGAGGCCCGGGGCGAGCATGCCCGCGCCCTTGGCCATGCCGCCGACGGTCCAGCCTCCCCCGGCCTCCGGCCGGGAGGTGTCGCCCCCGGTGGCGACGGCCGTCTTGTGGACGGTGTCGGTGGTCTTGATGGCGATCGCGGCCTTCTCGCCGCCGTGCTCGGACAGCTCCCGAGCGGCCTTCTCGACGCCAGGGAGGAGCTTGTCCATGGGGAGCAGGACGCCGATCAGTCCGGTGGACGCGACGGCGACCTCGCCGGCGTTCAGCCCCAGGGTTTCCGCGGCCTTCTCCGCGGTGGCGTGCGTGTCCTGGAAGCCCTTGGGGCCCGTGCAGGCGTTGGCCCCGCCGGAGTTGAGGACGACGGCGGACACCAGACCGCCCTTGAGGACCTGCTCCGACCACAGGACGGGAGCGGCCTTGACGCGGTTGGAGGTGAAGACGCCCGCGGCGGCCAGACGGGGCCCGTTGTTGACCACGAGGGCCAGGTCCGGGCCGCCGCTCTCCTTGATCCCGGCGGCGATGCCCGCCGCCGTGAATCCCTTAGCTGCCGTCACGCTCACTGTGTCTCCTTGTCCGCTGCTCCGCCCCGGTGACGCGGGGCGGCGGCTGTCGTGGTTGTGCTCGGCCCGGCTGCTGCCCGTGCGTCGCTCACGGTGCGATCCCGGTCGCCGGGAGCCCGGTGCCCTCGGGGAGCCCCAGGGCGATATTCATGCTCTGCACCGCGCCGCCCGCGGTGCCCTTGGTGAGGTTGTCGATGGCGCTGATCGCGATGACGCGGCCGACGCCCTCGTCGAGGGCGACCTGCACCTGCGCGGCGTTCGAGCCGTGGACGGAGGCGGTGGCGGGCCACTGCCCCTCGGGCAGCAGGTGCACGAACGGCTCGTCGACGAACGCCTTCTCGTACGCCGCCCTCACAGTCTCCGCCGTGACCCCGCCCTTCGCCCGGGCGGAGCAGGTGGCGAGGATGCCGCGCGGCATCGGGACGAGGGTGGGCGTGAAGGAGACGGAGACGGGTTCACCGGCGGCCGCGCTGAGGTTCTGGACCATCTCGGGCGTGTGCCGGTGCACCCCGCCGACGCCGTACGGGGAGACGGAGCCCATGACCTCGCTGCCCAGCAGGTGCGGCTTGGGCGTCTTGCCCGCGCCCGAGGTGCCGGATGCCGCGACGATCACGGCCTCGGACTCGACCAGGCCCGCCGCGTACGCCGGGAACAGCGCGAGTGAGACGGCCGTGGGGTAGCAACCGGGCACCGCGATGCGCTTGGACCCCTCCAGCGCTGCGCGGGCACCCGGAAGTTCGGGAAGGCCGTAGGGCCAGGAACCGGCGTGCGCGGAGCCGTAGAACTTCTCCCAGTCGGCGGCGTCGGTCAGCCGGAAGTCCGCGCCCATGTCGACGACCAGCACCTCCGGTCCGAGCTGCTCGGCGACCGCGGCGGACTGGCCGTGCGGCAGGGCGAGGAAGACGACGTCGTGTCCGGCGAGCGCCTCGGGCGTCGTCGGCTCCAGGACACGGTCGGCGAGCGGCAGCAGATGCGGCTGGAGCGCGCCCAGGCGCTGACCCGCGTTGCTGTTCCCGGTCAGAGCACCGATCTCGACCTCGGGGTGCGCGATGAGCAGGCGCAGCAACTCGCCGCCCGCGTATCCGCTCGCCCCTGCAACTGCTGCGCGTACCACGTTGGAATCCTCCTCTTGGATGGCATGACTATACGCAGCGCTGCACTTTTATGCAATGACGTCCCTCGTGCGGCCGACGCGAGCACCACGGACGGCGCACCCCGCCGTCCGAAGCGCTCCGTCACGCCCCGGACGTGACATACGGGGCGCCGGACCGTCAGCCACGGGCGAGCCAGTCCCCGTACCAGGCCAGGGTCGCGTCGAGGGTCTTCGCGAGCGGGGCGGGCTCCGCGCCGAAGGCGCGTTCGAAGGCGGAGGAATCCATGATCTGCGCCTCGGTGTGCTGGTAGAACATCTCGGCGTACTCCGCCATGAACTGCTCGTCGAAGGGGCCGACGGGGCGCGGCTCCGCCATGAGCATCACGTCCAGCGGGCGGCCCACCCGCTCCTCGATCATGGTGTGGATCTCGCGCGTGCTGACGGCGGGCGCGGTCGGCAGGTGCCACACACGACCGTCGCCCTCGGGGCGTTCGCCGAGCGTCGCCAGGCCCGAGGCCACGTCCGTGATGCAGGAGTAGCTGTGGGGCAGGTCGATGTCACCCAGGGCCAGCACCTGCCCGCCGGTGAGCGCGCCGGGGAAGACCGCGGCACCGAGGGTGGAGTTGAGCACCCCGGGCCCGACGAAGTCGGCGGAGCGGCCGAGGACCACCCGGGCGCGGCCCTCACGGTGGGCGTCGAGGTACCGCTGATCGAGCGTGGCCCGCATCCGGCCCTTGCGGCTGGTGGCCTTCCAGGGGCTCTCCTCCGTCATCACCGCTCCCCCGGTCTCGCCGTACGGGTACAGGGTGTCGAGCACGACCAGGCGGGCACCGCTGTCGGTCACGGCACCGAGAACGGCCTCCTGGATGCGCGGCATCACCTCCACCTGGAGGTGATAGGCGACGTTGACGCAGTGGTGGACCACGGTGGCGCCGGCGGTGGCCGCGCGGGCTCCCTCGGCGGTGCTGACATCGGCGGCGTACCGCTCGACGCCCTCGACGGCGGGGCCGTCACCCCGGCGGTCGACCAGTCGCACGGCGTGTCCCCGGCGGGCCAGCTCCTGGGCGAGGGCGGTGCCGGCAGGGCCGGAGCCGAGGACGGCGTGCAGGGTGCGGGGTGCGCGGGTGGTGTCGGCGGTCATGACGGTCTCCTCGGGTTCGGGCAGGCCGCTCCTCCACGGAAGCGACCGTTATCGGCATTCCCAACAGTTAGAGACTGTAACTCTTTCGAATGCCTCTAGCAAGAGCGGGTCGATCGGACTTTCGTTAAGGTGTGTCGCACACCGAGAGAGGGAGTCGTCCGTGACCGCGAGTTCACTGGGCCCGAGGGCGCGCTACCGCGAGCAGACCCGCGCGGAGATCAAGGAGATCGCCCTGCGCCAGCTCGCGGAGGGCGGCACGGCGGCCGTGGCACTGTCCCGGATCGCCAAGGAGGTCGGACTGTCGGGACCCGCGCTCTACCGCTACTTCGACAGCCGGGACGCGCTGCTGACCGATCTGATCCGCGACGCTTACGGAGATCTCGGGGATGCCGTCGCGGCCGCGGCCGGGCACCTGCCCGCGGACACCGCCCCGCGGGCGCGACTGCGGGCCCTTGCGGCGGCCGCGCGCGCGTGGGCGGTGGCCCAGCCGCACCGGTACCTGCTGATCGAGGGCACGCCCGTGCCCGGTTACAGCGCTCCGTCGGACACGCTCGACAGCGCGCGGGCCGTACTGGGCCCGTTCCTGCCGTGCTTCGTGGCGGCCGATCCCACGCCGGCGGTGCGTCCGCTGGTGGAACAGATGGAGCGGTGGGCCGCCGCGGACGGCGCCGTCGCCGGGTGGGCCCGTGAGCAGGTGCCCGCGGGCGAGGAGGGAGCCGCGCTGGCCGGAGTCGTCCTCGTCTGGAGCCAGTTGCACGGGGCGGTCGGCCTGGAGGTCTCGGGACAGTTCACGGGCATGGGCCACGACGGGGGCACTCTGCTGGCCGCCCAGATCGACACCCTGGCGGACAGCTTCGCCCTGCAGCGCACGGACTGACGGACACGCGGCCGACGCGCCGACCGGGGCCGGCGCCACCGGCCGATCTCGCTTGTCCGCCCGACGATCACGGGTTAGGGTCCCCGGGCACGTATCGGGGGATCACTGCAGGTGGGGGACATGGCAGACGATATCGACACGCCCACGAAGGTCGCGGGCGCGTGGGGACAGGCCGTCGCGGCCGTGGCGCTGGTGGCGGCACTCGGCGTCGGCCTGTGGACCGTCCAGAAGACGGAGTCGCCGAACAGCGCACCGTCTCCCGCCACATGCTCGGGCGGGGAGCCCGAGAAGGGGTCGAGGGAGCCCGGGAAGGCGCCCCGGCACGTCTCCGGGGCGCAACTGTGCGAGGCGCTGAACCGCCCCGACCTCGCCGACCTGCTGGGCACACCGACGGAGACCGTGAAGACCGCCGGTGGCAGCGGTGGTTCCGTCAGGTGGGCCGGCGGCAAGGAGATCGACACTCCCTCGGCACGGGTCGAGTTCGAGACCTACACCGTGACGCTGTCGGCCACCTACGACCGCCTTCCGGTGGCCGGGTCCGCCGGACTCCTGGGTGACGGCGCGCGGCAGCGGACGCTGCTGGGCCGTCCGGCGGTCCTGCACCCGGACCACACCGTCAGCATCCGGTTCCGTCTCGACGGGGGCGACACCGACAGCGGTCCGGGCGTCCCGGCCCGCGCCCTCACCGTGGCCCGCGACGCCAAGGACAGCGGCGGCTCCTTCGACGTGACCCTGTGGCGCGCGGACGGCGGGGTGCCGGACGACGCGACAGTGCTCCGCGTCGCGGAGAAGGTGCTGCCGACGGTCCCGGGGTGGGGTGCCGACAGCTGACGGCCACGGGCAGCACCCCACGCATCCGTCACTCCGGCCGAAGGCTCGGCACGGGCAGCGCCCCGGCATCCGGCACTCCCGCCGGGGACCGGCCACGAGCCACCGCCCGGTGAGGGACCCTCTGCCGCCCGGAGCGGCGCCGGCTCCGAGGGAGGGGGCCGGGACCGATGGGGTCGGGCGGACCGGGGAGTTGACTGTCGGACCCACCTGCCAGGATCCGGCCATGGAACTCGCACAGGCCCTCGAAGGTCTCGATGAACACCCCTGGGCCGACGCCTCGCACGCCTACGGCACCGCCGAGGATCTGCCCGGTGTCCTGCGGGCGCTCGCGGGAGGCGATGCGGCCGCCGCGGAGAAGGCGCTGTCGGAGCTGTACGGCAGCGTCCTGCACCAGGGCACCGTGTACGCCGCAAGCGCCGACGTGGCCCCCTTCCTCGCGCGCATCGCCGCAGCCGGGCACCGGTCGGCCGACGTCCTGGCGCTGCTCGGCGGCATTGCCGGGAGCCAGGACGCCTACGGCGTGGCCCCCGGAGCCATCCGCGCGGCGGTCGCCGCGCAGCTCCCGCTGATGCTGCCGATGCTCTCCGACACCGATCCGGCGACCCGCCGGGCCGCCGCCTGGGCGGTGGCGCACACCCGCGAGGCCGACGCGGTGCTGCCCGCGCTGCGCGCCCGCTGGGAGGCGGAGTCGGAACCGGTGGTGCGGGCCGAACTCCTGGGCGCTCTCACCCGGCTGGACCCGGTGGCCGGCGCCGCGGCGGCACGGACGGTGCTGGGTGCGGGGCAGCCCGCGCGGCTGCGGATCGCCGCGGTCTTCGCGTGCCTGGACGCCGGGCAGCCATGGACCGGCGCGCACCACGAGGCCGCCGTGTCGCTGCTCCCCCTGGACCCCCTGACCGCCGACCGGCTCGACCTGGACCGCGGGGAGCCGCTGTCCTGGATCGCAGAGGAACTGCTGCGCCGCGACACGGACACGGACCGGGCCGCCGCGGGCGCGCTGCTCGACGCCGCGGTGCGTGACGCGCGGCCCGAGGTGCGGGCCGAGGCCCTGTGGGCCGCCGACCGTGCGTGCCATGTCTCCCGCAGTGCCCCGGAGCGGCTGCTGCCCGCCTTGCTGGCGCCGACGGCCGACGCCGCTTCGGTACCGGACGTGCTGCCGCTCCTGGGGAAGCTGGGGCCGCTCGCCGCGGAGGCCGCCCCGGCGCTGGCCGCTACGGCGACAGGGGGCGGGGACGGAGCGCTCGGGGCCGGAGCCGGCCGTCCCGCCGCCGTGCTCGCGGCCGATGACCACGACGGGAGCAGCGGACGCTCGGCGGCGGACCCCGGCGACGCCGATCTCGCGGACCAGGCCCTCGCCGCGCTGGTCCTCGTCGCGCCCGCCCAGGCGGCTCCTCTCCTCGCCCGCGGCCTCGGGCGCAGCCCCAGGGCACTCGACGCGGCCGCCGGGCTCATGGCACCGGCCGACGCGCCCTTCCCGTTCGACGCGGAGCTCCTGGACGCCGTCCGGGCGCGGTTGGCGTGGACCGGACTCCAGGACGGCGAGGTTCCCCCGCTGACGCGGCTGCTGCGGCAGTGGGGCGCCCCCGCCGCCCCCGCGCTGCCCGAGCTGTACGCGACGCTGCCGCGCGGGCCGCAGTGGACGGCGCCGGCCATCGCGGCGGTCGCGGTCGGGGGCCCGCCCGAGGCCCGGGAGCGCGCGGCCGCCGAGCTGCGTGCGGCGGCCGGCGACGGAGCACTGGTGGTGGCGAGAGCGCTGTACGAGCTGATCGGCGAGAGCGCGGCGCTCCTGGAAGCGCTCGCGAAGCGGCTCACCGGGGGGACCCACGAGATCACCGAGGGGGCCCTGGCCGCGGGTGAACTGGGCGCGGCGGCCGCCGCGGCGGTCCCGGCGCTGCGCGCGGCCCTCGGTCGCGGGAGCGCCGGGCTCACCTCGCCGGAGCTCGACGCGGACGTGGCGCTCGCCTCCGCGCTCTGGCGGATCACGCAGGACGCGGAGACCGTCGTACCGGCGCTGGAGTCGGTCCTCGTACGGGCGGGCGGGTCCCCCTGGTTCCGCTGGAGCGCGATGCGCGCGGCGCGGACGGCCGCACTCCTCGGCCCGGCCGGGCGACCGCTCGTGGCCCGTCTGGAGGAGCTGCTCGGCGACCCGGAACAGGTCCCGGTGGCCGTGCTCGCCCTCGTGGCCGTGACCGGGCCCGAGACACTGGACCGCAGCGCGCTGGCCGGAGCCGTGCTGGGGTCCGTGCGGAACGGGGCTGCGCCGATGGAGGTGTGCGACGCCCTGGAGGCCCTGGGCCCAGGCGCCCTGACGCCCGGCCACCTCGGCGCGCTGACCGAACTGGCGGAGGGCGACCTGCGTGTGATCGGCACCGGTCTGGAGACCCATCTCATCCGAGGGGACGACCGGCTGCGGCTACGGGTCCGCGATGCCCTGACGGGCACCGGGGAGGGCGGACGCCGCCCCTGACGAGCGGAGGGGCCGCCCGGTGGGCGGTACGGGGCGGCACGGAGGTACCGGGCCGCCGCCCGTCCCCCACCGTGCCTGCCCGTCACCGAAATTCCGCGGCCCGGTCCACCCCGTCCATGGCAGCATCACGACGGCCGGCGCCGGGCCCGCACCCAAGTCCCCTGCGTGAGCCGCCCGCCCCGGGACACGGGCGGGCAGCCGCATACGGCGAACCGCCCCGGCCGGACGGGAAGTCCGGCCGGGGCGGTCCCGGTGCGCGGTGAGGATCAGGCGAGGGTGCCCAGCGCCTCGTTGAGCGTGGCGGACGGGCGCATGACGGCGACCGCCTTGGTCACGTCGGGCTGGTAGTAGCCGCCGATGTCGGCCGGCTTGCCCTGCACCGCGACGAGCTCGTCGACGATGTTCTGCTCCTGCTCGGTCAGCGTCTTGGCCAGGCCGGAGAACGCGGCAGCGAGCTGCGCGTCGTCGGTCTGCTTCGCCAGCTCCTGGGCCCAGTAGAGGCCCAGGTAGAAGTGGCTGCCGCGGTTGTCGATGCCGCCTACGCGGCGGGTCGGCGACTTGTTCTCGTTGAGGAAGGTCGCCGTGGCGCGGTCCAGGGTGTCCGCGAGGATCTGGGCGCGGGCGTTGCCCGTGGTCTGCGCCAGGTGCTCGAAGCTGGCGGCGAGGGCGAAGAACTCGCCCAGGCTGTCCCAGCGCAGGTAGTTCTCCTTGACCAGCTGCTGGACGTGCTTGGGCGCGGAGCCGCCGGCACCCGTCTCGAACAGACCGCCGCCGTTCATCAGCGGGACGACCGAGAGCATCTTCGCGCTGGTGCCCAGCTCGAGGATCGGGAACAGGTCGGTCAGGTAGTCGCGCAGGACGTTGCCGGTGACCGAGATGGTGTTCAGGCCCTGGCGGATGCGCTCCAGGGAGAACTTGGTCGCCTCGACCGGGGAGAGGATCTTGATCTCCAGGCCCTCGGTGTCGTGCTCCGACAGGTACTGCTCGACCTTGGTGATGAGCTGGGCGTCGTGCGCGCGGGTCGCGTCCAGCCAGAACACGGCCGGGTCACCGGTGGCGCGGGCACGGGTGACGGCGAGCTTCACCCAGTCGCGGACCGGGGCGTCCTTGGTCTGGCAGGCGCGGAAGATGTCGCCGGCCGAGACGGTCTGCTCCAGGACGACATTGCCGGCCTGGTCGACGAGGCGGACCGTGCCCGTGGTGGGGATCTCGAAGGTCTTGTCGTGGCTGCCGTACTCCTCGGCCTTCTGCGCCATGAGGCCGACGTTCGGGACCGAGCCCATGGTGGACGGGTCGAAGGCGCCGTGGGCGCGGCAGTCGTCGACGACGACCTGGTAGACGCCCGCGTAGCTGCTGTCCGGCAGGACCGCGAGGGTGTCGTGCTCCTCGCCGTCCGGGCCCCACATGTGGCCGGAGGTGCGGATCATCGCCGGCATGGAGGCGTCGACGATGACGTCCGACGGGACGTGCAGGTTGGTGATGCCCTTGTCGGAGTCGACCATCGCCAGCTCCGGGCCCTCGGCGAGCTCGGCGTCGAAGGAGGCCTTGATCTCGGCGCCCTCGGGCAGGGCCTCCAGGCCCTTGTAGATGCCGCCGAGGCCGTCGTTCGGGGTGAGGCCGGCCGCGGCGAGCGTCTCGCCGTACTTCGCGAACGTCTTCGGGAAGAAGGCGCGCACGACATGGCCGAAGACGATCGGGTCGGAGACCTTCATCATCGTGGCCTTGAGGTGGACGGAGAACAGCACGCCCTCCGCCTTGGCGCGGGCGACCTGCGCGGTCAGGAACTCGCGCAGCGCGGCGACGCGCATGACGGAGGCGTCGACGACCTCGCCGGCCTGGACCGGTACGGACTCACGCAGCACGGTGGTCGTGCCGTCGTCGCCCACCAGCTCGATGCGCAGCGCGCCGGCCTCGGTGACGACCGTGGACTTCTCGGTGGAGCGGAAGTCGTTCTGGCCCATGGTCGCGACGTTCGTCCTGGACTCGGAGGTCCAGGCGCCCATGCGGTGCGGGTGCGCCTTGGCGTAGTTCTTCACCGACGCGGGGGCGCGGCGGTCGGAGTTGCCCTCGCGCAGGACCGGGTTGACGGCGCTGCCCTTGACCTTGTCGTAGCGGGCGCGGATCTCGCGCTCCTCGTCGGTCTTCGGGTCGTCCGGGTAGTCCGGCAGCGCGTAGCCCTGGCCCTGCAGCTCGGCGACCGCGGCCTTCAGCTGCGGGATCGAGGCCGAGATGTTCGGCAGCTTGATGATGTTGGCCCCGGGCGTCTTGGCGAGCTCGCCCAGCTCGGCGAGGGCGTCGGGGATGCGCTGGCCCTCCTCCAGGTACTCCGGGAAGACGGCGATGATGCGCCCGGCCAGGGAGATGTCACGGGTCTCCACAGTGACACCGGCCTGCGAGGCGTACGCCTGGACCACCGGCAGGAACGAATGCGTCGCCAGGGCCGGGGCCTCGTCAGTGTGTGTGTAAATGATGGTCGAGTCAGTCACCGGGTGCTCCGCTCCACGTCTGCAACATTGCTCGACATCAAGATATCTCGTGATCGGACCCGTACCGAAAGGACCCTGGCCCGATCATCGAAGTCACCCGTCGCGATCAGGCCGCGGTCACCTTCCGTGATCGGGCCGCCGTCGCCCTCCGCGTCAGGCCGGGGTCCCGCCGGTGTCACCGGCCCTGTGCGCCGCGTAGTGACGCGCGGCCCGTACCCGGTTGCCGCATTTCGTGGTGCACCAGCGGCGCGCCGCGTGGGAGCGCAGGTACCAGCGGACGCAGCCGGGGGCGGCGCACGCGGCGAGCCGGGCCGCCTCCGCCCCGGTGAGAAGGTCGGCGGCGTCCTCGGCGAGCAGCGAGAGGGCTGCTCCGACGGGATTGCCCGTGTCGGGGGCGTCGTCGCGGTGCGGGCCGCCGGCCGGCCAGGCGAGACGCGGCGTGGAGGGTGCCGCGGCGAGAGCCTGGTTGAAGGTGTCGAGGCCGTCCCGGGGCGGGACCGTGCGCGCCGCGCGGGCCTCGAACAGGCTGCGCACGGCGGCCCGCAGGCCGAGCAGACGGCCGAGCTGCCGGCCCCCGAGCGCCGCCCGGTCGGGCAGCAGCTCGTGACGCACCAGCCACAGGTGCGCCGCTTCGGCGTCCTCCAGCAGGTCCACGGGGCCGTGGCCCAGCGTGAAATACGTGTTCACCAGCGCGAGCGAGACGAAGTGCTCCTCCCCCGGGACGGTCGGCTGACGAAGGTGATGCGGGGCCTCATGATCCACGGACTGATCCACGGACCTCATGCTAATGCTTGCGATTCTCCGTGAGGAGACCTAGCGTTCCTCACGGAAAAATCTTGAATTTCCCGTGAGAAAGAGGGGTGGGCCCCGTGGCCCTGGACGTCGACGAGCTCCGCGCGGACTTTCCGATCCTGGAGCGCAGGCTGCGCAGTGGCGCGCGGCTGGTGTACCTCGACTCGGGCGCCACGACCCAGAAACCGCTCCCGGTCCTGGACGCGGAGCGGGACTTCTACCTGACCCACAACGCGGCCGTGCACCGCGGTGCGCATCAGCTCGCCGAGGAGGCGACGGAGGCGTACGAGGACGCTCGGCACACCCTTGCATCCTTCGTCGGTGGCGCCCCGGACGAGATCGTGTTCGTGAAGAACGCGACGGAGGGCATCAACCTCGTCGCGTACACGCTGGGCAGCGCCCGCCGGATCGGCCCCGGCGACCGGATCGTGGTCACGGAGATGGAGCACCATGCCAATCTGGTGCCCTGGCAGCAGCTCGCCGAGCGGACCGGCGCCGGCCTGGAGTGGTTCGGGCTCACCGACGACGGCCGGCTCGACCTGTCCGCACTCGACCGTCTGCTCGACGACCGCACCAAGGTCGTCGCCCTGACCCACCAGTCCAACGTGCTGGGGACGGTCAACCCGGTCCGTACGATCGCGGACCGCGCCCACGCCGTGGGTGCGGTGGTCGTCGTCGACGGCGCACAGTCGGTGCCGCACCGACCCGTCGACGTCGGCGCGCTCGGCGCGGACTTCCTGGCCTTCTCGGGTCACAAGATGCTCGGCCCGAACGGCATCGGGGTGCTGTGGGGCCGGGGCGAACTCCTCTCCGGGCTGCCGCCGTTCCTCACGGGCGGCTCGATGGTCGAGCTCGTCGAGATGGAGCGCACGACGTTCCTGCCTCCGCCGCAGCGGTTCGAGGCGGGCGTTCCGATGGCGGCGCAGGCCGTGGGACTCGCGGCGGCCGTGCGCTACCTCGAGGCGCTCGGCATGGACGAGGTGGCGGCGCACGAGGACGCGCTGACGGCGCGGGCGCTCCAGCTGCTCGGGGAGATCCCCGGCGTACGGATCGTGGGACCGCGGGACCTCTCCGACCGCGGCTCGGCCGTGTCCTTCACGGTCGACGGCATCCACCCGCACGATGTGGGCCAGGTTCTCGACGAGCGCGGCGTCGCCGTGCGGGTCGGCCACCACTGCGCCCGGCCGATCGCCCGCCGCTACGGCCTCCCGGCGACCACACGGGCGACGTTCTACGTCTACAACACCCTGGACGAGGTGGCGGCGCTGGCCGAAGGGGTGCGGGCGGCGCAGGCGTACTTCGGCGCCCGAGGGTGAAGCCCGGACCGTATTCCGGCGCCCGAAGGAGACGCCGGGAGCGGATTCCGGCGCACGGGGAGCATCCGGACCGGCCGGTCCGACCCGATCTTGACCTGGAGCGCGCTCCAGGTTCTACGGTTGACCCATGACCAGCGGAACGCCCGGCTCGGCCGGTGCGGTCGACCCCGCGCGGGATCCGGAGCCGACGCTCACCATCTCGCAGGTGGCCGACCGGACCGGGCTGTCCGTCGACACCCTGCGCTACTACGAGAAGGCCGGACTGATCGAGCGCGTGGGCCGCAGCACCGGCAACCAGCGCCGCTACCGGGCCGCCGACCTGGCCTGGCTGGAGTTCCTGATCCGGCTGCGCGGGACGGGCATGTCCATCGCGGAGATGCAGCGGTTCGCGGTGCTGCGGGCGGGCGGGGACGCCACGGTCGCCGACCGGCTCGCGCTGCTGCGCGAGCACCGGCGCGACCTGGAGCGCCGCATCCGGAGCCTGCGCCGGAACGCGACCGCGCTGGACGAGAAGATCGACCACTACGAACGGCTCCTCGACGAGCAGCCGGGAACGGACCGACGGACATGAGCACGCCCACCGCATCCACTCCCGCCGAGATCCGCGAGGAGCGCTTCGCCCACGGCCTGGAGGTCCTCACCCGGATCGACGGCGAGGCCGGCCGGCGGGTCGTCGACTCGCTCGCGGACATATCCCCCGAGCTGGGGCACCAGGTCGTGGCCTGGGCCTTCGGCGACATCTACGACCGGCCCGGACTCGCCCCGCGCGACCGCCAGTTGGTGACCCTCGGCATGCTCACCGCGCTCGGGGGCTGTGAGGCGCAGCTGGACGTGCATGTGAACGCGGCGCTCAACGTCGGCCTCACCCCCGAGGAGATCGTCGAGGCGCTGCTGCACGCGGCGGTCTACTGCGGCATGCCGAGGGCGCTCAATGCGACCTTCGCCGCGAAGAAGGTCTTCGCCGAGCGCGGGCTGCTGCCGGTGCCCACGGCGGGCGGCGATGTCTGAGCCCCGGCCCGTGCCCGACGCGCTCGGCTTCCTCGCCGGGGTCTGGCACGTGGAGCGCACCGTGCGGGACCTGGCGAGCGGAGCGGAGGGCCACTTCAGCGGGACGACGGTGTTCCGCCCGCTCGACGGGGGCGAGCCCGGACTGCTGCACGCCGAGTCCGGCGCCTTCTCGTGGCAGGGGGTCACCCGCCCCGCGGAGCGCACCCTGCGGTTCCTGCCCGGGGAGCCCGCGGGCACCGTCCGGGTGGAGTTCGCCGACGGGCGCTTCTTCCACGACCTCGACCTGCGCTCGGGCCGGCACACCGCCGACCACCCGTGCTCGGCCGACCTCTACCGCGGCGAGTTCACCGTCATGGACCAGGACCACTGGCACACCCGGTGGCGGGTCGGGGGGCCGGCCAAGGACCTGGTGCTGACGACCGAGTACGTGCGCGAGGCGTAGCCCGGCGGAGCGGCCACCCTCGCCGGCTCCGGTCGTCAGCGACGGGATGCGGGAACCGCGCCCTCCAGGCTGAGGTTCCAGCGGCCCGCGTGCCCGGTCAGGCTGACCGTCGACAGCGGACGCACGTCGATGTTCCAGTACGTCGCGGGGTGCGCCCCCAGCGCATAGACGAGCGCCGCCCGCACCACGGCGGGTTCGGCGACCGCCACCACCCAGCTGCCGTCGTCGAAGGGACGGGTGTCGAGCCAGCTCCCGACCCGGGAGATGAACGTGAGCAGGGACTCGCCGCCGTGCGGTGCGGAGCGCGGGTCACCGAGCCAGGCGTCGACCGCTCCCGGTTCGACGGCCGTGACCTCGGAGAGCGTGCGGCCGCGCCAGCGGCCCATGTCGCAGTCGCGCAGCGCGGGCTGGGCCAGCGGGGCGAGGCCGAGGGCGTCTCCGGTGCCGCGGCTGCGCGGCGTCGGGGAGCAGTACCGCAGCTCCGCCGCGGCCAGCGGGAACAGGGCGGGCGCGGCGAGCTGCACCTCGTACCAGCCCGCCTGGTCCAGCGGGCGGTCGTCGTCGAACCGCTCCCCCAGCAGAGGGGAGCTGCGCGCGGCGGCGAGAAGCGTGACCCGAACGTGCATGCGGTGATGTTCAGCTGCCGGGAACCCGGGGTCAAGCCCCCACTTTCCCGCCCGGCCGCGTGACGCCCGCGGCCGGGGACGTCCGACGGCCGTGGGCCCGGCTGTCGCGGGTCACCCCCGTGCCGTCTCCTCCCAGGCCTTGCGCAGCCGTCCGACCCCTTCGACGATCTCGGTGGTCCCCGCGACCGCGGCGAAGCTGAGGCGGATGTGGGGGGCCGGTGGCTCGGCGCTGAAGTAGGGGCGGCCGGGTGCCACCGCGACGCCGGAGCGGAGCGCCGCGGCGGCGAAGGCCGCCTCGTCGGTGCCGTCGGGCAGCCGCAGCCAGAGCAGATAGCCGCCGGACGGGATGTGCGGCAGGGCGAGTTCGGGCAGCGACCGGCGCAGGGTGCCGGTCATCACGTCGCGGCGGGCCTTCAGCTCGGCCGCCACGGACCGCAGGTGGCGCGCCCATGCAGGGGACCCGACCAGTTCGAGCGCGGCCTCCTGGAGCGGCCGGGGCACGAAGAAGTGGTCGACGACATGGATGGCGCGCAGCCGTTCCAGTACCGGGCCGCGCGCGGCGAGGGCGCTCACCCGGAAGCTCGGCGAGGTCGCCTTGGTCAGCGAACACACGTGGACCACCACGCCGTCGGGGTCGTCCGCCGCCAGAGGACGCGGCAGCGGTCCCGCGTCCTCGTGGACGAGACGCCGTACGAAGTCGTCCTCGACGACGAACGCGCCCGCCTCGCGCGCGATCCGCAGCACCTCCGGCCGGCGCGCCGCGGAGAGCACCGCACCCGTCGGGTTCTGGAAGAGCGGCTGGCAGACGAACACCCGGGCGCCGCTCGCCCGGAACGCGTCGGCGAGCAGTCCGGGCTGCACGCCGTCGGTGTCCACCGGGACGGGGACGGGCCGCAGGCCGGCGGCGCGGGCGATGGCGAGCATGCCTGGGTAGGTGGGCGACTCGACGAGCACCGGGGAGCCCGGCGGGGCGAGCGCGCGCAACGCGGTCGCCAGACCGGACTGGCCGCCCGCCGTGATCATCACCTCGGCGGCCGTGGTCGCGCCTCCGATCCCGCGAGCGAACCACTCGCGCAGCTCGGGCAGTCCGTCCGTCGGCGGACGGCCCCACGCCCCGGGGCGGCGTCCGGCGCGGGCCAGCGCGGCGGCCATGGCGCGCTCCGGCTGGAGCGAGGGGTGCAGATAGCCGCCGTTGAACTCGATCACCCCGGCCGGCGGCGCGGCAAGCGTGACCAGCACACCGGAGGCGTCGACGGATCGCGGGACCGGGTCGGTGGCGGCGTCGGCGCTGAGCGCGACCTCCTGCCAGCGGGTGTCGCCCACGGGGGCCCGGTCCGTTCGCGGCCGGGCCCGGAAGGCCCCCGCTCCCGGGCGGGTCACCACAAGTCCCTCGGCGGCCAGCTGGGCGAGTGCCCGCGACACGGTCACCGGACTGACCCGGTGCCGCTCGACCAGCGCCCGGCTCGACGGCAGCTTCTCACCCGGAGAGTAGCGGTCCAGCTCACTCCGCAGCTTGTCCGCCAGCTCACCCACACTGCTACGCTCATGCATGAGGACACAGGATAGCGCTACTACTCGGACCCGGATAGCGGTCGACATCCCAGCCAAGGCCGCGGACCGGTCCGCCCGACACGACGGCGCCGCGCGCCGCGGCACGCTTCAGGCCGCCCTCGGTGTCACCGCCTTCTCCCTCACCTTCCCGGCGACCGCCTGGGGGCTCGAGGGGTTCGGGCCGTGGACCCTGGTCACCGTGCGCAGCGTGCTGGCGGCGGTCATCGCGGGCGGCTGCCTCATCGCGCTGCGCGTGCCGCTGCCGCAACGCCGGCACCGAGGCGGACTCGTCGTCGTCGCCGCCGGGGTCGTGCTCGGCTTCCCGCTGCTGACCACGCTCGCGCTGCAGAGTTCCACGACCGCGCACGCGGCCGTCGTGGTGGGGCTGTTGCCGCTGACGACCGCAGTGTTCTCGGTGCTGCGCACCGGCGCCCGGCCGTCGCGCGCCTTCTGGGTCGCCGCGCTCGCGGGCGCGGCCGCGGTGATCGGGTTCACGGTGCAGCAGAGCGGCGGGGCGCTGACCGTCGCGGACGGGTACCTCTTCGGTGCGCTGCTGATCTGCGCCGCCGGCTACACGGAGGGCGGCCGTCTTGCGACGGTCATGCCGGGCTGGCAGGTGATCGCCTGGGCCCTGGTCCTGTGTCTGCCCCTCGCCGTGCCCGGCGCGCTCCTCGCCGTGGCGCACGAGCCGGTGCACATCACCGGGCACGCCGTGGCCGGGCTGCTGTGGGTGGCGGTGGGGTCGCAGTTCCTGGGGCTGGTCGTCTGGTACCGGGGCATGGCCGCGATCGGCATCCCGCGCGCGAGCCAGCTCCAGCTCGCGCAGCCGCTGCTGACGCTCGTCTGGTCGGTGTTGCTGCTGGGCGAGCGGCTGACCCCCGCGGCGCCACTGACCGCCGTAGCGGTACTGGTCTGCATCGCCGTCACACAACGGGCGCGCGGCTGAGGAGCCAACCACCCTCGCCGGTCGTAGAGTGGTGGCCACGGACCACGGATCGCTGACCCCGGACCGGACTCCCCCGGGCGGGGCGAGGAGGTCACTCTCATGCGGGCAAGCAAGGGCGACCAGCTGACCATGCACGGCAGGACCGTGGGGCAGCACGACAAGGTCGCGGAGATCACGGAAGTACTGGGGAACAACGGCAGCCCGCCGTACCGCGTCCACTTCGAGGACGGGCACGACGCGATCATGTCGCCGGGCCCCGACTGCACCGTCCAGCACAAGGAATCCCTCAAGCCGCAGCAGTAGCAGCGCATCGGCGCAGCGTGGCGCGGCGGCCCGCCGTCGGCGGCCGTCAGCGCCTACCGCGCACTCGCTTCTGATAGTGGTCGGCGACGACCTGCGCCATGGCGCCGGTTCTGTCGGCGGCCACTTCCTTGGCCGCGAAGTACATGTGCCCGTGCACCTGGGGGTACGCGCCGGCGAGGGTGAGGTGCCGGGACAGCTCGGCCCGGTCCTGCCAGGCCTGGGGCTGCGCCGGGTCGCCTGCCTTGTACAGCGCCTCGCCGATGTAGAGGTTCACGCCGCTGCCCTGGGCGACCTGGGCCCACCAGGGGACGAGCTTGGCGTAGTCGGCCGCGGCGTAGCCGATGTTCCAGTACACCTGCGGGCAGATGTAGTCGATCCAGTGCTCGCGGACCCATTTCCTGGTATCCGCGTACAGGTCGTCGTACGTCTCGACGCCCGCCCGCGTGTCCGAGCCCCTCGGGTCGGTCCCGGCGTTGCGCCACACCCCGAACGGGCTGATGCCGAAGCGCGTCCCGGGCCGCGTCGTCCTGACGCGTGCCGCCGTCGCCCGCACCAGCTGGTCGGTGTTGTCGCGCCGCCAGGCCGCCCGGTCGGCGAAGTCCCCGCCGTAGCTCGCGAAGGCCTCGTCGTCGTCGAAGGTCTCGCCCTCGACGGGATACGGGTAGAAGTAGTCGTCCCAGTGCATCGCGTCCACGTCGTAATGGGCCACCGCGTCGAGCATCGCATTCATCACGAACTGCCGGACCTCGGGCAGCCCAGGGTTGTAGTAGAGCCTGCCGCCGTAGGGCACGATCCAGTCGGGGTGCCGGCGGGCGGGGTGCGTAGGGACCAGCCGGGACGGGTCGCTGTGGTTGGCGACCCGGTACGGGTTGAACCAGGCGTGCAGCTGCAGGCCCCGGGCGTGGGCCTCCACGACGGCCGTGCCGAGCGGGTCCCAGCCGGGGTTCTTGCCCTGGGTTCCGGTCAGGTACTGCGACCAGGGCTCGTAGGGCGAGGGCCACAGCGCGTCGGCGGTGGGGCGCACCTGGAGGACGACCGCGTTCAGGCGCCTGCGCACCGCCGTGTCGAAAAGGCCGAGGAGTTCGGCGCGCTGCTGGGCGGCGGTCAGACCCGGGCGGGAGGGCCAGTCGCGGTTGGCCACGGTCCCCACCCACATGCCGCGCATCTCCGTGTCGGCACCGACCTCGGCCCCGCCGTACGCGGGCCCGTGGTGCGCGGACGGGCGGCGTAAGGACCCACGGCTCCCGGACCCGCGGTCGGAGAGCAGCGAGACGCCGGCCGGTACGAGACCTGCCAGGGCCGCCGCGGCGGCCCGCGAGAACCCCCTGCGCGTCATCCGTCCCATATGGCCACCCCTACCCCTCACCCACGGCGCATTTATGCCGTATATGTTCCGGTTCGGTACAGCTCGGACACCCGTGCGGCCTGTCTCGTCGCCCAGCATGACGGACCCCGCCCGGCCCTGCGCGCGTAGATCCGGAGTAACGTGCTGAGCCGAGGCAGGCCCCCGCACCCGTACGGCGGCTCTGCCGGGTTCGAAACCCAGGGACGACCAGGAAAGGGACGATGTGACCGACATCGAACGCGTCGGAGTGGTGGGCTGCGGCCAGATGGGGGCGGGCATCGCCGAGGTGTGCGCCCGCGCCGGACTGGACGTCATGGTCGCCGAGACCACCGGCGAAGCCCTCGAGATCGGCCGTACCCGGCTGTTCAACTCGCTCTCCAAGGCCGCGGAGCGCGGCAAGATGACCGAGGAGGAGCGGGACTCGACGCTCGCCCGGCTGAGCTTCACCACCGACCTCGGCGAGTTCGCCGACCGCGACCTCGTGATCGAGGCGGTCGTGGAGAACGAGCAGGTCAAGACCGAGATCTTCCAGGTGCTCGACCAGGTCGTGACGCGTCCGGACGCGATCCTCGCCTCCAACACCTCGTCGATCCCGCTGGTCCGGCTCGCCGTCTCCACCACCCGTCCCGACCATGTCATCGGCGTCCACTTCTTCAATCCGGCGCCGGTCCAGAAGCTCGTCGAGCTGATTCCCGCCCTGACCACGTCCGAGGGCACCCTCAGCCGGGCGCAGACGTTCGCCGAGAAGATCCTCGGCAAGCATGCGATCCGCGCCCAGGACCGCTCGGGCTTCGTGGTCAACGCGCTGCTGATCCCGTACCTGCTCTCCGCCATCCGGATGTTCGAGTCGGGTATCGCGAGCCGCGAGGACATCGACAACGGCATGGAGCTCGGCTGCGCCCACCCGATGGGCCCGCTCAAGCTCTCCGACCTGATCGGCCTGGACACGGTCGCTTCGGTCGCGGACTCGATGTACGCCGAGTACAAGGAGCCGCTGTACGCCGCTCCCCCGCTGCTCCAGCGGATGGTCGACGCGGGCCGCCTGGGCCGCAAGAGCGGCTCCGGCTTCTACAGCTACTGAGACGCCCGCATCCGCCGACGCGGTGCGGACGCCGTGCCCGACGGGCCCGGTGCTCTTTCGAGCGCCGGGCCCGCGGCATTCACACGGTGTGTGCGGGCCGGGCACGCATATGCCCTTCGCGCACTCTCCCGCCCCACTCACCAGGGGAGTTGACTTTCCGCACACACAACGGATGTGTCGCTACGGAAAGGAGCGGACCCGTGACCACCGACCCGGAGCATCCCGTGGTCCCGGAAGAGCTCGCGGAGTTACGTTGCCGCCTGGACGTGGGCCTGACCCGGCTGGAGGGCCATATGGCCCTGCTGTCGCAACGTGACGAGCAGAACACCAAGGACCAGGACGAGCTCAACGCCCGGATCGTCGCCCTGGAACACACACGATGGCCGCTGCCCGCCGTGACCGCCCTGACGGCGGCCGGCGCGTTCGCCGTCACGGTCTGGCAGGCCCTAGGCCGATAGGCCACGGACGCCGGGCCCGCGCGGCCGGCTCACGCCGGGCGCGGTAACTGGTCCTGCCCGAGCCTGAGATGGTGCAGCAGGAGCAGCGCCGCGGCCATGTTCGCGGCCGGGACCTCGCCACGGGCCACCATGTCCGGGACGAGTTTGAGGGGGACCCACTCACGGCGGTCCGACTCGAAGTCGTCCTCGGGGTGGCCGATGTAGGCACCCTCGTCGGCCCAGTAGATGTGGTGACGGGCGTCCGTGAGCCCGTTGGAGGGCTCGACGCTCATCAGGTGCCGCAGCGGGCCCGGCCGCCAGCCCGTCTCCTCCTCCAGTTCTCGGGCGGCGGCGGACACGATGTCCTCGCCGTCCTCGACCACGCCGGCCGGGAGTTCCCACCCCCAGCTGTCGGTGATGAAGCGGTGCCGCCACAGCAGGAGGACCTCGTTGGCCCCGTTGACCACGGTGGCCACGGCGACGGGCCGCATACGGATCAGGAAGTGGTCGAGGTGCCGTCCGTCCGGCAGCTCGACATCAGCCAGGTTCACCCGGAACCAGCGGTTCTGATACACGGTTTGTTCGCTTTGTTTCGTCCACTGCACGGTTCTGCCACCTTCCGCCGAGTAGATGGCAATATGGCAGCAGGTGAGTGCTCAAAGCGGTACGCGCAGTGCCCCGTCGATGAGTTCCGCCGCCGCCGCGGTGTCCGCACAGCCGCTGCGCACGAGGTGCTCGCGCACCGCCCGGAGTCTGTCGCGCAGCCGCTTGGACTCCATGCCGCGGGCCTGTTCGGCCATCTGCACGGCCGTGACGGCGGCCAGGTCCGCATGGCCCTGGCGCAGTTCGATCTGGCTGAGCATCGCGAGGCGGTGCACCCGGCCCCGGTCGTGCGTCGGGCTGTCCACGGCGGTCGCCGCGTGCTCACGGGCCGCGGCGAGGTCACCGAGACTGAGCAGCGCCTCCGCCACCTGCACATTGACCAGGCCCGGTTGGACATAGCCGGTCTCGTCCGGCTCGTGCCCGCGCCGGATGCGGTCGGCGGCCGACTCCGCACGCCGGATGCAGGACAGCGCGCCGGCGCCGTCGCCGAGATGGGCGTACGCCTTGGCCTGCATCGCATACAGGTCGGAGGCGAGCGCGGGGGTGATGTGGCGGCCGGCGGCGCGCAGCGCGGCCTCGGCGAAGGCCACCGCCTGCCGGTACTCGCGCATGAACAGCGACTGGTTGACCAGCAGCGCGATCACATAGGCGCCGAGCCCCCGGTCGCCGCTCGCCTTGGCCAGCCGCAGAGCCTGGTGGAAGTAACGCTGGGCCAGACCGTGCGCGTCGGAGTCGTAGGCGCAGATGCCCGCGATGGCCACCAGCCCCCCTGTCGCCCGGTGCAGCTGGCGGCCGGTGGCGTCGGTGTACGCGCCGCGCAGCAGCGGCGCGGCCTCGGCATTGAGGAATCCGACGATCCGGGTGCGTGTCGCGATGCCGCCGGCCTTGCGGTACATCTGCTCGTAGTGGCTGCGGGCGGCACGCAGCACCTCGATGTCGGCCGGGCTCACCCGGTGCCGCCCGCCGCGCGAGACGTCCACGTCCTCGGGCGGGTTCTCCCACTCCCACACGGGCATCACGGCGGGGGTGCCGGTGACGGCCGGGGCGCCGAGGAGGTGCGGACGCTGCTGCTCGTCGGAGCGCCACAGGGCGGTGGCCCGTTCGACGAAGCCGGAGAGACCGGACTGCGCCGAGCCGTGCGCCGAGGAGGGCAGGCCGGGCACCCCGAGGCCGATGTCGTCGAGGGTGACGGGGCGCTGCAGCCGGGCCGCGAGCACCTCGCAGATCAGGTCGGGCACCTGGCCGCGCGGCCGCTGACCCTTCAACCAACGGGCCACGGCGGTGTGTTCGTAGCGCAGCACCAGGCCGCGCGCCCTGCCTGCCTGGTTCACATGGGCGGCGAGTCCCGCGTGGGAGATGCCGGCCTCGTCCAGGATCGCGTCGAGCAGCGTGTTGGGCTGCATGGGTGCCCTCCGAAGGCTCGGTGCCGCCCAGCGTAGTCCTGCGCGGTTCACACGGGGTGTGAACCGAATGCCCGAATCCGGGGGCCGCGCGCTCTGTTGCCGCCGGTTTTGAGCCGGTTGACTGAAATACCTCGTAAGAGGCCGGCCGGGCCGCCGGCTCCCCCTCATGCAGTGCGGCGGCCCCGCCTCCGCGCCGTCCGCCCGGGCTGCCTGCCCAGTTCTTCGCGGCAGGGCGGACGGCGCCCGTCCCCGAAGGCGCCCGCGAGGCCCTGGGGGACGTACGCCCGCGCGGCCTCAGGGCGTATGTCCCCCTTGGGGGTTCTCCCGGGGCCGGGCGTCGCCGGGCGCAGACAGGAGGCCGACAACGGGCCTACGGCAGCCCTTATCCCGCCTTGCGGGCCGGGCCGGGCAGCAGCTCGCCCTGCTCCAGGGGCACGCGTCTGCGGTCGTTGCGCAGCACCAGCAGGGCGGCGTCGTCGGAGGGCTGACCGTCGGTGTGGCGCAGGAGTTGGGCGTGCACCCGCCGGATGACACCGTGCGGGGACAGGGGATGGGCCCGTACCGCGTCGACCAGCGCCGAGCGCAGGGGAAAGAACCGCCCGCGCGCGTCCCGGGCGTCCTCGGCGCCGTCGGTGTGCACGAACAGCGCCTGACCGGGCAGCAGGGTGCCGCAGTCCCTGAGGGCCGGCTCGGCGGGCAGCGGAAAGAGGCCGAGCGGTGGCATGGGCTCCCCGCCGGGCACCGGTTCGACGAGCGGGTCCGCACCACCCGGCTCGGCCGGGCCGAGACAGGTGGAGGATTCGGCGGGCGCCGCGGGTTCGGGCTGCCGGTACAGATACGGCCACGGATGGCCGCAGTTGAGCGCGGTCATCGTGCCGTCGCGGTCGATCTGCATCAGCAGCACGGTCACGAATTCCTCCGCCACCGGCGTCTCCGGCTCGGCGTCCGCTGCCGGCGGGCGCCCGGCACGGCAGCGTTCGCGCAGATGACGCTCGTGGGCCCGCTCCAACCGGCGCAGTACGCCGACGAGTTCGGGCTCGTCGTGCGCGGCCTCGCGGAAGCTGCCGAGCAGGGCGGCGACGGTCGCGAGCGCGGGCAGCCCGTGGCCGCGCACGTCCCCCATGACGACCCGGACTCCGTGGTCGGTGGCCACCACGTCGTACAGGTCGCCGCCCACCCTCGCGCCCCGGTCGGCGGAGAGCTGTCCCGCGGCGACCGTGAGGTCGTCGACACGCGGCGGCGGCGGCCTCAGCAGGACGTCCTGAGCGGCTCCCGCGACCCGCCGCAGCTGCCGCATCTCACGCAGCAGCGCGCCACGGACGTGCAGCACGAGACCGGTGCCCACGGCGAAGAAGACGGCGCTGCTGGCGATGCGGGCATCGAGGCCGTTCTGCTGCGCGAGGGGGCAGGCCAGTTTGTACGTGATCGCGACGGCGCCCCAGGCGAGGGGCGGCCCGAGTGTGAGGGCACGCCGCGCTCGCCGTGGTCCGAGCGCGGCCCCCCACGGGATGCGGCCTGTCGCGTCCCGGCGGAGCATCCTCGAACGGAGAGCGGGACGCGGCCCGGCGCGGGGCCGTGACCCGGGAACGGCCCCATCCCTGATACCGATCATGCCGATGGTCCCCCTCAGGCACGTGGCCGGGGCTCCGGTTCCCCGGCCGGTTCGATTCTGTCGAGCACCTGCCGGGGGCGGGAAGGATCATCCGGAGTCCTCACCCGAATGAGTGAGGTGAGGGGGGAGTGCCGGATGTGCCTCCCGAGGCCTACCGGGACTCCGCCCCGTGTGGCTCCGTATGGGCGAAGGGGCGTACCCGGTGGTCCGGATACGCCCCTCGGCAGGCGCTCCCGGGCGACTGCGCCCCGGGAGCCGTGGGCTCACGCCCCGCGCAGCACCGCCCCGGTGCGCTCGGCGGCGAGGGCGACGGCGGTGTCGCGGGCCGCGGAGGCCTCCTCGACGGTCAGCGTGCGGTCGGCGGCACGGAAGCGCAGCGCGTACGCGAGCGACTTCTTGCCCGCGCCGATCTGCTCACCGGTGAACACGTCGAACAGACGGATGGACTCGAGCAGTTCGCCCGCGCCCTCGCGCAGCACCTTCTCGACCTCGGCGGCCGGGACGGAGGCGTCGACGACGAGCGCGACGTCCTGCGTGGCGACCGGGAAGGTGGAGATGCTCGGCCCGCGCACCGGTCCGGTGCCCGCCGCCTCGACGGCGTCCAGGTCGATCTCCGCCGCGCAGGTGCGCGCCGGCAGGCCCAGCGTCTTGAGGACGCCGGGGTGCAGCTCACCCGCGTGCCCGACGACGCACTCGGTGCCGTCCACGACGACGGCGAGCTCGGCACAGCGGCCCGGGTGCCACGGCCCGTACTGGCCCGCGCGCACGATCAGCTCGGCACCGGCCTCACGGGCGACGGTCCGCGCCGCCTCGACGGCGTCGGCCCAGTCGCCGGGGCGGCCCTTGCCCCACCAGCCGGCCTGCTCGCGGGCGCCCGCGAGCACCACGGCGACGTGCCGTGGCTGGACGGGGAGCGCGCCGGCGAGGCCCGCGATCTCCTCGTCGGTGGGCCGCCGGTGCACGGCGAGGCGCACCGCGACGCGCTGCTCGTCGCGCGGGTGGAAGACCAGGCCGGTCTCGAACAGCGCGAGGTCGTGGGAGCCACGGCCGTCGTTGCGGCGCAGCGCGGCCAGCAGGCCGGGCAGCAGCGTCGTACGGAGCGCGGGCTCCTCGTCGGAGAGCGGGTTGACCAGCTTCACGACCCGGCGGTTCGGGTCGTCGGCCGCGAGGCCGAGCTGGTCGAAGACCTGCTCGCCGATGAACGGGTAGGTCGGCGCCTCGACGTATCCGGCACCGGCCAGTGCGCGGCCGACCCGGCGGTGCAGCAGCTGGCGCTCGGTGAGACCGCGGCCCGATGGGGGCTTCGGCAGCGTCGAGGGCAGGTTCTCGTAGCCCTCCAGCCGGATGACCTCTTCGGCCAGGTCGTTCGGGTCGGTCAGGTCGGGCCGCCAGGACGGCACCGTGACGACCAGCTCGTCCTGGCCGTAGACGTCGCAGCCGACCTGCTGGAGGCGGCGGACGACGGTCTCCCGGCCGTAGGCGACGCCCGCGACCTTGTCGGGGTGGTCGGCCGGGATGGTGATGGTGCGGGGCGCGGACGGCGCGATCACCTCGGTGACGCCGGCCTCGGCGGTACCGCCCGCGAGCAGCACGAGGAGGTCCACGGTCCGCTGGGCGGCGGCGGAGGCGGCCAGCGGGTCGACACCGCGCTCGAAGCGCTTGGACGCCTCGGAGGCCAGCTTGTGGCGGCGCGCGGTGCGGGCGATGGAGACCGCGTCGAAGTGCGCGGCCTCGACGACCACCTCGGTGGTGCCGGTGATCTCGCCGGTCTCCGGGTCCGTGACGGAGTCGGCGATCTCGGTGTTGGCGCCACCCATCACGCCCGCCAGGCCGATGGGGCCGCGGTCGTCGGTGATGACCAGGTCGCCCGCGTCGAGGACGCGCTGGACGCCGTCGAGGGTGGTGAACTTCTCGCCCTGCTCGGCGCGGCGCACGCCGATGGTGCCCTGGACGCGCGAGCGGTCGTAGGCGTGCAGGGGCTGGCCGAGCTCCAGCATCACGTAGTTGGTGATGTCGACCGCGAGCGAGACCGGGCGCATCCCGGCCTTCTGCAGCCGGCGCTTCAGCCAGATCGGGGACTTGGCCTCCGGGTCGATGCCCGTGACGGTGCGCGCGACGAAGCGGTCGCAGCCGGCCGGGTCGGCGACCTGCACCGGGTAGCCGTACGCGTTCGGGCCCGGTACGTCGAGCAGCGCCGGGTCGCGCAGCGGCAGGCCGTAGGCGATCGCGGCCTCGCGGGCCACGCCGCGCAGCGACAGGCAGTAGCCGCGGTCGGGCGTGACGGCGATGTCGAGGACCTCGTCGACCAGCTCGAGCAGCTCGATCGCGTCGATGCCGACCTCGATCTCGGGCGGCAGCACGATGATGCCCTTGGTGCCGTCGTCGCCCATGTTCAGCTCGTCGCTGGAGCAGATCATGCCGCGGGACATCCGGCCGTAGGTCTTGCGCTCGGCGATGTGGAAGTCGCCGGGCAGGGTCGCGCCCGGGAGGGCCACGACGACCTTGTCGCCGACGGCGAAGTTCCGCGCGCCGCAGATGATCTCCTGGGGCTCACCGGTGCCGTTGGCCTGGCCGACGTCGACGGTGCAGTGGCGGATGGGCTTCTTGAACTCGGTGAGTTCCTCGATGGTCAGCACCCGGCCGACGGCGAGGGGGCCCTTGAGGTCGGCGCCGAGCCGCTCGACGCTCTCGACCTCCAGACCCGCCGAAATCAGCTGGGCCTGCACATCACGGCCGGTCTCGGTGGCGGGGAGGTCGACATACTCCCGCAGCCAGGAAAGCGGGACCCGCATCAGATCTCCATCCCGAAAGGCCGGGTGAAGCGGACGTCACCCTCGACCATGTCTCGCATGTCCTCGATGTTGTGGCGGAACATCAGCATCCGCTCGATGCCGAACCCGAAGGCGAAGCCGCTGTACTTCTCCGGGTCGACACCGCAGGCGACGAGCACCCGCGGGTTGACCATGCCGCAGCCGCCGAGCTCGATCCAGCCCTCGCTGGAGCAGGTGCGGCAGGGCCGGTCGGGGTTGCCCACGGACTCGCCCTTGCACACGTAGCAGAGCATGTCCATCTCGGCGGACGGCTCGGTGAAGGGGAAGTAGTTGGGACGCAGCCGGGTCTTCATGTCCGGGCCGAAGAGCGACTGGACCATGTGGTCGAGGGTGCCCTTGAGGTCGGCCATGGTCAGGCCCTCGTCGACGGCCAGCAGCTCGATCTGGTGGAAGACCGGGGTGTGCGTGGCGTCCAGCTCGTCGGTGCGGTACACCCGGCCGGGGGCGACGATGTAGACGGGGGGCTCACGGTCGAGCAGCGCACGGGCCTGCACCGGCGAGGTGTGGGTGCGCAGCACGACTCCGGAGTCACTGCCCTCGAAGCCCTCGGGGCCCTGGACGAAGAACGTGTCCTGCATCTGGCGGGCCGGGTGGTCGGGCGTGAAGTTGAGGGCGTCGAAGTTGAACCACTCGGCCTCGACCTCGGGGCCCTCGGCGATCTCGTAGCCCATGGCCACGAAGACGTCCGCGACGCGCTCCTGGAAGGTCGTCAGCGGGTGGCGGGCGCCGGCCGGGGTGCGGTCGTAGGGAAGCGTGACGTCCACGGCCTCCTCGACGAGCACACGGGCGTCGCGCTCGGCCTCCAGTTCGGCCTGTCGGGCCGCGAAGGCCTTGTTGACGGCGCCGCGGGCCTGGCCGACGCGCTTGCCGGCCTCGGCCTTGGCGTGCGGGGGCAGTGCGCCGATCTCGCGGTTGGCGAGGGCCAGCGGGGACGTGCCGCCGCTGTGGGCGACCTTGGCCTCCTGGAGCTGGTCGAGGTCGCCGGCGGCCGCGAAGGCGGCGAGCGCCTCGTCCCGCATGCGCTCGATCTCTTCCGGTTTCAGTGCCTCGACCTCAACAGGGTCGTACGACTTGTTCGGTGCCGACATCTCTTCCCGTGCTTCCGATTGGCTGGCTGAGGGTCCCCGTCGGGGGTTCCCCGTCCCGGCTCGTGGGCGAGGGCGTCCCTGGAACCTCGTACGAGGCCGCAAAGGTGCCAAAGGTCGAGTCTAACGGGGTACGACGGGTCGAACGGGCCCGTGGTCCGCAGGGCGGACAGGTGCGACGGAGCCCGTGGTCCGCGGGGCGGGTGCTCGGACGGGGATCGGCCCGTGGTCCGCGGCGCGGAGGAGGTCCGGGGAGCCCGTGACCGACGCAGGCGCTACTGGAGATACGCCGGGGCCGCCACGGGCAACGTAAATCGGAACTCGGCGCCGCCCGAGTGCCCGCGCCCGACGGTGATCGAGCCGCCGTGGGCCTCGACGATGCCCTTCACGATGTACAGGCCCAGGCCGGTGCCACCGCGCTTGCTGCCCCGCCAGAAGCGGGTGAAGACACGGCCCATCGACTCCTCGGGGATGCCGGGGCCTTCGTCGCTCACGGTGACTGCCGTTCCTTCCGCCTGGTTCTTGAGGCGCGTGGGCGCCACCTCGATGGTGACGGTTCCCGCGCCGTGCCGCACCGCATTTTCCAGCAGGTTGCTGAGCACCTGGTCGATCTTGTCGGGGTCGGCCCAGAGGTCGGGGAGCGGCTGCTGCACCTGCACCAGGAAGCGGTCGGCGGCCTGTCCGGCGGCGACGTGGGCCTGGACGTGGCGGCCGACGGCGGCCCCGATGTCGACGGGCTGGCGCCGCACCTCCAGCCGCCCCGAGTCGATCCGGGAGATGTCCAGGAGCTCGGCGATGAGCCGGGTGACCCGGTCGGCGTCGGCGTCGACGGTCTCCAGCATCAGCCGCTTCTGGTCGTCCGTGAACCGCTCCCACTTGGCGAGCAGGGTAGCCGTGAAGCCCTTGACGGACGTGAGGGGCGAACGCAGTTCGTGGGCGACGGTGGCGATCAGCTCGGCGTGGCTGCGCTCGGTGCGGCGGCGTGCCTCGGTGTCACGGAGCGACACCACGACCCGGCGGACGGGCCCGGTGGGCCGGGCGCGGACGTACCGCGCGGACACCAGCACCTCATGGCCGCCTGGCAGCAGCAGGTTCCGCTCGGGCTGGCCGCCCCGGGTGGCGAGTCCGCCGTACGGATCGGTGAGCTGCCACCAGCGGCGGCCTTCGAGGTCCTCCAGGGGCAGCGCGCGCTCCAGCGGCCTGCCGATGGCCTCGGCCGGGGTGAGGGCGGTGATACGGGAGGCGGCGCGGTTGAAGCAGATGACGTGGCCGGTTTCGTCGGCCACGACCAGGCCGTCGGGCAGGTCGTCCGGGTCGACGGCGGGTTCGGCGCCGCCGGGCGCGACGGTCCCGGGCCGGCCGGCCTCGGTTCCGGCGTCGCACGGCCGGTCCCCGGAGGGCTCGGCGGCCCCCGGCTCGGCCGTCCCGGCGGGAGGACGCGCGCCGTCCGTCATGGCGTCCCGTGTTCCGCTGGTGCCGACAGACATATCCCCGTACCCCACCTCTCGAACCGGTGCAGTGGGCTCCCCGAGCCCGTCACCCTACTAGTCGTCGGTGACGGACGACCAGTCGCCGGTGACGGAGAGAAACCTTTCGGCCCCGGTGCGTACCGCTACCGGACGGCGCGGCAGCCTCCGGATGCACGCTGGGCCCGGGCGGAGGCGTAGAGACATACGGCGGCGGCGGTCGCGAGGTTCAGGCTCTCGGCGCTGCCGTGGATCGGCACCCGCACGACGGCGTCGGCGAGCGCCCGAGTCTCCTCCGGCAGCCCCCATGCCTCGTTCCCGAACACCCAGGCGGTGGGGCCGCCCATGGTGCCCCGGTCGAGTTCGGTGTCGAGGTCGTGGCGGCCGGCGCCGTCGGCCGCGAGGATCCGCACCCCCGCCGCCTTGAGTCCTTCGACGGCCCGCTCGACGGGTACGCCCACGGCGACGGGCAGGTGGAAGTGCGACCCGACGGAGGCCCGTACGGCCTTGGGGTTGTACAGGTCGACGGAGGCGTCGGTGAGCACCACGGCCTCCGCGCCCGCGGCGTCGGCGCAGCGCAGCACGGTTCCGGCGTTGCCCGGGTCCCGGACGTTGGCGAGCACGGCCACGAGCTTCGGCCGGGCCGCGAGGATGTCGTCGAAGGGCGTGTCGAGGAAGCGGCACACACCGACGAGCCCCTGCGGGGTGACCGTGGTCGAGATGTCGGCGATGACGTCCTCGGCCGCGAGGTGCACCCGCGCGCCGGCGGTCCGTGCCGCGCCGACGATGTCGGCGTACCGCTCGGCGGCCTCGACGGTCGCGAACAGCTCCACGAGCGTGGCCCCGTCGCCGGCCCGGTGGCCCGCGGCCTCCCGCACGGCCTGCGGCCCCTCGGCGAGGAACAGGCGCTCCTTGCTCCGGAAGTTCCGCTTGGCGAGCCGCCGCGCTGCGGACACACGAGCGGAGCGCGGGGAGATCAGCTCGGGGAGGGCGGCCATGGACTCACTTTCGTCTACGGGTGGGGTGCCGGACAGGACCGGGGTACACGGGCCCGGGCCGTCGGATCGTTCCCGGGTACGCGGGCCCGGGCCGTCCGACATTCCCGAGGTACGCGGGCCGGGACGCACGCGGACCCGCAGGCACGGTGGCCTGCGGGTCCGGGTTCAGCCGATCCGGGGCTGGCGAGCCGTCAGGCTCAGGCGGCAGCCTTGGGAGCGTTGACGTCGCTCGGCAGCGCCTTCTGCGCGACCTCGACCAGCGCGGCGAACGCGGTGCCGTCGTTCACGGCGAGCTCGGCGAGGATCTTGCGGTCGACCTCGACACCCGCGGCCTTCAGGCCCTGGATGAAGCGGTTGTAGGTGATGCCGTTGGCGCGGGCAGCGGCGTTGATGCGCTGGATCCACAGCTGACGGAAGTCGCCCTTGCGCTTCTTGCGGTCGTTGTAGTTGTAGACGAGGGAGTGGGTGACCTGCTCCTTCGCCTTGCGGTACAGGCGCGAACGCTGACCGCGGTAACCGCTGGCCTGCTCGAGGATCGCCCGGCGCTTCTTGTGGGCGTTGACTGCCCGCTTGACGCGTGCCACTTGATTAACTCCTTGTAGCGGGGCCGTGGGGGTCCACACACGGCCCGGAATTCGATTGGGTCCCGGTCCTGCGTCGCGTCGCCCCCGTCACCGGGGGCCGCGACGTCACTTGCCGAGAAGCTTCTTGATCTTCGCGGCGTCGCCCGGGGCCATCTCGGCGTTGCCGGTGAGGCGACGCGTCACACGGGACGACTTGTGCTCGAGCAGGTGGCGCTTGCCGGCGCGCTCGCGGAGCACCTTGCCGGAGCCGGTGATCTTGAAGCGCTTGCTGGCACCGCTGTGCGTCTTGTTCTTCGGCATAGCGCCGTTCTCTCCTCGTCGGTGGCGCTCCGATGCCCGGCCTTGCAACCGGGCATGTTGGAGCGTCGCTCTTGTATCGGTTACGTCCTGGGGACTCGCGTCCCCCGGGATCACGCCTCGGCGGAAGCCTCGGCGGGGGCCTCAACAGGGGCCTCGGCGTCCTCGGCCTCGGCGGCGTTCTGCGAACGGCCGGGGTTGGCCTTCGCTTCGGCCTTGCGGGCCTCCTGCGCCTGGCGGGCCTCGGCCATCGCCTCGGTCTTCTTCTTGTGCGGACCGAGAACCATGATCATGTTGCGCCCGTCCTGCTTCGGGTTCGACTCCACGAACCCGAGGTCCTGGACGTCCTCCGCGAGCCGCTGGAGCAGCCGGTAGCCCAGCTCGGGCCGGGACTGCTCGCGACCACGGAACATGATCGTGATCTTGACCTTGTCGCCCTGCTTGAGGAACCGGACGACGTGACCCTTCTTGGTGTCATAGTCGTGCGGGTCGATCTTCGGCCGGAGCTTCATCTCCTTGATGACCGTGTGCGCCTGGTTCTTGCGCGCCTCACGGGCCTTCATGGCCGACTCGTACTTGAACTTCCCGTAGTCCATGAGCTTGCAGACCGGCGGACGGGCGTTCGCCGCCACCTCGACCAGGTCGAGGTCGTACTCCTGCGCAAGCTCCAGGGCCTTGGCAAGCGGAACAATCCCGACCTGCTCGCCGCTGGGACCGACAAGTCGCACCTCGGGAACGCGAATCCGGTCGTTGATGCGGGGCTCGGCGCTGATGGATCCTCCTCGGTAGCACCACGCGACGCCTGGGTGGCGGTCGCGCACTGTCTGTATTGAGACCTAACCGCGCCGGTGCACAAAAAACGCCCCGGGACGATCACAGGCGGGGCTCCTCGCAAAATACCGGGAGCACCACGCGTGGCCGCGGGGCGCATATCGGGCGAACCCGCTCGGGGCGGGACGCCTGACCGGTGACCCGCCACCCCATTGGGCGGCCAGGTGGGAGTTCGGAGCCTCCACTTGTGGGCCGGGCACATACGTATCCGGCCGGTCGTCACCCAAGGTTAGCAGCTCCCGGGGGGTGGGGCTAACCGGCGGCGCGGACGCATATCGTGTCCGGCATGAGTGACACCACCCCCGCCGGCCCGTCCCCCGCCGGTACCCCCGCGGATCCCTCCGCCGATTCCCCCGACTTCGACAGCATGACCCGCGACATCGCCGACGTCCCCGCGGTCGAGGTGATCACGACCGTTGCGGTGCATCTGATGAGCGCGGCCGCGGTCAACCTGGGCCTCGCCGAGGACGGCGACCAGCACAAGGACCTGGACGAGGCGCGCAAGCTGATCCAGGCCCTGGCGGGTCTGATCGACGCGAGCGCGACCGAGATCAGTTCCTTCCACGCGGCCCCCCTGCGGGACGGTCTGAAGTCCCTGCAGCTGGCGTTCCGCGAGGCGTCGGTGGTGAAGGACGAGCCGGGCCAGGGCCCGGGTGAGAAGTACACGGGCCCGGTCTTCGGCTGACCGCGCACGGAGGTCAGTCCCGTACGTACAAGGGCTCGCCCGGTGGCGTCGCCCCGGCCGGCAGCAGCGCCAGGTCGAGGCCGCGCACCAGGCGGGCCCTCAGCGTTTCGTCCGCCGCAAGCGCCTCGGCGACCCGCCGGGCGGCCTCGGCGGGCTCGGTGCCGGGGGCGAGCACGAGGGCGAGGGTGCCGTCGGCGGTGCCGGGGCCGAGGTGGGCACGCACGACCGCGGGTTCGGCGGCCACGGCGGCGCGCACGGCCGCGGTGACGGCCGGGTCGGCGAGCGGGTCGCTGCTCGTGCGGCCTTCGGCGAGGGCCAGCAGGGCGGGGCCGGTGAGCTCGTAGGGCACCGGGCCCGCGAGGTCCAGGACGATCGTGTCGGCCTTCTCGTGGGCGGCGGCCTGGAGGGCCTGGTGCAGCGGTACGGCGACGGGGCGGGCCTGCGGGTCCCACAGGGCGAGCGCGTCGGTCGAGGTGAAGGCGGGCAGGGCGGTGCGGTGGCCGGCCTTCAGCGTCGGCACGGCCATGTCGCTGGTCTTCTCCCTGCGCAGCCCGTTCTCGTCCTCCTCGACCTCACCGAGCACGGCGACGACGGGGACGAGGAGCCGGGCGTCCTTGAGGGCCTCGAGGACACGGGGCTCGGCGCTGCGGTCCTCGGCCCAGGCGGTGAGCGCCGCGCTCAGCCGGGGATCGGCCGAGCCGTCGTCGTCGGAGAAGCCGGGGTCGGGAATGTTCTTGTTCGCCACGGTCCACGACCTTACCCAGCGCCGGAGGCGGGTCCGGATCGCGGTGTCCCCGGTCCCTCGGTCCTCGTAGGCTGCTCAGCGGTGCCGGGCCCACGCCCGCCCGGCCGCACCGACGACACCGGGCCGGCCCCGCCGCCGGAACCGGCCCGGAGCGAGGAGGCGAGAGACCCCGTGGACGCCGACGATCTGCTCGCCGACGCCCTGGCGGACATCCTGCCGGAGGCGCCCGTGCGGCTGTCCGTGGCGATCGTCGACCTGGACGCGCCGGGGAGCGGCGCGGCGGCGTACGGCGGCGGCGACGGGACCCACGACACCGCGAGCATCGTCAAGGTCGACATCCTGGCGGCGCTGCTGCTCCAGGCCCAGGACGCGGGGCGGCGGCTCACGGCGCAGGAGCGGGCCCACGCATCGGCGATGATCGAGACCAGCGACAACGCGTCCGCGACCGCGCTGTGGCACGCGATCGGCGGCGCCGACGGGCTCGACTCGGCGAACGCCCGGCTAGGCCTGACCCGGACACGGGGCGGCGGGAACGGGCTGTGGGGCCTGACCCAGACCACGGCGAAGGACCAGGTGGCCCTGCTGCGGGCCGTGTTCGGGTCCGACCCGGTGCTGAGCGAGACCTCGCGGACCTGTGTCCGACAGCTGATGGGGCGTGTCGCGACCGGGCAGGACTGGGGCGTGTCGGCAGCCGGCGGGTCCGGTCGGGCCCTGAAGAACGGCTGGCTGCGGCGCAGCACCACCGGCCTCTGGGTCGTCAACAGCGTCGGCCGGGTGACGGTGGACGGCCACCGCCTCCTCCTCGCCGTCCTGTCCGCCGGCAACGCCTCCCTGGCCGAGGGGATCGCTACGGTGGAGGCGGCGGCGCAGGTGGCCGCGGGTGCCTTCACACGGTGACGGCGCGTCCGTGGCTCCCGGCTCCGACGGGGTCCGCGGCAGTGCGGCCGTGGCCGGGCGGTCAGCCGAGGCGTCGCCGGTGGCGGCCCCGCCACAGGACGACCGCCGCGGCGAGCAGGACCGCGCCGGCGCCTCCGGCCAGGGGTCCGGCCCATGCGGTGCTCGGGGTGTCCGCGGGCGTGTCCGGGCCCGGGCCGAAGTACTTCCTGCCGTACGAGGCGGGGCGCAGCTCGTCCGGCTTCAGCGTGCCGCCCTCCCGGATGGCGGCGGCGGGGTCGATGAAGCCGAAGCCGCGTGAGTCGTCCCGGCCGCCGTCGGGGGCGTTGCGGGCGGTCTTCTCCAGGAGCCGTTTGATCTGGGCGGGGTCGAGTCCGGGGTGGGCGGCGCGGATCAGCGCGACGGCACCGGAGACGTAGGCGGACGCGGCGCTGGTGCCCCATCCCTGGTAGTAGCGGTGGTCGGGGTCGACGAGCACGACGTCGTCCCCGGGTGCGCTGACGGTGGCGTACCAGCGGCGGGTGGAGAAGGACGCGCGGGTGCCGAAGCGGTCGACGGCGGTGGCGGCGATGACGCCGGGATAGGCGGCGGGGTAGGAGATGTGGTCGCCCTTCTCGCCGCCGTTGCCGGCGGAGGCGACGACGACGGCGCCCTTCTTGAGGGCGTACTGGACAGCCGCGTCCTCCAGGGGCTCCGGGTGTGCGGATGCGGAGTCGTCGCCGAGGGAGAGGTTGATGACGTCCGCACCGTGGTCGGCGGCCCAGCGGATGCCGTCGGCGAGCGCTCCGCCCCTGCTCTCGCGGGCTCGTTTGCGGGCCGGGTCGCCGTCCTCGAGGATCACCCGGACCGGCAGGATCCTCGCCTCGGGGGCGATGCCGATGACCCCGTCGTCGTGGCCGGGGCCGTGACCGTGCCCGGCGATGATGCCCGCCATGGCCGTTCCGTGCCGCGCCCAGGGACGGTCGCCGCGGCGAGCGCCGAAGCCGACGAGGTCCTTCCCCGGCAGGACGTTGCCCTGGAGGTCGGGGTGCCGGTCGTCGACACCGGTGTCGAGGACAGCGACCGTGATGCCCTTGCCCTTGGTGGTCTTCCAGGCCTGCTGGGCGTGCAGGGCCTGCAGGGCCCACTCCTGGGCGCGTATCCCGTCGGCGTGCGCCGCGGTGGGCGGTACGAGGGCGAGCGCGGCGGCTCCCAGGGCTGCCGCGACGGCGCGTGCGGCACGGCGTCGCGGGGACCGGGTGGACGTCATCGGGGCTGCTCCGTGGCGGCGTCGACGGTTCTGCGCAGGCCCCGCTCGATGCGGTCGGCGAGGCCCTGCGCCTCATTGCCGAGGCCTGCCTGGGCGGGGGCCGTGGTGGCGCCGGCCGCCATGGCATCGGCGGCGGGCTGCGGTTCCGTGACGGTGCGTCCGTCGGCCCAGCCGGAGACGGCGTAGACGACGACGGGGGCGTCGGTGAGCACGGACACCGTCCAGGACGCGCGCTGGGCGTCCCCGAATCCGGCGGCGAGTGTGCCCTTGGCGGCGTAGGGCCGGGGCATCAGATCGGTGCGCCGGTCCAGGCGTTCCGCGGAGAACTGCTTGCGCAGCGCCGTCATGGCGTCGCCGTCGGCCTTGGTGAACAGCAGGCCGACGGTGGTGACATGGCTCCGGGTCGCGTCGGTGTAGGTGGCACGGAGCAGGCGCAGACAGCCGACGGGGGCGAGCGCCTTGCGCAGCAGCGGGTCGAAGGCGTGCGCGCAGCCGGTGTCAGGGGCGACGGCGATCCGTGTCCAGGTCCGGTCGGCTCCGCCGGGACCGGCACCGTCGCCGTGCACGACGGGCGGGAAGAGGCGGTCGACGGGAATGTTGTGCCAGAGGGCCGCGGCGGTCGCGAAGGAGCCCTGGGGTCCCGCGGCCGCGGAACTGTCCCCGGTCAGCCAACTGCCGGTCACCGCGCCGCCGATCAGTCCGAGCCCCAGCACCACGCAGGCGGCCGCCGCCGCCGCCCGCGGGCGCACGCCGACCGGCCGCAGCCTGGTGGTGCTGTCGTCGAACATCTCGGGCCGCGCGAACGCGACGAACGGCCGTCCGGCGCCGGGCCGGGGCGACAGGTCCACGGCACCTGCCGTCCACCCGGCGGTGGGGCCACCGGGAGGCATGGGCGGCACGGCCGGTGCGGAGGGTGGCGTGGCCGGCTCGGGGGGCGTGGCCGCGCCGGGCTGCGCGGCCGGCTGCGGCCGGGCGGACGGCACCGGGGGCACGGCGGGCACGGGCCGGGCGGGCACCGCCGGCATCGGCCGTGTCGGGGGCGGTCCTCCCTGGGCCCGCTCCGGCGGCGTCGACGGCCTCGGCGGCGTAGCCGTGTCGGGCGGGGTCGCCGGCCTCGGCGGAGCCGACGGCGGCCCCGCGTGCGGCGGCCGGGCCGGGCGCGTCGGGACGTCGGGGCGGTGCGCGCCGTCGGGCGCGCCCGGGGGCGTGGCGTCGGGGCGCGGGCCGGTGCCACCGGCGCCCGCCGGTCCGGCCGCCCGGCCCTTGCCGAGCGGGGCGCGGTCGTGGCTGCCACGGGAGTTCGCGCGCGCGACCGGGCGCACGGAGCCGGCGTCCGTGGGACCGGTGGAACCGGCCGACGGGGCGGGCGTGCGGGGTACGGTCCGGCGCGCGGAGGCATCGGGCCCGTCGGTGCGCCCCGCGGGTGCGCCCGGTCCGCCCTGCCCGGCGGTGCCGATCCGCGCGGATCCGGCCTGCGTCGGCGGTCCGTCGGGGAAGCGGGCCGATGCGGCCGGGGGCGGCGGCGAGACGGGGTGGGTCGGGGCCGGGAAGGAGGAGTGGCGGGGCTGGCTCGGGACGCCCGCGGGTCGGGACGGGGCCGGGAAGGACGAGGGCCGGGGCACGGCCCCGGAGGGCTCGCGGCGGGACGCGTTCGCCTCGGGGAGCGGGGGGAGTTCGCCCGCCCGGTCCGCGGACGCGGGAGCCTGGTCCTTCACAAACTCCTCACGCGCCGGAGCCGTCTGCGCCGCCCGTGCGGGGTGACGGGGCGGGAGTGAGGGGTGGCGGGAGTGTGCGGTCATACGGCCCCCCGATTTCCTCGTAGCCCCGAATGCGCTGGATACGCGCGCGTCACACCGTGGCACGCGGGGCCGTCAGAGCCTCGCGTGCGCGTCACTCTACGGGCTGATGCAGGTCGCTCGGCAACCCTCCCCCGAGCTCTCGGCTCTGCTCGGGCAGGGGGCACTCCCATCGGCCCGGCGATCTGCCCGGATCATCCCCCTACCCTGCGGTAATCGGGTCTGGCAGGCTGCGGCCATGACTGCCCGAGCCGCCGACCGGGCCCGCTACGACCGGGCCACCGCTCATCTCGACGCCCCCGTCGCGATCGTGGATCTGGAGGCCTTCGACGCCAACGCGGACGACGTGGTCCGCCGGGCCGGAGGGAAGCCGGTCCGGATCGCCAGCAAGTCCGTGCGCTGCCGTGCGCTGCTGGAACGCGTCCTGGCGCGCGACGGCTTCGCGGGGATCATGTCGTTCACGCTCGCCGAGTCGATCTGGCTGGCCCGGTCCGGCTTCGACGACGTCCTGCTCGCCTATCCGTCGGCCGACCGCAAGGGGTTCGCCGAGCTGACCGCCGACCCGAAGCTCGCCGCCGCCGTGACCGTGATGGTCGACGACCCCGCACAGCTGCGGCTCATCGACGCCGCACGGGAGGGCGGCCGCGAAGAGGTCCGTGTCTGCCTGGAGTTGGACACGGCGCTGAAGCTGTTCGGGGGGCGCGTGCGGGTCGGGGCTCGGCGCTCGCCGCTGCACTCCCCCGCCCGGCTCGCCGACCTGGCCCGCAGCGTGGCCCGCACTCCGGGCTTCCGGCTGGTCGGGGTCATGGCCTACGAGGGGCACATCGCGGGCGTGGGCGACGCCGTGCCTGGGCGGCCCGTGCGGTCCCGGGCGATCCGGCTGATGCAGTCCGCGGCGCGCAGGGAGCTCGCGGTGCGCCGGGCGGAGGCGGTCCGGGCGGTGCGCTCGGTCGCGCCGGACCTGGAGTTCGTCAACGGCGGCGGCACCGGCAGCGTGCAGCACACGGCCGCCGAGGAAGCGGTGACGGAGATAGCCGCCGGGTCGGGGCTGTACGTGCCACGGCTGTTCGACAACTACACGTCGTTCTCGGGCCGTCCGGCCGCCCTGTTCGCGCAGCCCGTCGTACGGCGGCCCGGCGTCGGCGTCGTCACGGTGCTGGGCGGCGGCTACCCCGCCTCGGGCGCCGCGGGCCCCGACCGGCTGCCCGTGCCGTATCTCCCCGAGGGACTGCGGTACGACCCTCAGGAGGGCGCCGGCGAGGTGCAGACGCCGCTGCTCGGCCCGCCCGCGGACGACCTGCTGATCGGTGACAAGGTGTGGTTCCGGCATGCCAAGGCGGGCGAGCTGTGCGAACGGTTCGACGTGCTGCACCTCGTCGAGGGCGAGACGGTGACGGCGAGCGTCGCGACGTACCGCGGGGAGGGCCGTACGTTCCTGTAGACCGTGCGTCCGTCCGTTCCGCAGACCATGCGTCCGTACGCGCGGGCTAGCTCGACGGGCTGAGGCTGCTGCCCACGCCGCCGTACTTCCCCGCGTCGCCCACCGGGCGGATCCCCTCGGCGATCCTGTCCATGTCGGACAGCGGGGGTCCTGCGGAGCCGGCGTCGAAGGCGAAGCGCACCATGACCATCGACTCGGACCCGACGCTCGACGGGAACGCGAGCGACTCGACGTAACCGCCGGGCCCCGCACCGGTCCTGACGCGCCAGCGGACGAGGTAGCCGGCGCGGCCCCCGACCGCGACGCCGCCCGCCTTGACCTGCTCGTGCGAGGTGATCCCGTCGAAGGGCTCCGCGCCGATGGAGTCCGTACCGAAGGCCTTGTCCGCCGCGGCGGAGATGTCCTTGGTGGCGAGGACCTTGGCGGACGTGCTGTTGCTCGACGTCACGGTGGCCGAGATGACCCGGCCGTGCCGGCAGACGCCTCCGTCGCCGCCCTGGCCGGGGCAGTCGTAGGTGTCGGGGGTCTCCAGGACGGTGCCGTCGCCGAGGCCGTCCTTGGAGACCTCCCAGCCGGGCAGCACCGGGAAGGTGATGCCGTTGAGCTCGTCGACCGCGATGTGCGGGTCGGCGGTGGCGGACGTCGTTTCGGAGGGCGTGGCGCTGTGCGTGTCAGCCGGCGTGGACGGCGACGACGTGGTGGTCCTGGCCGGTGACGTGCCGTCGTCGCTGCCGAGGAAGACGACGCCGGTCACGATGGACGCGACGAGGACGACGCCCGCGACCGTGAGTGCCACGGCCTTGGCGCGCCCTGACCCCCCGCCGGCCCCGGACCCGGCGGGTCCGAAGCCACCGCCCGGACCGAAGCCGTCACCCTGGCCGAAACCGCCACCCGGACCGAAGCCACCGCCCTGGCCGAAGCCACCGCCCTGGGCGGACGCCGGGCCGGGGCCGAACCCCTGCTGCGCCACCGGGCCCTGGGCGCCCTCGGGCGTACGCCGGTGCTCGGTCCACGCGCTGCCGTCCCACCAGCGTTCGGTGGCGGGGGTGGACGGATCCGGGTACCAGCCGGGCGGGGGCGACATGCTCATGGCCCGGCACTCTAGGCGGTGCACCGGGGGCGTCGTCCACCGGCTTCCCGCTCGCCGTGCGGACGGCGCGGACGGCGCGGGCGGCGCGGCGGGTACGGCGGTGCGGCCCGTGTCAGTACACGGTGTCCGCCCGGTCGGGCACGACGGAGCCGTCCTCGCGCAGGACGGGCCCCCTGCTCCCGTCGGGCGCGTTGTACGCGCTCGTCGCACACGGATAGGGGTCGGGCCTGCGCGGCATCGGTGCGACGAACATCGGGTTGACCAGCCAGCGGCCGTCGGCGTCGTCGTAGGCCCGGCACATGACCTCGGGCTTGTTGCGGTTGAGGACGAGGTGCGCCCCGGTGGCGTCGCCGACGAACGTCACGTCGGTGTCGGCGTCCCCGGCGCCGAGCGCGATGCGCCGCGTCCAGGGCTGCTTCCGCCAGGCCGCGGCGCCCCGCACCCCGTAGATCTCCTGGTTGATCCAGCAGCGCTTGCCGTCGATGTACGGGATCGCCTCGCCCCGGCTCTCCGGCACGTCGCCGCAGCCCTGGTTGCGGGTGGTGATGCGTCCGTGTCGGTCGAGGACGGACCGGATGGCGATGGTGTGCTTCCGGTCGATGCCGACCCCGCCCGACCACACCTCGGTGACCGGTTCGGATCCGGCCGAGACGATATACACGTCGAAGCCGGCCTTCCGGAGCGTGCGGATGAGGTCGCGCTGCTGGTCGTAGTAGCGCACGTAGGCGGGAATGGTGTGGGTGCCGACCGTCAGGGTGCTGCCGATGGGCGCGGCGAGCGCCCGGGTGCGGGCCCGCGCGGCGTACGAGGAGAGTTCGGCGACCGTGCGGCCGGCGAACAGCTGGGGGACCCAGGCGTACTGGGGCACCGTGCGCCGGTGGTTCCAGCCGCCGGCGAACCCGGCGGCACCGCTCATGGTGCGGCCGTTCTCGCGCATCTCCCAGATCTCGTCGGTGCAGCGGGTGTCGGCGGAGGTGGGCAGCGGTGCGCCGACGGGCACGGAGGTGCCGCAGGCCGAGGTGAGCGCGGTGTCCGCGGCATCGGTGAGCCACCTGCTGGTGTCCTTCCAGCTCTTCGGCCGGAGGATCTTGTCGTGCTGGAGGGCCCAGGCGAGGGTGGCGTCGGTGACGTCGTTCTTGGTGACGGTGTTGTCCCAGTCGAAGGCGGCGACGGGATGGCCGCCCGCCCACGGGGGTCCCCCCTGCTCGTGGGGGTCCCCCTGCTCGAGCGAAGTCGAGAGCGTGGGGGAGGGTCCGAGTGCACCGGGGCGGCTCCCGGGCCCCGGGCCGGCGGCGGGGCGGGCGCATCTGCCCCGCTCGTCGATGACCTGCTGGAGCCGGGCGCGGTTGTCGCCGTACCAGGCGTGCTTCGTCGACAGCTGCGGGCAGGAGTGCCGTCCGGCGGCCGTCGGGGCGGGGGCGGCCGTGGCGGCGGCCGCGGGATGGACGGGCCCGGCCACCAGGGCGGCGGCCGCGGCCAGGGTCAGCGCGAAGACGTGTCCGTTACGCATGGTTGAGGGACCGTACCCGAATCCTCCCCCGGTGATGAGGCCTTCGTCGGCCGTGTCAGGATCCGGGTACGGCGTTCCTGGCTACAGGGGCGTGACGTACGCCCCCGAGATGCCGCCGTCGACGAGGAAGTCGGTGGCGTTGACGAACGACGAGTCGTCGCTGGCCAGGAACGCGACCGCGGCGGCGATCTCCTCGGCCTCGGCGAAGCGCCCGACGGGGATGTGCACGAGGCGGCGCGCGGCCCGCTCCGGGTCCTTGGCGAACAGCTCCTGGAGGAGCGGGGTGTTGACCGGTCCCGGGCAGAGCGCGTTGACGCGGATCCCCTCGCGGGCGAACTGGACGCCGAGTTCGCGCGACATGGCGAGCACACCGCCCTTGGAGGCCGTGTACGAGATCTGGGACGTCGCCGCGCCCATCCGCGCCACGAAGGACGCGGTGTTGATGATGGAGCCCTTGCCCTGACGCTGCATGTAGGGGATGGCGGCCTTGCAGCACAGGTACACCGAGGTCAGATTGACCTCCTGGACGCGCTTCCAGGCCTCGAGGCCCGTCTCCAGGATCGAGTCGTCGTCGGGCGGCGAGATGCCCGCGTTGTTGAAGGCGACGTCGACGGAGCCGTAGGTGTCGTACGCGGTCCTGAAGAGCGCCTCGACCTGCTCGGCGTCGGTGACGTCGACCTGGACGAAGGTCCCGCCGACCTCCTCGGCCGCGGCCTTGCCCGCGGTCTCGTCGATGTCGCCGCAGACGACGTTCGCGCCCTCGGCGGCGAGGCGGCGCGCGGCGGCGAGGCCGATGCCGCTGCCGGCGCCGGTGACGACGGCGGTGCGGCCGACGAGACGGCGGCAGACGGTGGTGGTGTCGGTCATGAGTGGTCAGGCCTCCGTACTGATGAAGACGTTCTTGGTTTCGGTGAAGGCGGTGAGCGCGTCCGGTCCGAGCTCGCGGCCGAGACCCGACTGCCGGTAGCCCCCGAAGGGGGTCCAGTAGCGCACGCTGGAGTGGGAGTTGACGGAGAGGTTCCCGGCGGCGACGGCGCCGGAGACGCGCAGCGCCCGGCCCACGTCCCGGGTCCAGATCGACCCGGACAGGCCGTAGTCGGTCGCGTTGGCGAGCCGCACCGCGTCGGCCTCGTCCTCGAAGGGCAGGACGACGGCGACCGGTCCGAAGACCTCTTCGGCGGCGACGGGGGCGGCGGGATCGACGTCGGTGACGACCGTCGGCGGGAACCAGAAGCCGGGGCCGTCGGGCGCGGTGCCGGTGATCGTCTTCAGGTCGTCGGTGACGTAGGACCGTACGCGCTCCAGCTGGACCCGGGAGATCAGCGGACCCATCTGGGTGCGCTCGTCGGACGGGTCCCCCACGACGACGGACCCGACGGCGGGCACGAGCAGGTCGAGGAAGCGGTCGTACACGGAGCGCTGTACGAGGATGCGGGTGCGGGCGCAGCAGTCCTGGCCCGAGTTGTCGAGGAACGACATGGGCGTGGCAGCGGCGGCGGCCTCGATGTCGGCGTCGGCGAAGACGATGTTGGGGCTCTTGCCGCCGAGTTCGAGCGTCAGCCGCTTCACGCGGTCCGCGCAGCGGGCCATGATCTGCTTGCCGACCCGGGTGGACCCGGTGAACACGATCTTGGCGACGCCGGGGTGCTCGACGAGGGCGTTCCCCGCGACGGGTCCGGCGCCGGGCAGCACCTGGAAGAGGTGTTCGGGAAGGCCTGCCTCCAGGGCGAGTTCGGCGAGCCGCAGGGCCGTCAGAGGGGTCGTCTCGGCGGGCTTGAGGACGACTGCGTTGCCGGCCGCGAGGGCCGGGGCGGTGCCCCAGGCGGCGATCGGCATCGGGAAGTTCCAGGGCGCGATGACGCCGATGACGCCGAGTGGTTCGAGGATCGTGATGTCGAGGCCGCCGGGGACGGGGATCTGCCGGCCGGACAGCCGCTCCACTCCCCCGGCCGCGTAGTCGAGCAGATCGCGGACGTTGCCGGCCTCCCAGCGGGCGTTGCCGATGACGTGTCCGGCCTCGCGGACCTCCAGCCGGGCGAGTTCCTCGATGTGCTCGTCGACCACCACGGCGAACCGGCGCAGCAGCCGGGCCCGGTCGGCGGGGGCGAGGGCGGCCCAGCGGGCCTGGGCGGCGGCCGCCCGGGCGACGGCCGCGTCGACGTCCTCGAGGGTGGCGGCCGGGACGGTCGCGATGACGTCCTCGGTCGCCGGGTTCAGTACCTGGTGCTCGTGCACGTGCGTGTCCTTGTCCTCGTGCTCGGGGTCCCGTGGCGGGGTCCTCGTACCGGGCCCCCGCGTGCCGGGGCCCTCCTCCTGGGGCTCCTCGTACCGGGCGGCCGCGCCGTCGTACGCCGTGCGGGTGCGGACGACGGACGCGGGCTCACATGCGTTCGAAGGAGCGGCGCAGTTCCCAGTCGGTGACCGCGGCGTCGAAGGCCTCGAGTTCGACGCGCGCCATGTTGCGGTAGTGCGCGACGACCTCGTCGCCGAAGGCCGCCTTGGCGATGGCGCTGGTCTCCCACAGCTCGGCGGCCTCGCGCAGCGTGGTGGGGACGTGCTCGTACTCGGAGGTGTAGGCGTTGCCCGCGCACGCCTCGGGCAGCTCCAGCTTGTTCTCGATGCCGTAGAGACCCGCCGCGACCAGCCCGGCGACCGCGAGGTGCGGGTTGACGTCGCCGCCCGGGAGGCGGTTCTCGAACCGCATGGAGCGGCCGTGACCGACGACCCGCAGGGCGCAGGTGCGGTTGTCCCAGCCCCAGGCGACGGCGGTCGGCGCGAAGGAGCCGGGCTGGAACCGCTTGTACGAGTTGATGTTGGGGGCGTAGAGCAGCGAGAAGTCGCGCAGCGCGGCGAGCTGTCCGGCGAGGAAGTGGCGCATGACCTCGGACATGCCTCCGGGGCCCTCACCCGCCATGACATTGCGTCCGTCGGCGTCGGCGAGGCTGAGGTGGATGTGGCAGGAGTTGCCCTCGCGCTCGTTGTACTTGGCCATGAAGGTGAGCGAGACACCCTCCTGCGCGGCGATCTCCTTGGCGCCGGTCTTGTAGATGGCGTGCTGGTCGCAGGTGACCAGGGCCTCGTCGTAGCGGAAGGCGATCTCGTGCTGGCCGAGGTTGCACTCGCCCTTGGCGGACTCGACGGTCAGGCCCGCGGCGCCCATCTCGTTGCGGATCCGGCGCAGCAGGGGTTCGATGCGGCCGGTGCCGAGGACCGAGTAGTCGATGTTGTACTGGTTGGCCGGGGTGAGGTCGCGGTAGCCCGCGTCCCAGGCCTTCTCGTAGGAGTCCTTGAAGACGATGAACTCGAGTTCGGTGCCGACCCGCGCGCTGTAGCCGAGTTCGGCGAGCCGGTCCAGCTGGCGGCGCAGGATCTGGCGGGGGGCGGCGGCCACGGGCGAGCCGTCGTTCCAGGCGAGGTCGGCGATGAGCATGGCCGTGCCCTCGTTCCACGGCACGCGCCGCAGTGTGCTGAGGTCGGGGTGCATGGCGAAGTCGCCGTACCCGCGGTCCCAGGAGGACATCTCGTAGCCGTCGACGGTGTTCATCTCGGCGTCGACGGCGAGAAGGTAGTTGCAGCCCTCCGTGCCGTGTTCGAGGACTTCGTCGAGGAAGAAGCGTGCGGCGAACCGCTTGCCCTGCAGCCGCCCTTGCATATCGGGGAAGGCCAGGACGACAGTGTCGATCTCGCCGCTCGCGACGAGGGCGTGCAGTTCCTCGACGGCGAGCGGGGGTGTGCGGTCTGCCACGGGAAGGCTCCTTCGGGCTTCTTCGGTCAGCCGGGTGGCCATAAGGTATTGCGGAGAACCATTGCTTGGGAAGGGGGTGCGGCCGGATGTCGTCGCAGACGTCGTCCCCGGACGCCGGGGACCGGCTCGGTCCGGTGCTGCGGCCGGTGCGGGCGGGGAACGGGTTCGAGGAGGCCCTGGAGCAGATCCTCCAGGTCGTACGGCTCGGCCTGGTGCCCGGTGGCGAGCGGCTGCCGTCGGAGCGGGAGCTGGCGGACCGGCTCGGCATCAGCCGGGTGACGCTGCGCGAGGTGCTGAAGGTCCTCCAGGACCAGGGCCTCGTGGAGTCCCGGCGCGGCCGCTACGGCGGAACGTTCGTACTGCCCAGGACCGGCGGGTCCGGCGAGGAGGAGCTGCGCCGCCGGGTCGCCGAGGTGGACATCGAGGACGTGCTGCGCTTCCGCGAGGTGCTGGAGGTGGGCGCGGCGGGGCTGTGCGCCGCGCACGGCCTCACCGACGAGCAGGCGGGCCGGCTCCGGGACGCCCTCGCGCAGACGCACGACGCGCCGCTGGCGGACTACCGGCGGCTGGACACACTGCTGCACCTGACGCTCGCCGAGCTGTCCGGCTCGCCGACCCTGACGGCGCAGTACGCGGCGGTGCGGGCGACCGTGAACGACCTGCTCGACTGCATCCCGCTGCTGGTGCGGAACCTGGAGCATTCGCAGCGCCAGCACACCGCCCTGGTCGAGGCGGTGCTCGACGGGGACGCGGACGGCGCACGGGAGATGATGCGCGAGCACTGCGGGGGTACGGCGGCCCTGCTCAGGGGCTTCCTGACATGAGCGGCCGGCCGCGCGGGGCGCGGCCCGCCGGCGCCCCGGCGGGACCGATTGCGGCGGAGCGGTTTACCGCGACGTAACCTCGGGGTCTTGATTTCCCGGCGCACCCAACGCAAAGGTATGGATCTGTTCCATTGAGCCGCGTCCGCCGCCCCCTGGGGAGAGCTGTGCCATGACCCTGGAAACCGCCCGAGAACCCTCCGCCGGTCCGTCGGACGACGCCGCTGACGACTATCTCGAACGCAGAACCCTCCGCCGGGGCAGCGCCGGCTGGCTCCTGCTCACCGGCCTCGGCGTCGCCTATGTCGTCTCCGGGGACTACTCCGGCTGGAACTTCGGCCTCGCACAGGGCGGATTCGGCGGTCTCGCGATCGCGATGGCCCTCATGGGCGTCATGTACGCGTGCATGGTGTTCTCGCTGGCCGAGCTGTCGTCGGTGCTGCCGACCGCGGGCGGCGGCTACGGGTTCGCGCGACGCGCGCTCGGCCCGTGGGGCGGATTCCTCACGGGCACCGCGATCCTGATCGAGTACGTCCTCGCGCCGGCCGCGATCTCCCTGTTCATCGGCGACTACGTCGAGTCGCTGGGCCTGTTCGGCCTGACGTCGGGCTGGCCGGTGTACCTGGCGTGCTTCGTGGTGTTCATCGGCATCCATCTCTGGGGCGTCGGTGAGGCGCTGCGGTTCAGCTTCGTCGTGACCGGGGTGGCGGTGGCGGCCCTGCTCGTCTTCGCCGTCGGCGCGCTCGCCCACTTCGACGCGGGCAGGCTGAACGACATCGCGGTGGACCGCTCCGCCTTCGGAGCGAGCGCGTGGCTGCCGATGGGACTGCTCGGCATCTGGGCGGCCTTCCCGTTCGGGATGTGGTTCTTCCTCGGGGTCGAGGGGGTTCCGCTCGCGGCCGAGGAGACGAAGGACCCGGCGCACACACTGCCCCGGGCGATCCGGTGGTCGATGGGCATCCTCGCGGTGCTGGCCGTGGTGACGTTCGTGGCCGCGGCGGGGGCGCGCGGCTCGGCCGCGATCCAGGACGCGGGCAACCCGCTGGTCGAGGCCCTGCAGCCGGACGGCCGGGCGACGGCCCTCGGCCGCGTCGTCAACTACGCGGGCCTGGCGGGCCTGGTCGCCTCCTTCTTCTCCCTCATCTACGCCGGCTCCCGGCAGCTCTTCGCCCTGTCGCGGGCGGGGTACCTACCGCGCTTCCTGTCCCTCACGAGCCGCCGCAAGGCGCCGTACCTGGGGCTCCTGGTGCCGGGCGCGATCGGCTTCACGCTGGCCGCGGCGACCGGGGACGGCGCACGGATGCTGAACGTGGCGGTGTTCGGCGCGACGATCTCGTACGCCCTGATGTCCCTGTCGCACATCGTGCTGCGCCGCCGCGAGCCGGGCCTCGAGCGGCCGTACCGTACCCCGGGCGGGGTGCTGACCTCGTCGGTGGCGCTGGTGCTGGCGTGCGCCGCGCTCCTGGCGACGTTCCTGGTGGATGTGACGGCGGCGCTGATCGCGCTCGCGGTGTACGTGGTCGCCATCGCGTACTTCGGTCTGTACAGCCGCAGACATCTGGTGGCGAAGGCGCCCGAGGAGGAGTTCGCCGCGCTGGCCGCGGCCGAGGCGGAGCTGGACCGCGCGTGAGCGCGCGGGCCGGGAAGGAGCACAGGGTGAGCAGGCCGTTGATCGGCGTCAGCACGTATCTGGAGTCCCGGGCGGCCTGGGGGGTGTGGGAGCTGCCCGCGGCCCTGCTGCCCGCGGGATATCCGCGCCTGGTGCAGGCCGCGGGCGGGCTCGCGGCCATGCTGCCGCCGGACGAGCCCGCGCATGCGACGGAGGCGGTGGCCCGGCTCGACGGGCTGGTGATCGCCGGCGGACCCGACGTGGAGCCGGCGCGCTACGGCGCGGAGCGCGATCCGCGCACCGGGCCTCCCGCCCAGGAGCGGGACGCGTGGGAACTCGCCCTGATCAGGGCCGCCCTGGACTCGGGCACGCCGCTCCTCGGCATCTGCCGGGGCATGCAGCTGCTGAACGTCGCCCTGGGCGGCACGCTGACCCAGCACCTCGACGGCCACACCGACGGCGTGGGCGTCTTCGGTGCGCATCCGGTGATCCCGGTGCCGGGCACCCGGTACGCCTCCGTCGTCCCCGAGGAGACGTCCGTCCCGACCTATCACCACCAGTCGGTCGCCCGCCTGGCCCCGCCGCTCGTCGCCTCCGCGCACGCCGCCGACGGCACGGTCGAGGCGGTCGAACTGCCCGGCGCCCCCTGGGTCCTGGGCGTGCAGTGGCATCCGGAGATGGGCGAGGACCTGCGGGTGATGACGGCCCTGGTGGAGTCCGCCGCCGGGCGGCCCGTGGGCCTGGGACGCGGTTCCGGGCGGGAATGACCGACGCTCACGTCACCGCGGGGTGCCCGACGGTCACTGCGCGAGGACGAAGGCGTCGATCCAGTCGTTGACGGCCACGCGGTCGATCGCCGCTTCGTGCTCCGTCCGCTCCGCCACGGCCGTGGCGGCCAGCGCACGGTTGGTCACCCACATACGGATCTCCAGGGCGGTCACCGGATCGAGACGCCCCTGCTCGCGCCAGCGTGCGTGGGCGGGGTGCAGGATCGTCGGGCCACCGCTGCGGTGGGCGTGGACGGAGTCCTGCACGGCATCGAAGTAGTGGTCGATGACCAGCCTGGTCCGCTGCTCTGCGTTCATCGGAGCCTCCCAGAACGCCGTGATGTCTCAGGCTGCGCCGGGGACACCGGCCGACGGGAGGGCCGATCGGCCCAATGCCGTGAGCCGGGCGGGCACAGCCCGGCACGGCGCACGGGCCGGGTGGGCCCGGCCTGCGCCTTTCGCCGGGGCGGGGCCACGCGCCGGGGCCATCGATACGGCTCACGCCCCGGCAGGTGCGCATCACGGCCGCCACGGCCCCCACAGGTGCGCATCGCCCCCGGCGAGCTGCGCACCGCCCGGGTCCGGACGACCCAAGGGCCGCGTGGCCCGGCCGGTGCCCTTCGCCGGGGCGAGGCCACGCGCCAGGTCATGGGCGCGGCCAAACGCCCCGCGGGTGCGATCGCGCCCGCGCCCTGGCGAACTGACCCACCGCCCGCCGGGCCCGGACAGCACATGGGCCGCGCGGCCCGGCCGGTGCACACCGCCGGGGCGCGCCTCCCGTCCCGTGGGTGAGCCCCGGCCCGCGACGACCCGAAGCCCTCACGTCCCCCGGGTGAGTGCCAGAAGGTCGCGGGCGGGGCCCGCGGGGCGGGGGCCCGTGCGCCAGACGGCCCGTAGATCGCGGTGGAGACGGGCGCCCGCCAGCGGCACTTCGACGAGCAGCCGGGCGGACAGCTCGTCGCCCACGGCCAGTTCGCTCAGCACCGACGGACCCGCGCCGCTGACGGCGGCCGCCTTGACGGCGGTGGTGGAGGAGAGCTCGAGCAGGGGGCGGCTCGACAGGCCGCCCAGCGCCGCGTCGAGCACCTGGCGCGTACCCGACCCCTCCTCCCGGAGGATCAGCGCGGTCGCCGCCAGTTCGGCCGCGCCGAGCGGCTCGCGGCGCCGCGCCCACGGATGCCCCGGCGCGGTGACGACGACCAGGCGGTCATGGGCGATGACCGCCGAGTCCAGGCCGGGCGGCAGGGACAGTCCCTCCACGAACCCCAGATCCGCCTCGCCCCCGAGCACCCGCTCGGCGACCGCGGCCGAGTTCCCGGCCAGCAGGGAAACGGCGGTGTCAGGCCGCTGCGCGCGCAGCGCGATCAGCCAGCGGGGCAGCAGGTACTCGGCGATGGTCATGCTCGCGGCGACGCGCAGCCGCGAGTCCCGCCGTGCGCGCAGCGCCTGCGCGCCCGCGTCGAACGCCTCGGCCGCCTCCACGACCCGGCGCGCCCAGTCCGTCACCAGTGCGCCCGCCTCCGTGAGCCGGGACCCGCGCGGCGAGCGGTCGACCAGTGCCACACCGAGGAGCCGCTCCATGGACCGGATGCGGCTGCTGGCGGCGGGCTGTGTGATGCCGAGTTCGCGGGCCGCCCGCCCGAGGCTGCCCAGCCGTGCCACGGCGAGCAGCAGCTCCAGCGCTCCCAGATCCGGCACCCGGTGCGCCAGGGACGCGCCCGGCGGCACGGCCGCGAGCGGCACGGCGGCGCGGCCGGCTCGATGATCACACCCCTCACTCATAAAGCCAGGTTATGCCCTCATAGCGATCCGGTCCCTACCCCGGCGGGCGCGCCCGCGCGAGGGTGGCTGCATGGTCACCGTCGCCCATCCCCGTAGCGCCCCCGCGGCCGCCCCTGCCCACCGCCCCCTAGCCGCAGCCGTCCGGCATCTCGGCCCCAACTGGTACGCCACCGTGATGGGTACGGCCATCGTGGGCACCGCGGGCGCCGGTCTCCCCGTGCAGGTCCCCGGACTGCGGACGGCCTGCACGGCGGTCTGGGCCCTCGCGCTGCTCGCGCTGGCGGTCCTGCTCGCCGCCCGGGCCCTGCACTGGACCCACCACCGCGACCAGGCCCGTGCCCATCTGCTCGATCCGGCGGTCGCACCCTTCTACGGCTGCCTCGCGATGGCCCTGCTGGCGGTGGGCGCCGGTGCGGTGACCGTGGGGCAGGACTGGATCGGTGTGCGGGCGGCCGTGGCGACGGACGTCGTGCTGTACACGGCGGGTACGGCGATCGGCCTGGTGGCGGCCGTCGCGATCCCCTATCTGCTGGTGGCGCGGCACCGTGTCGGCCGTGGCCAGGCGAGTCCGGTGTGGCTGCTGCCGGTGGTGGCGCCGATGGTGTCGGCGGCGACCGGGCCGGCGCTCGTCCCGCACCTGCCGGCCGGCCAGGCCCGCGAGACGCTGCTGCTTGCCTGCCTCGCCCAGTTCGGGCTGAGCCTGCTGGCGACCCTGGTGATCCTCCCGGCGGTCTTCGCCCGGCTGGTCGAGGAGGGGCCGCTGCCCCTGGCGCTCACGCCGACGCTGTTCCTGGTGCTGGGCCCGCTCGGGCAGTCGACGACGGCGGTCGGGCGGGTCGCCGACGCCGCGCAGGGAGCCCTGCCGCCCGGGGAGGCCTCGGGCGCCGCGGTGTTCGTGGTGCTGTACGGCGTGCCGGTGACGGGCTTCGCCCTGCTGTGGCTGGCGCTGGCGGCCGCCCTGGTCGTGCGGGCCCTGCGCCGGGGCATGGGCTTCGCGATGACGTGGTGGGCGTTCACCTTCCCCGTGGGTACCTGTGTCACGGGAGCCGAGGCGCTGGGCCGGCGCACCGGGCTCGCGGTCTACGACGCACTCGCGCTCGCCCTGTACGCCCTGCTGGTGACGGCCTGGGCGGTGGCCGCGGCGCACACCTGCCGCGGCCTGGTCACCGGTCGGCTGCTCGCGCCGCCTCCGCGCGCGACCGGACCGGCCGGCGCCCGGGCCTCCGCTGCGCGACCGGCCCTCGCGGGTTCCGCGGCCCGGAGCTGACGGCCCGCTTCCCGCCCCTCCGGGAAGGAACGGATCAGCCGCGCTCGGCCGCCCGCACCGCCGCACCGATCACCGACGGTGCCGCCGCCAACGACGGTCCGTACCAGGTCAGATGGCGCCCGTCGACGAGCGCGGCCGGCAGGTCGAAGCATTCGGGGCCGTCATCCCGCGTGAAACGGTAGGGCTCGTCCGGGAGCACCACGAGGTCGGCGCCCGCGGCGTTCAGCTCGTCCAGCGGGATGCGCGGATAGCGGTCGTCGTGAACGGCGTAGACGTTGTCGACGCCGAGCCGGGCGAGCAGGTCGCCGGCGAAGGTGTCCCGGCCCAGCACCATCCAGGGCCGTCGCCACACGGGCACGACCGCCCGCCGTCGCACCTCGGGCTCGGGCAGGTCGGCCCATGCCTGCTCGGCCTCGTCCAGCCATCGCGGCCGGGACGCGGCCCCACAGGCGGTGAGGACCCGCGCCAGCTCGGTGAAGGCCTGGGGCACCGTACGCACCTCGGTGACCAGGACCTCGATCCCCGCGGCCCGCAGCTCGGCCAGATCGGGGGCGCGGTTCTCCTCCTCGTTGGCGATCACCAGGTCGGGCGCGAGCGCGACGATCCGGTCGGTCCTCGGGTTCTTGGTGCCCCCGATGCGGACCGCGTCGAGGCCTGGGGGGTGGGTGCACCAGTCCGTCGCCGCGACCAGTGTGCCCGGCACGCTCACCGCGACAGCCTCGGTCAGCGACGGCACCAGCGACACGACCCTCGGCCGGGCCCCGGGCCCGCGCCCCGCTTCCGGCACCGCCCCGCCGAGCGGGACTCCCCGGCCGGCGGGCACCTCGTCGGCGCTCACGTCCTGCGGTCCTCCACGGCGTCGATGTGCTCGGCGACGGCGACGATGAGGACCCGCGCGTCCGGCACCGCGGCGCGCCAGCGGTGCCGGACACCGCCCGTCAGATAAAGGGTGTCGCCGCGCCCGAGCCGGTACGCCCGGCCCTCCGCCTCCACCTCGACGACGCCGTCCGCCACGTACATCAACTCGTCGTTGCGGTGCTGGACTTCACGGCTCGCGTCGTGGTCACCGGTGAACTCGATCGCGTGCATCTGGTGGTGACCGCGCACCAGGGGGCGTACCCGGGCCTCGGGGGATATACCGGCGTCGTCGACCTCGCGGACCACGTCGACCTCGCGTGCGGGGTCGGCCGCGGCGAGCAGTTCCACGGCGGTGGTGCCGAGGGCGTCGGCGACCTTCTCCAGCGAGCGCGTGCTGGGTCGGGCCCGGTCGTTCTCGACCTGGCTGAGGAACGGTACCGACAGACCGCTGCGCCGGGAGACGGCGGCGAGCGTCAGCTCCAGTGCCCGGCGCCTGCGCCGGACGGCCACGCCCACCCGGAGGGTTTCCTTGTCGTCCATCGCTCCGGCTCCCTCCTGTGCGTCGTCGCTGCCGGGCCACACCGTCCCCCGGGCCCCGCCGACGGCGGCCCCGAGGGGTGATCCCCCGGGAGTCATCACCCAGGGGGTTCTCTGCACCTTACGCACTTTTGGCAAACGGTTTCATACGACTGTCGCATCGTTGCCACATTGCGCCCCGGAAGCGCACCCGTCCGCTCCCGGACGCTCCCCCACCGCTCCCCCACCGCTCCCCCACCGCTCCCCGCCCGCTCCCCGCCGGGGGACGCTTCGCCGGCGCGGTGGGTCCCCGGGAAACGCCGCGGCGGCCGCTCCCTCGTGGGGAGCGGCCGCCGCGGCACACAACGCTGCTACTGCGCGGTCATCCGGCTCTCGACCCCCTTGTGGTGGTCGAGCCAGGCCGTGACGGCCTCGTCCTCATGGCCCTGGCCGCGCTTCTTGATCTCGCTCTCCAGGCTGCCGAGTTCGCCCTCGGACATCCGGAAGTTCTTGAACCACTTCGTCAGCTGCGGATACCGCTTCGGGAAGCCCTTGCTGGAAATGGTGCGGATCGTGTTGCCCTCACCGAACAGCTTCTTGTCGTCCTTCAGCTTGGTCAGCCCGTACTCGTCGTACGCCCAGTGCGGCGACCACAGGGTGACCGCGACCGGCTCCTTCTTGGCGTACGCGCGCTTCAGCTCGGCCAGCATCGCCGGCGTGGAGCCGTCGACGACCTTGTACTCCTTGTCCAGGCCGTAGCCGGGCAGGACCTTGGTCTTGAGCAGGTTCATCTCGCCGGTGGCCGGCTCGATGCCGATGATCCGGCCGTTGAAGGTGCCGGCCTTGCCCTTGAGGTCCTCCAGGGACTTCACGCCCTTCACGTACGAGGGCACGGCGATCTCCAGGGAGGTCGGGCTGTACCAGGTGCCCAGGTCGGTCAGGTCGTTCTTGTGGGCGTCCCAGTAGTTCTTCTGGGCGTACGGCAGCCAGGCGTCGAAGTTGACGTCGAGGTCACCGCTCGCCAGGCCCGTGTAGACGGGGCCGACGTCCATCTGCTTGAGGTTCAGCCGGTAGCCGTGCTTCTCCAGGACGTGCTTCCACAGGTAGGTGACGGCGACGTCCTCGTCCCACGGGAACCAGGCGACGTTCACCGGGCGGGAGGACTCGGCCCCGCCGCCGGACGCGGAGGCCTTCACCGGGGCGAGCTTGTCCACGACGCCGGGATTCTTCTTCAGCCACGCGCGCACGGCGTCCTGCTGCTTGCCCTCGCCCGCCTTGTTGATCTCCGCCTCGAGGCTGGTGAGCTGCTTCTCGTCCATCCTGAAGTGCTTCAGCCAGCTGCCGACCTCGGGGTTGTCCGAGGCGAAGCCCTTGCGGGCCAGCGTGTGCACGCCGTCGCCCTTGCCCCAGGCGCCCTTCGGGTCCTTCAGCTTCGTCAGCCTGTAGTCGTTGTACGCCCAGTGCGGCGACCACAGGGTGACCGCGACCGGCTCCTTCTTGGCGTACGCGCGCTTCAGCTCGGCCAGCATCGCCGGCGTCGAGCTGTCGACGACCTTGTACTCCTTGTCCAGGCCGTACGCCTTGAGGACCTTGCTCTTGAGCAGACCCATCTCACCGGCGCTGGACTCGATGCCGACGATCCGGCCGCCGAACTTCTTGCCCTGCCCCTTGAGGTCCTCCAGCGAGTGGACGCCCTTCACGTACGACGGCACGCTGAGCTCCAGTGACGTCGGGCCGTACCAGGTGCCCAGGTCGTCGAGCTGCTTTCCGTACTTCTTCCAGTACTGGGCGTGCGTGGTCGGCAGCCAGGAGTCCGTCTGGAAGTCCACCTGGCCCTGGGCCAGCGAGGTGTACAGAGGACCCGCCTCGAGCTGCTTGGTCTCGACCTGGAAGCCGCGCTGCTCCAGCACCTCCTTCCACAGGAAGGTGGAGGCGACGCCCTCGTCCCACGGGATGTAGCCGATGGTGATCTTCTTGCCCTGTCCGACGTTCGTGGCGCCGTCCGCGGTGGCCCGGGAACCGGAACCACCGAAGATGCCCATGCCTCCGGCGACGAGCGCCAGGACGACGACGCCGATCACGGCCACGGCGGGCCGCGGACGGTACGACCAGACGCTCATGCCGCGGGCGGCGCGCAGCTTCGCGGCGGCGCGGCGGCCGAGCGGCGAGACCTGGTCGCCCAGGGAGCTGGTCATCCGGTCGAGGTAGATCGCGAGGATCACGATGGCGACGCCGGACTCGGAACCGAGGCCGATGTTCAGCTGGCCGATGGCCTCGTTGACGTCGCCGCCGAGGCCGCCGGTGCCGACCATGCCGGCGATGGCGGCCATGGACAGGCCGAGCATGATGACCTGGTTGACACCGGCCATGATCGTCGGCAGCGCGAGCGGCAGCTGGACCCGCAGCAGGGTGTTGCCGGGGGTCGTGCCGAACGCGTCCGCAGCCTCGACGAGTTCCCCGTCGACCTGGCGGATGCCCAGTTCCGTCATACGGACGCCGGGTGCCAGGGCGAAGATCAGGGTCGCGACGATGCCCGCGGGCGCGCCGGTGCCGAAGAAGAGGATGGCCGGGATGAGGTAGACCATCGCGGGCAGCGTCTGCATGAAGTCGAGCACGGGCCGCAGGGCCGCGCTGACCCGGTTCGAACGTGCCGCCCAGATGCCCAGCGGCACCGAGATCACCAGGGCGATGATCGTGGCGACGAGGACGAGCGACAGTGTGACCATCGCGTCCTCCCACAGTTCGAGGGAGTCGATGAACGCGAATCCCACGAAGGCGAGGACACCGGCGAGTGAGCCGCGCAGCCACCATGCGACGACGGCGAGGATGCCGGCGAGGAGCAGCGGTTCGGGGGCCTGGAGGACGGCGTTGATGCCGTCGTAGGTGCCCGAGAAGACCGCCTTGAGGAAGTCGAACAGCCACGACATGTGGTGCAGCAGCCAGTCGACGGCGCTGTTCACCCAGTCGCCGAGAGGGATCCTAGGCATCGGTGGTCACCGCCTTGCCCAGCGTCTTGCGGGGGGTGTCGCAGGGCTCGGGGGCGCCGGCCTCGTCGCCGAGGAATCCGACGAGCCGCTGCTGCGGTACGACGCCCACGACCCGTTCCTCGTCGTCGAGCACGGCGACGGGATGCGGGACCCGCGCGCTGATCGCGCAGAGTTCGCCGAACGGCGTGTCGGGGCGGGCGGTCTCGCAGCGGCAGTCCGCCTCGTCGCCCTCGACCTCGTCGATCATGACGGAGGACGCGGTCAGCACCCGGGAGCGGTCGACGTCCTGGATGAACGACGCGACGTAGTCGTTGGCGGGCCGGACCAGGATGTCCTCGGCGCTGCCGATCTGGACGATGCGGCCGTCGCGCATGACGGCGATACGGTCGCCCAGCCGCATGGCCTCGTTCAGGTCGTGTGTGATGAAGACGATCGTCTTCTTCAGTGTCTTCTGGAGTTCCAGCAGCTGGTCCTGCATATCGCGCCGGATCAGCGGGTCGAGGGCGCTGAACGATTCGTCCATCAGCAGCAGATCGGCGTCGGTGGCGAGCGCGCGGGCCAGACCCACACGCTGCTGCATACCGCCGGACAGCTCGTCGGGCCAGGACTTCTCCCAGCCGCCGAGGCCCACCAGGCCGAGGGCCTCGGTGGCGCGCTGCTCGCGCCGGGCACGCGGCACGCCCTGGACCTCCAGGCCGTACGCGGCGTTCTCCAGGACGCTGCGGTGGGGGAAGAGCGCGAAGTGCTGGAACACCATGCTGATCTTGTGGGAGCGGACCTTGCGCAGATCGCGCGGGCTCAGCTCGGTCAGGTCCTGGCCGTCGAAGCGGACGTGTCCCGCGGTCGGCTCCAGCAGCCCGTTCAGCATGCGCAGCAGCGTGGACTTGCCGGATCCGGACAGACCCATGACGACGAAGATCTGGCCCGGGTCGACGCTGAAGGACGCGTCGATCACCGCGGCCGTGGTGCCGTCGGCGCGCAGTTCCTCTCGGTCGGCACCGGCGCGGAGTTTCGCCACCGCGTCGTCGGGTCGTCTGCCGAACACCTTGAACAAGTGCTCGGCTTGCAGCCTGGACACATACACCTCTCGGGTCGAAGCACTACGGCCCGTCTCCCCCGCCGACGGGCCGTGGAGCGATGCGGGGTCCGCCCGCCTCCGGCCGCACATTGGTTGAAAATGGGACCGGATTCGCTCCGGCTGCGCGCCTGCCCGTGTTTATGTGGAGCAAACACAGGAGTGGTCCAGTTCACAGGGCGTCCACACCGGCCACACCGGCCACACCGGCCACACCGGCCACGGGTGCCCCGTATGCCGACGGCCCGCACGAGCACAACGGCCCGCGGACCCGCGCACACGGCCGGTGTCGGTGGGGTGCGGCATGATGCCAAGGTGACTCAGCCAACACGACGGCTCATGCTGCTCGACACCGCCTCCCTGTACTTCCGGGCCTACTTCGGCGTCCCCGACTCGGTGCGCGCCCCGGACGGCACACCGGTCAACGCGGTGCGCGGGCTGCTCGAATTCATCGACCGCCTGGTCCGGGACCACCAGCCGGACGAGCTGGTGGCCTGCATGGACGCCGACTGGCGTCCCGCCTGGCGGGTCGAGCTGATCCCCTCGTACAAGGCGCACCGCGTCGCCGAGGAGCATGAGGCGGGCCCGGACGCGGAGGAGGTCCCGGACACCCTCGCCCCGCAGGTCCCGGTCATCGAGGAGGTCCTGGACGCGCTGGGCATCGCCCGGGTGGGCGTCGAGGGGTACGAGGCGGACGACGTGATCGGCACGTTCGCGTCCCGCGCCACCGGCCCCGTCGACATCGTCACCGGCGACCGCGACCTCTACCAGCTCGTCGACGACGGGCGGGGCGTGCGCGTGCTGTACCCGATCAAGGGCGTGGGCACACTGCAGATGACGGACGAGTCGGTGCTGCGCGAGAAGTACGGCGTCGACGGCTCCGGATACGCCGATCTGGCGCTGCTGCGCGGCGACCCGAGCGACGGACTGCCCGGGGTCCCCGGCATCGGCGAGAAGACGGCCGCGAAGCTGCTCGCCCAGTTCGGCGACCTGGCGGGGATCATGGCGGCGGTGGGAGACCCGGTGTCGAAGCTGACACCGTCGCAGCGCAAGCGTCTCGACGAGTCACGCCCCTATCTGGCCGTGGCGCCGAAGGTGGTCCGGGTCGCGTCGGACGTTCCGCTGCCGGACGCGGATCCGACGCTTCCCCGCGAGCCGCGCGACCCCGCGGCGCTGGAGGCGCTGTCGGCGCGCTGGGGCCTCGGCAGCCCCTTGCAGCGGCTGCTCACGACGCTCGGGAGGTGACCGGTACGCACCGGTCGTCGCCGAAATGATCTCCCACGGAACAGCGGCCGAGTGCTAACTTAGGTAGACCTAAGTCGATTGGTGATCAGGGGGAGTCCCATGGCAGAACGTCCGGCGCGCAGGGTCCATCGCGCAGAGGTCGTCCGCACCGAGCGGCTGTCGCCGCACATGCAGCGCGTGGTCCTGGGCGGTGCCGGGCTCGACGGGTTCTCCGCGGGCGCGTGCACCGACCACTACGTGAAGCTGCTGTTCATGCCCGAGGGCGTGACCTATCCGGAGCCGTTGGACCTCCAGCGGATCCGTGCGGAACTGCCGCGCGACCAGTGGCCGGTGACCCGTACCTACACGGTCCGGACCTGGGACCCGGCGGCCGGCGAGCTCACGCTCGACTTCGTGGTGCACGGCGACGAGGGCCTCGCCGGGCCGTGGGCGGCGAACGCCCGGCCGGGCGACTCGATACGTTTCATGGGTCCCGGGGGTGCTTACGCACCGGACGCCGACGCCGACTGGCACCTGCTGGCCGGCGACGAGAGCGCGCTGCCCGCCATCGCCGCCGCGCTGGAGGCGCTGCCGGACGGCGCGACGGCCCACGCCTTCGTCGAGGTGGCGGGCCCCGAGGAGGAAGTGAAGGTCGACTCGCCCGCGGAGATCGTGTGGCTGCACCGCGGGGACCGCCCGGTCGGCGAGGCCCTGATCCGGTCGGTGCGCGCACTGGACTTCCCGGCCGGCCGGGTCCACGCGTTCGTGCACGGCGAAGCGGGCTTCGTGAAGGAACTCCGCCGCTATCTGCGCATCGAGCGGGACATCCCGCGCGAACATATGTCCATCTCCGGCTACTGGCGCCTGGGTCACAACGAGGACGGCTGGCAGGCGTCGAAGCGGGAGTGGAACGCCCAGGTGGAGGCGGAGCAGGAGACCCCCGCCTCCTGACCGGGCGCCGGCTCCCCGGGCCCCCGGGGAGTCCGCCGGTCTTCCGTGTCGTTCCCCCGGCCGCGCATTCCCGTGCGTGCATCACGAGGCGGTGGCACACGACGTCCCGTCCGAACCGGACCGGGCCGGCCGGGGCGTGGGCACCGGCACCGCACTGCCGTACCTCGCGTCCGGGTCCGCGACCGCGCTCGTACGCTTGACCCCGATGAGACGTCGTAGAACCCCGGTTCCCCCCGCTCCCCTCCCCCAGCGCGACGGAGTCGACCCCGTGCGGCTCCGCCTGCCGGTCGCAGGAGCGTGGGCCACCGTGCGCGATCACCTCGTGGAGAGGCTCGCACCCGGCGCCGAGGTCATCGACGCGATGCTGCGGCGCGGGGACGTCGTGGGCGCCGACGGACTCGCCGTCGGGCCCGGGGACCCGTATGTGCCGGGGGCCTACGTGTGGTTCCACCGGGAGCTGCCGCCCGAGGCACCCGTGCCCTTCCCGCTGGACGTCGTGTACCGCGACGAGCACATCGTGGTCGTCGACAAGCCGCACTTCCTGGCGACGACACCGCGGGGCAGCCATGTCGCCCAGACGGCGCTGGCACGGCTGCGCCGGGAGCTCGGCGAGCCGACCGTCTCGGCGGCGCACCGACTGGACCGGCTCACCGCCGGCCTGGTGCTGTTCACGGTGCGACCCGATGAGCGGGGTGCCTACCAGACGCTCTTCCGGGACAGGCGGGTGCACAAGGAGTACGAGGCGGTCGCCGCGTACGACCCGGGGCTCGCCCTGCCGCGGACCGTGCGCAGCCGGATCGAGAAGGAGCGTGGAGTCCTCGCGGCACGTGAGGTGCCGGGCGAGCCCAATGCCGAGAGCCGCGTGGCGCTGATCGAGCACCGGGGCGCCCTGGCGCGGTACCGGCTGGAGCCGCTGACCGGCCGCACCCATCAGCTGCGGGTGCACATGAACGCGCTGGGCCTGCCGATCCTCGGCGATCCCGTCTATCCGACGGTGGCCGACCCCGTGCCCGACGGCGACTTCCGGCGTCCGCTGCAACTGCTGGCGCGTCTACTGGAGTTCACCGATCCGGTCACGGGGCGGGCACACCGGTTCGTCAGCGACCGGGTGCTCGGGGCCTGGTCCGCGTACGACGTGTGGGACTCGCCGGCGGCCGTCGGCGGTCAGTAGCCGCGCCACCAGCGCAGGAAGCGCTGCCACCGGCCGAGCCGCACCGGCGCCGGGTCCGGCTGCACCGGCGGTGCGACCGGGGCGGGCGGCACCGGATTCGGGGTGCCGGACCGTGCGGGCTCCGCGATGGTCCATTCGAGCTTGCGGGGCGGCGGTTCGTTGCCGAAGCTCGGCTTGGCCGTGACGTCCTGCCGGGGCTGGGGCTCGAATGCGACGGGCAGTTCGACGAGGTGCCGGGAGAGGATCGTCGACTTCCAGCTGAGCTCCTCCTCGCCGATCGAGAGCCGGATGTCGGGCAGCCGCAACAGCAGCGCGTCGATACCGGAGTCGGCGATGGCACGGCCGATGTTCTGGCCGGGGCACTCGTGGATACCGCCGCCGAACGCCAGATGGGACTGGTTGCCCAGCATGCTCGCCTCGAGGTCGGGGCGTACCGCGGGGTCGACGTTGCCGGGCGCGATACCGAAGATCAGACCGTCGCCCCTGCGGATGTTCCGGCCGCCGAGTTCGGTGTCCCGCTTGGCGAAGTAGCCGATCATGGCGCTGAACGGCGGCTCGTTCCACAGGGACTGCTCGACCGCCTCCGGGACGGTCATCTGCCCGCCCTTGAGCTGGGCCCGGAAGCCGGGGTCGGTGAAGACCACACGCAGCACGTTGGCGATGAGGTTCGCGGTCGCCTCGTACGCGGCGATGAGCACCAGGCGCAGGTGCTGGGCCACCTCGTCGTCGGTGAGCCGGGACTCGTGGGCGAGCATCGCGCTGGTGAACCCGTCGTCGGGCTGTGCGCGCAGCCGTGCGACGAGGCGGAACAGCACGGACATCACGTACTCGTTGCTGGCGATGGCCGTCTCGGTGCCCTTGATCATGTCCCGGGCGGCCTGCACCAGGCGTTCGTTGTACTCCTCGGGCATGCCGAGGATGCGGCACATCACGGCCATCGGCAGCTGTTCGGCGAACTCGGTGACCAGTTCCGCCGAGCCCTTCAGACAGATGTCGTTGATGACCCCCTGGCAGCTCTCGTTGAGATGGCGGCGCAGGGTGCGCGGGCTGAGGGACTTCATGGCGGCGGTGACGGCGCCGCGCAGCCGCTTGTGCTCGGCGCCCTCGGCGAAGGCGCAGATGGGCTGCCAGGCGAAGACGGGTGCCAGCGGGTGGTCGGGGGCGACCAGGCCCTCGCGCAGGGCGTTCCAGTTCCGCGAGTCACGGTTGAAGGTGGCCGGGGAGTTGACCAACTGGAGGTTCTCGGCGTAGCCGAGCACCACCCAGATCGGCACGTCGTTGTGGAGCAGGGCGGGCGCGACCGCGCCGTGCTCGGCGCGCAGCTTCTCGTAGACGCCGGCCAGGTCGTGGTCCGCCTCGGGGCCGTAGAGGCGCCGGGCGCCGCCGCGGCCCTGGCCGTGAGCGGGGCAGCCGGGGGGCGGGACGAGGGCGGGTTCGTCCGTGCCGGAGAAGGGGTGGGAGGGAGTCGTCACGGTGGTCGCTCCGAGGTTCCGGGGATCAGGGTGGGATGGCAGGGGGTGGCTGGTGGGGAGTGGGGTCGGGGCGGGGGTGCGGCCCGTGGGCCGGCCGCCGGGCGGCGCGCGCTGCGCAGCGACCGCGTGGGCCGGCCGGCCGCGCCGGTCCGCGGGTGATTGCCGTGGGCGGCGCGACCGTCCGGTCCGGTCCGGTTCGGTCGCGGTGGTCCGCGGCCGGCCGCCGCCGGACCGGCGGCGTGCGCCGCGGATCAGCCGCCGTGCGCCACGGTGAGCTTGTGCAGGAACCGCATCAGGGTCATCAGCACGTCGCGGCTCGACACCCTGCGGCGTACGTCGCAGTCGACGATCGGAATCTCGTCGGCCAGGTCGAGCGCGGCCCGCAGCTCCTCCAGGGGATAACGGGGCGCATCCGGGAAGGTGTTGACGGCGACGACGAACGGCACCCCGCGCTCCTCCAGGCGGCCCATCACCTCGAAGCTGACCTCCAGGCGGCGGGTGTCGACGAGGACGACCGCTCCGAGCGCACCGTTGAACAGGCCGTTCCACAGGAACCAGAAGCGCTCCTGCCCCGGGGTTCCGAACAGGTAGAGGACCAGTTGGTCGGTGATGCTGACGCGGCCGAAGTCCATGGCGACGGTGGTGGCCGTCTTGGACTCGGAGCCGTAGTCGTCGTCGACCCCGATACCGGCCTTCGTCATGGTCTCCTCGGTGGTCAGCGGCCGGATCTCGCTGACGGAACCCACCATCGTCGTCTTGCCGACCCCGAATCCGCCCACGATCACGATCTTCACGGCGGCTGCGACGGTATCGGGGAGATGGTCCTCGGGGCGCGGGCCCGCGATCGTGTCAGAGCCTTTGAAGTCCATGCATCACCGCTTCGAGAAGAGAACGTTCGGGCACTGTGGCGGCCTTGGCGCGGGAGGGGGTCCCCTTGGGGCGCGGGACGCGCACGGTGGGCACGATCGGGGCGCGGGCCTGGACCTTCTCGACCGCGATCAGCTCGCTGAGCAGCAGGCTCACCACGCTGAACGGCAGCCTCAGATAGGCCGAGAGCTCGGCCACCGACAGCGGCGTCCTGCACATCCCGATCAGGGCCGCCTGCTCGGGCTGCGCGCCGGGGGACGGGGCGCCCTTGGCCACGATCAGCGTGACGAGGTCCAGTGATGTCCGCGCGTCGCCGTTCGCGCCGCCGATGACGAACAGCCGGTTGGGGTCCTCCTCGTTCTGCGGCTGGGGCGCACGCCGCTCCTGGGGCGGGGGTTGCTCTCGAGTCATACGGTCTGTCCGTCACGCCTCGGCGGGCTGGTGAGGTGGTCGCCGATACGGCCGACGCAGTCGCGCATGAAGGCGCTGACGTACCCGGCCTCGGCGACGACGTCGGTGAGCACGGCGAGGTAGGCGCCGGCTCCGGCCGCCATCATGTAGAAGTAGCCGTTGTTGATCTCGATGATGACGAGCCGCATCCGGCCGTCGCTCTCCGGGATCTCGGTGGCCAGGGCGCCGGCCAGGCTCTGCAGGCCGGAGCATGCCGCGGCGATCCGGTCCGCGGCGTCCGGGTCGCCGCCGTACTGGGCGATCCGCAGGCCGTCCGCGGAGAGCACCACGATCTGCTGGACCCCGGGCACGCTGTTGTAGAGGTCCTTGAGCATCCAGTCCAAGTTGGGGCGCTGCGAGATCACTTGTGGTCTCCCTCGTCCTTCACGTCGGCGGCCTCGGTACGGGCCGTGGTCCTGGCCGTGTCGGTCATGCCGGTGTAGTCGTCGCCCTTGAGCCCCTTCATGAACGCGTCCACCCAGAGGCCCGGCGGCGGCTCCTTGTCCACCGGCTCGCTCTCGGGGGCCTGGGCGGGCAGGCCCTGCCCGGCGCGCGCGGCCGTCTCCTGCTCCAGCCGCTCCTCCTCCGCGTACTTCTCGGCGTACGCCGCACGGATCTGCTCGGTGATGGGCACCGTGGCCTTGCTGCGGCGCTGGGGCAGACCGTTCGCGGTCCACTCGGTGACGACGGGGAGGTCCTCCTCGTCCTCCAGCTGCCGGGCACTGGTCACACCGACGGGCATGTCCGCCGAGGTGACGCGGCGCGGGCCGGTGGTCGGGCGGCGCTTCTTGGCCGGCAGCTGCGGCGCCTCGACGCCGTCGTTGTCGATCCGGGGTACGGCGGTGACGCCGATGCCGTGGGCGACGCCGACGGCGGGGGCGGTGGTGAGCATGTCGTGCGGCACGACGAGGATGGCGCGGACGCCGCCGTACGCCGAGGGCCGCAGCGAGATCTGCATGTTGTGCTTCTTGGTGAGGCGGCCGACGACGGCGAGGCCCAGCTGGGGGGCGCCGTCGAAGTCCTGAAGGTCGAAGCCGGCCTGCGCAGCGGTGATCCTGCCCTCGATGCGCTCCCTCGCCTCCTCGGTGAAGCTGACGCCGGCGTCCTCGATCTCGATGGCGACGCCCGACTGCACCTCGGTGGCCGTGACGTGCACCTTGGAGTTCGGCGGCGAGTAGCGCGTGGCGTTGTCGAAGAGCTCGGAGCAGGCGTGGATGACCGGCTCGACCTGGCTGCCCTTGACGTTGACCGTGGCGATCGAGGCCAGGTCGATACGGCGGTACTCGAGGATGCGGGACATGGCACCGCGCAGCACGCTGTAGAGCGTGACCGGCTTGGGCCACTGGCGGCCCGGGCGGCCGCCGCCGAGCACGGCGATCGAGTCGGTGAGACGGCCGATCATCGAGTTGCCGTGGTCGAGGCGGAGCAGGTCGTCGAAGACGTCGGGGTTGCGGCCGTGGTCGTACTCCATCTCGCGGAGTTCCTTGGCCTGTTGGTGGACAATCGCCTGAACGCGCCGTACGACGTGGACGAAGGAGCGCTCCAGGGACTCCCGCAGCAGTTCCACGTTGTCCACGTGGGTCAGGAACCTCGCGACGAGCTTGCGCTGCGCCTCGGTGAGCTCCTGGTACTCGGGCTCCTGCGCGACGATCGTGTCCACGACCTCGCGGGGTTCCCGGGTGGCGCCGGTCATCGCGATGGCCCTGGGGAGGAAGTCCTCGCGGACGCGGTCCGCGAGGGCGTCCTGGGCCGCGAGACGCCCTTCGGCGTCGGCAAGGCGCTGCGTGTACTGGCGGCGCAGCTGCCGGATGGTGCGGCCGCGGCGTACGGCTTCGGCGGAGACCGCGAGCACCAGGGCGGTGCCGATCGCTCCGCACCAGCCGACGGCTGCCCGGGACGGCTCCGACACGACCGCGGCGGCCGCGCCGGTCGCCGCCGCCATGAGTACGGCGGGCAGCAGCAGCACACGGGCGTAGGGAACTTCACGGCCACCGGGAGGCAATTCAACACTCACCATGTATGCCCTCTGAACAGTCGACTCGGGGAAGGTCGGGGTGATGGGTGGGGGGACGTGGGGTGGTGGGGGGCGTGCGGAACGTGGGGGCACTTGCGCAAAGATCGGTAAATTTGGGAACAAGCGCACGAATACGCATCAACTCGGTGCGCTGCGGGCGAGCTTAGTCCGACCGGATCAACGCCGAGTCATATTCCGCAAGCACCTGAAACCGGCGCACTGGCAGGCATACACTCGGGCCCATTTGCACGCTGGGGCGTCGTTCGAACACGATGAGTCACGACGCATGGCCGTGCGAAGGGGCGAGCGGGACGGAATGCCGCGGACGAGGTGCGGGCGGTGCTCCCGGACCCCGGCGGTCCGCACGGCCGCGTCCCCGTGGCCTGGGCGAACGCCGCGACGAGCGGTCCGGGCCGGTCCTGCCCAGCAGGATCACGTCCTCGGCCGGCCCGAACAGGCCGGTGCGGAGGGCGAGCCCACTCCGGGGCGAGGACAATGCCCGCATCGGCCGGTGCGAGCGGCTGCCCCTGGGCGCCCGGTCCGTCGCGCCACCGCGCACGGCGGCGCGCGTCGACGGATCGGCCGCGGGTCGACGGATCAGCCGCGGGTCGGAGGTGGCGCGGCTGATGGCCGGATCGACCCGGGTCCGGCGGCGGCGTGGCCCGCTGGAGTCATCCGTCGGCCGGGACGGCGGCACGGTCGAGTCGCCCCGGCCGACGTCGGCACGGCAGGTACGCGCATACGTCCTCGCCACGAAGGCCCTGCCGACAGGGGCCGTCGGCAGCAGGTGCGCAACAACACGGCGACCGCACACCGACAGGGGCCGTCCGCACAAGGCGCACACCGACGGAAGCCGTCGGCACGGCGGTGCGCACCGGCCGGGCAGCCGGCGCGCACGCGGACGGCGCTGGGCCGCTCAGCCCACGGACGAGTAGGCCACAACTCCCCGCAGCAGGGCGTCGACCGCCCGGCGCGCGGCCTTCGGCACCGTCGAGCCCTCGTGGGAGGGCGCGGCGGCGATCTGCCCGAGGACGTCGATGATCTGCTTGCACCAGCGGACGAAGTCACCGGCGGGCATCTCCGCCTCGCGGAGCACCTCGTCGAGCCCCTTGTCGGAGGCCCACATATAGGCGGCCCAGGCGAAGCCCAGGTCGGGCTCGCGCTGGCCGACGCCCTCCGTCTGGTTGATGCGGAAGTCCTCCTCCATGGCATCGAGGCGGCCCCAGATGCGGACCATCTCGCCCATCGCCGCCTTGGCCTTGCCGGACGGCAGCTTCGGCGCGAGGGCGTCGTCGCCGATCCGCGCCTCGTACACCAACGCCGAGGCACAGGCGGCGAGTTCGGCAGGGTTCAGACCCTCCCAGACCCCGGCGCGCAGGCACTCGCTGGCCAGCAGGTCCAGCTCTCCGTAGAGCCGTGCGAGCCGCTTGCCGTGCTCCGTGACCTCGTTGCCCCGCAGGTAGTCCAGCTCGGACAGGAGCGCCACGATGCGGTCGAAGGTGCGGGCGATCGTGTTCGTGCGCCCCTCGATGCGCCGCTCCAGCTGGGCGGTGTCCCGGCGCAGCCGGTGGTAACGCTCCGCCCAGCGCGCGTGGTCCTCGCGGTCGCTGCACCCGTGGCAGGGGTGGGCGCGGAGTTCTGCGCGCAGCCGTGCGATCTCCCGGTCGTCCGCGGCGGAGGACCGCCGCTTGCGGTGCCGGTCCGGCACGATGTGCCCGGCCTTGGTCCGCAGCGCGGACGCCAGGTCACGGCGGGACTGGGGGCTGCGCGGATTGAACGACTTGGGGATGCGCATCCGCTCCAGCGCCTCGACCGGCACCGGGAAGTCCATCGAGGCGAGCCTCTTGACCTGCCGCTCGGCGGTCAGGACGAGCGGCCGCGGCCCGTCGTGATGGTCGATGCCGCGGTGGCCGTCGGTCCGGCCCGGCACGCCCGGGTCGAGGACGAGCGCCAGGCCCGCGTACTTGCCGGTGGGCACATGGATGATGTCGCCGGGCTTGAGCCGCTCCAGCGCCGTGGCGGCCTCCGCACGTCGCTGGGTCGCGCCCTGGCGGGCCAGCTCCGTCTCGCGGTCCTTGAGTTCGCGGCGCAGCCGGGCGTACTCCTCGAAGTCGCCCAAGTGGCAGGTCATGGAGGCCTTGTAGCCCTCCAGGCCCTCTTCGTTGCGCTGCACCTGGCGGGAGATGCCGACGACGGAACGGTCGGCCTGGAACTGCGCGAAGGAGGTCTCCAGCAGTTCGCGCGAGCGGTGCCGGCCGAACTGCTCGACCAGATTGACCGCCATGTTGTACGACGGCTTGAAGCTCGAGCGGAGCGGATAGGTCCGGGTGCCCGCGAGACCCGCGACCTGGTCGGGGTTCATGCCGCGCTGCCACAGCACGACGGCGTGGCCCTCGACGTCGATGCCGCGCCGGCCCGCGCGGCCGGTGAGCTGGGTGTACTCGCCGGGGGTGATGTCGGCGTGCTGCTCGCCGTTCCACTTGACCAGCTTCTCCAACACCACCGAGCGGGCGGGCATGTTGATGCCCAGGGCCAGGGTCTCGGTCGCGAAGACGGCCTTCACCAGGCCGCGCACGAAGAGTTCCTCCACGACCTCCTTGAAGGTGGGCAGCATGCCCGCGTGGTGGGCGGCGATACCGCGCTCCAGGCCTTCGAGCCACTCGTAGTAGCCGAGCACGTGGAGGTCCTCGGTGGGGATGGACGCGGTGCGCTCCTCGACGATCTCGCGGACCTTGGCGCGCGCCTCGTCGTCGTTGAGCCGCAGGCCCGCGTACAGGCACTGCTGCACCGCGGCCTCGCAGCCGGCCCGGCTGAAGATGAAGGTGATCGCGGGCAGCAGGCCCTCTGCGTCGAGCCGGTCGATGACCTCGGGGCGGCCGGGTGTCCAGATCCGCGACCGCTGGCGCCGCTCGCGCTCGCGGTCGGCCTCGCGCATGTTCCGGCCGCGGCGCCGGTCGGCGTACGAGGGCCGGCTGGCCTCCATCCGCGCCATCCGCGTCAGGTCGGGGTTGACGGCCTTCTTGTGGCCCTCGCCCTCCTCGAAGAGGTCGTACATCCGGCGCCCCGCCAGGACGTGCTGGAACAGCGGCACGGGGCGGTGTTCCGAGACGATGACCTCGGTGTCGCCGCGGACCGTGTCGAGCCAGTCGCCGAATTCCTCCGCGTTCGACACGGTGGCCGAGAGCGAGACCAGGGTGACCGATTCGGGAAGGTGGATGATGACCTCCTCCCAGACGGCGCCGCGGAAGCGGTCGGAGAGGTAGTGCACCTCGTCCATCACCACGTAGCCGAGGCCGGACAGGGTCTGGGAGCCCGCGTACAGCATGTTCCGCAGCACCTCGGTGGTCATGACGACCACGGGCGCCTCGGAGTTGATGCTGTTGTCGCCGGTCAGCAGGCCGACCTTCTCCGCACCGTAGCGGCGGACCAGGTCGGAGTACTTCTGGTTGGACAGCGCCTTGATGGGCGTCGTGTAGAAGCACTTTCTGTGCTGGTTCAGCGCCAGGTGCACGGCGAACTCGCCGACCACCGTCTTGCCGGAGCCGGTGGGCGCGGCCACCAGCACGCCCTTGCCCTCCTCGAGCGCCTGGCAGGCCTCGATCTGGTACGGGTCGAGACCGAAGTCGTACATCTCGCGGAAGCTCGCGAGCGCGGTGTTCTGCTCGGCGGTGCGCCTGCGTGCTGCCGCATACCGCTCGGCCGGTGAGAGGTCCTCTGTCATCGTGCTTTCGAGCCTACCGGCCGCCGGTGACATCGGACGATCATTATCCGTATCGCAGGCTCCCACCGAGCACGGGGCGCCACATTCTTCCTGGTCAGGGCGTTTCCGGGGGCCCCGGCGTGCTCCGGGCACCCTCCTCAGTGCGCGGAAACCAGGACGCGTACGGCTCCCGGGACGCACTCCGCGGTCAGCGGGAGCGGCCCCAGGGGCTCGCCGTCCGCGTACCCGGTGATCCCGGGCGCGGCGAGCTCTATGGCCGCCGCGCGGTGCACCGTGACGGCCGGGTGGTCGAGGTGGCTGCCCTTGTAGACCCGCGGGAACACCTTCAGCAGGGTGGTCCGGCTGCAGGCACCGACGACGGTGATGTCGAAGAGGCCGTCACCCATGTCGGCTCCGGCGCAGATCTTCATTCCGCCGCCGTACGAGGAGCCGTTCCCGACGGCGACCAGGGTCGCCTCGACCTCGTGGACGTCGCCGCCGTCGAGCGTGATGCGGTACGGGACGGGGCGGAAGGCGGCGAGTTCGGCGACCATCGCGACGTCGTACCGGAACCGGCCGGTGGGCCAGCGCATCCGGTTGCCGCGGTCGTTGACGCGCGAGTCGAAGCCGGAGGCGAGGACCGTGCCGAACCACGTCCCGTCGACGCGCCCGAGGTCGACATCGCGGATGTGCGCCCCCGTCAGGGCGTCGGCCACCATGCGCCCGGCCGCGGCGGGATCGCGCAGGGGCAGCCCGAGCGCGCGTGCGAAGTCGTTGCCGGTGCCGACGGCGATCACGCCGAGCGGGGTCCGGGTCCCGGCCACGGCCTGCAACGCCAGGCCGGCCATCCCGTCGCCACCGACGGCGATGAGCGCCCCGGTCCCGCCCTCCACCGCCTCACGCGCGCGGCGCAGCGCGTCCCCGGCGTCCTCGCCGACGACGGTACGCACACAGAAGCCGGCCTCCCGCAGGGCAGCGGCGGCCGGCTGCGCCGCCTGCGCACCCCGGCCGCGTCCCGCGGCGGGATTGATGAGAAGAGTGATCTCGCTGGTCACGGGCGGACCCTACAAGGCGCCGAGCGGATCACCCGCTGTGAGGTGCCTCACATTTCACGGTGGGTCACCGTCGCGGAAGACCGTCGGCTCCCGCAACGCCCGCTCCGCGGCCGGGACATACCGGGCGACCGAGCACGGCGAAGGGGCCGGACTCCCCGAGTCCGGCCCCTTTCGCTCCCCGGGGCGCCGTGCCCCGAGGGCCGTGTCAGGTGACGTCGTCGTAGCCGTTGATCCGCGACTGGTCGGAGGAGGCCTGCTCGGGCAGGGAGCGGCCGGCGGTGACGGGCTCGATGTCGCCGATGTCCTCGGGGGTGAGATCGAGGTCGGAGGCCTCGTCGTCGTCCGGCCCCTCGGCCGCGACCCTGGCCTTGCGCTTGTCGTTCATCAGCGCGAACCCGGTCGCCGCGAAGTACAGCAGGCAGATCGGCGCCGCCAGCGACAGCATCGAGATCGGGTCGACGGTCGGCGTGGCGAACGCGGCGAAGACCGTGACACCCATGATCATGGCACGCCACCAGCCCAGCATCCGGCGTCCACTGATCACACCGGTCAGGTTGAGCATCACAAGGAGCAGCGGCAGCTCGAAGGAGAGCCCGAAGACGATCACCATGCGGGTCACGAGGTCGAGCAGTTCGTCAAGCGGCAGCAGGTTGACGGCACCCTGGGGAGTCAGGGTGAGCAGGACATCGGCCGCCGCGGGAAGCACGTGGTACGAGAAGTAGGCGCCCGCCATGAACAGGGGGAAGCCGGCCGCGACGAAGCCCAGCGCGTACTTCTTCTCGTGGCGGTGCAGGCCGGGCGCGATGAACGCCCAGAGCTGGTAGAGCCAGACCGGGCTCGCCATGACCACACCCGCCGTCAGGGACACCTTGATCATCAAGGTAAAGGGGCCCATCAGACCCGACACCGTGATGTTGCCGCAGGCTCCGTGGCTCTGCTTGGCCAGCTCCGAGAACGGCTTCGAGCACCCCACCGACTCCTGGATGGGGTGGGTGAGGAAGTTGATGATTTCCTGATAGAAGACCGCCGCCGCCACCGCGCCGACCACGACGGCCAGGACTGCCTTCGCGAGCCTGTTGCGCAGCTCACGCAGGTGGTCCGAGAGGGGCATCCGCCCCTCCGGGTCCTTCTCCTTCTTGCGGGCAGACTTGAGCAACCCACGTCCTCATCTCGTGCGGCAGGCCGCGCGGCGGCGGCCTTGAGTCAGCGCTTGGTCGTGTCCGTGGGCTCGCTCACCGGGCGCGAGCTGGTCACGTCACCGGGGGCCGCCTGGATGGTGCGCTGAGCGGAGGACTGCTCGGGGTTCGGCGGGTCGGCCGGGGCCGTCTGCTGACCGTCGCCCTTCATCGCCTTCGCCTCGCTCTTGAGGATGCGGGCCGACTTGCCGAGGGCACGGGCCATGTCGGGAAGCTTCTTCGCGCCGAAAAGCAGGACGACGACGATGAGGATGAGAATGATCTCGGGTGCGCCGAGCCTACCCATAGCTGATTACCTTCTTCACCGAGGCGACGGTTGTCTGGTGCCGGACGGCCGGTACGCCGACTGCCCTGTCAACGGCGATCGTAACGCGCAGGGGTAAACGTGAGGCAATCCTCGTGCGTACTCCTGGCGTGACCCGCGCCTCGCTCCCCGGGCCACCCCAGGAAGCGTACCTGCCCTGCTCAGAGCGGGACAGCGGCGCCGGCGGCCATGCGCCCGGCAGGTCACATGGCGTCGCGACCCGCCTGCGCGGCACCCACCGCGGCCTGCTCCAGATCCTCCGCCGCCCGATTGATCTTCCGCGCCGATTCGGTCACTTGGCGGCCCAGGCGCTGGGCCTCCAGGAACACACGGACGGCGAGGACGCCGAGCACGGCGAGGCCGAGGAAGCCGAGAGCGATCGCGAGCATGGCCCAGAACATGCGCCGAGCCTAGACGGTCGTATGGAGGCGGAGCGTGCGGACCCCGCCGCCGGTGAGCAGCTCGACGATGCGCTCACCCGCGGGTTTCCGCACGGCGGAGCCGCATTCGGGGCAGGTGAACGAGTAGAACGTGGTCCGGCGGCTCGCGCCGATGGCCAGCCGCAGCGCACTCGCGGACAGCTCGCTGCAGGCACGGCAGTCGGGGCAGGCGGCCTTGAACAACACAGGCGCCACTCTTGACAATCCGGACATTACGGAAATCGTGGATGTGTCGCCCGGTTTGCTCAACGTGCCTGCTCCTGCCGGTCGTCGAGCCGGCCTCCCAAGCCGGCCTGCGGTGCCTCGTGCACGCCGTGCGGCGCATCCGGGGCGGTCCCCGGCGCGTCGTACGCCGCCAGGGCCTCATTCGCGGCCTGCCGCGCGCTCCGAGCGAGCTCCGGCGGCGAGACGATGTGCCCGTCCCGGCCGAGCCGCAGCGCCAGCCGGCGCAGCGAGGCCGGGTCGGGGGTGCGCAGCGTGATCCGCAGCCCGCCGTCCGCGAGCTCCTCGGCGCTGTCGTGCGGGTAGTACTCCGCCACCCAGCGCCCGCCGGGGCCCACCTCGACGACCACCTCGGGATCCTCGGCGGCCGGCTGGACCAGCCCCTCCGACAGATCCCGCAGCTCCAGCTCCGGCGGCTCGGACGGCGCGTCAAGGATCCTGATCTCGGCGACCCGGTCGAGACGGAACGTGCGCCGGGCCTCCGAGCGGCGGCACCACGCCTCCACATAGGTGTGCCCGACACTCACCAGCCGGATCGGATCGATCTCACGCTCGGTGACCTCGTCGCGCGCCGGCGAGTAGTAGCGGATCCACAGTCTGCGGCGCTCGGAGATCGCCCGGTCGACGTCCGCGAAGACGCCGCCCTCCGACTCGAAGGTCACCGACAGCCGGGAGCTCGCGCCCGCGGCCTCCCCCGCCGCCGCCTCCAGCTTCGCAGTGGCCCGCAGCAGCGCCTGCCGGTCGCTCTCCCGCAGACCCGGCAGCGTGGCCACCGCGCGGGCGGCCACCAGCAGCGCCGTCGCCTCGTCGGCGGCGATCCGCAGCGGCTCCGCCGCCTCCGCCGCGAGGGCGGCCGGGTTGTGCCACCAGATGCGGTCGCCGTCCGTGTCGATGTCCAGCAGATCGCCGCCGCGGAAGCTGGTGCCGCACAGCGGCAGCACGTCCAGGTCGGAGATCAGCTCGTCCTCGGTGATCCCGAACGCGCGCGCCACGTCCTCCACGCGCGCGCCGGGGCGCTCCCGCAGATACGTCACCAGGGAGAGCATCCGGCGGGTCTGGTCGATCGCGCTGGTCGGCCTCGCCGACCTCGCGGATTTCGCTGCCACGGTCCTACGTCCCCCTCAGCCCTTGGCCACGGCGCGCAGCCGGTCCACCACGTCCGACCGCAGCTCCTCGGGCTCCAGCACCACCACATCGGGGCCGAACTCGACCAGCCAGGCGTCCAGACCGTGTCCGTACGGAATCACCAACTCGTCCCAGCCGTCGCCGAGTTCCCGCACCGACACGGCCTTCGCCCGAAGGGGGTAGCCCGCACCGGAGCGCAGTCTGATCACGGCACTGCGGTCGGTGATCTCGCCGGCCCAGCCCGCCACCGTCTCCCGCACCGTGACGACGTCGGGCACCGTGGCGGTGAAGCTTCCGGGCCGGTTGCGCACCCGGCCGGTGATCCGGGACAGCCGGAACACCCGCTCGGCGCCCCGGTCGCGGTCCCAGCCCGCGAGGTACCAGTGGCCGCGCCAGCACTCCAGCGCCCACGGCTCCACCGTGCGCTGTTCGGGGCGGGCCGCCGAGGCCTTGCGGTAGTCGAAGGCGACCGGGCGCCGGTCGCGGCAGGCGAGCATCAGCGGCTCGAAGGCGGCCTCGTGCACCGGGATGCGCGGCTCCAGCGCGCCGTGCCCCTCATAGGGGTCGACGTCCTCGGGCAGCCCCGCGGCGCGCAGCTTCTGCAGGGCACCGCTCGCGGCACCGGCGAGCCGGGCCTGCTGCCACACCTTCGCCGCAAGGCCCAGCGCAGCGGCCTCCTCGGCGTCGAGGGTGACCGGGGGCAGCCGGTTGCTGTCGCGGCGGGCCAGGTAGCCGATCTCGCCGTCGAGGTTCTCCACGGTCTCGATGACCAGGCCCAGCTCGCGCAGGTCGTCCTTGTCCCGCTCGAACATGCGGTTGAAGGAGTCGTCGGAGCCGCCCTCGCCCGGCCCGGCGGCTGCGCCGTACCCCGGCCCGAAGGCCTCGACGTAGGCCTCGATCGACCCCCGCAGCTCACGCTTGCTCAACGGGCGCCGCGTCCCGAGCAGACACAGGGCCAGGTTCATCAGCCGCTCTGCCTTGGCAATGGCCATCGACGCGGTACGCCCTTTCTCCGATGCTTCTGCGCGTCGACCGTACCGCTACAGCCTGTCGCGGCAAAAGCCGAGGGCCCGCGCCGGGGGGCGCGGGCCCTGTCACGACCGCTTGTGGTCGAAGCGGATCAGACCGCGACCAGGTCGCAGACGAAGATCAGCGTCTCGCCCGGGGCGATGCGGCCGCCACCGGCGCCGCGGTCGCCGTACGCGAGGTGCGCCGGGATGGTCAGCTGACGGCGCCCGCCGACCTTCATGCCCTGCACACCGCGGTCCCAGCCCGCGATGACCTGGCCGACACCCAGCTGGAACTGCAGCGGCGTGCCACGGTTCCAGCTCGCGTCGAACTCCTCGCCGGTGGAGAACGCGACACCCACGTAGTGGACGGAGACGGTGTCGCCCGCCTTCGCCTCGGGGCCGTCGCCCTCCCAGATGTCCTTGATCTCGAGGTCGGCCGGGGGCTCGCCGCCCGGGAAGTCGATCTCGGGCTTCTCGATGCTCACGTCACTAGCTCCTGCTTGATACGGATGCGCAACACGCACAGTCTTTCATCTTTGCGGGGACTCACATCTTCGCGAGGATGTCGACCGAGAAGACGAGCGTCGAATCCTTCTTGATGGGGCTGCCCTGCGGCGGGTTGTCGCCGTAGCCCTTGTCCGGCGGCACGACCACCAGGACGCGGCTGCCGACCTTCTTGCCCGCGAGTCCCTCCTGCCAGCCCTTGACGACCTGCTGCAGCGAGAACGAGGCCAGCTGCCCCCGCTTGTAGGTCGAGTCGAACTCCTTGCCGTCCGCCCACAGCACACCCTTGTACTGCACGAGCAGCTGGTCGGTCGGCTTCACGACCGGGCCGTCGCCCTCGATGACGTACGTCGAGACCACCTTCGTCGGCGCGGACTTCTTCGGGACGTCGACCGACGGGGCCTTGCCGTCCGTGTTCGTGCCGACCTTCGGCAGGTCGATGTTGTCCTGGGCGACGTCCTTGCCCTTGGCGGAGCTCTTGCCGTTGAAGGTGTTCACGATGTCGACGACGAAGACCAGCGTGTCGTCACCCTTGATGCCCGCCTGGGCGTTGCCCGCCTTGCCGTAGCCCAGCGCCGGGGGGATCGCCAGCTCGACCCGGCTGCCGACCTTCTTGCCCACCAGGGACTGGTCCCAGCCGGGGATGACCTGGCCGACGCCGATCTGGAACAGCGTCGGGCTGCCGCGGTCGTAGGAGTTGTCGAAGACCTTCGCCGTGTTCCAGATCTGGCCGAGGTAGTTCGCCTGCAGATAGTCGCCCTTGGCGACCTCGGTGCCGTTGCCCTGGATGAGCGTCTTCACCGCCAGGTCGCTCGACGGCTTGCCCGGCCCCTTCGCCACGGTCGGCTTCTCGCCGAACTTGGTGCCGGCCGTGACCGCGGGCAGCGGCCCGTTCACGATCTTCGCGGAGGGCGGAGCGGACGGCGAGGGGGACGCACTGCTGGACTTGTTGCCCTTGTTGTCGCTCCCGCAACCGGCGAGCGTGAGCAGTCCTGCGGGTACGGCTAGGAGAAGTGAGCGTCGGCGCACGGTGGGGGCCTCGTATCGGTCGATCTTCATGGTTGGCGTGCGCGCAACTCTACGACCACACAACGGCGCCGTACGAGGAACGTACGGCGCCCGTGTTGCGCTCCCCCGCGGAACGCGATGTCGGTCACATTCCCGCGATGAGCTTCTCCACCCGGTCGTCGACCGACCGGAACGGGTCCTTGCACAGCACCGTGCGCTGTGCCTGGTCGTTGAGCTTGAGATGGACCCAGTCGACCGTGAAGTCGCGGCGCTGCTCCTGGGCGCGGCGGATGAAGTCGCCGCGCAGCCTGGCCCGAGTCGTCTGCGGTGGCACCGACTTGCCCTCGAAAATCTTCAAGTCGTTGCAGATGCGAGCGGCTTGCCCCTTCTTCTCCAGCAGGTAGTACAGCCCGCGACGGCGGTGGATGTCGTGATACGCGAGGTCTATCTGCGCGACCCTCGGGTGCGACATCGTCATGTTGTTCTTGGCCCGGTACCGCTCGATGAGCTTGTACTTCATGACCCAGTCGATCTCGGTGCCGATCCGGTCCAGGTCCTCGGACTCGATCGCGTCGAGCGTGCGGCCCCACAGTTCGAGCACCTGCTCGACCGTGCCCGTACGGATGCCCCGCCGCTCGCAGAAGTCGAGGGCCTTCTCGTAGTACTCGCGCTGCACCTCCAGTGCGGAGGCCTCCCGGCCGCTGGCGAGGCGCACCTTGCGACGGCCCGTGATGTCGTGGCTGACCTCGCGGATCGCCCGGATCGGGTTCTCCAGGGTGAGGTCGCGCATCACCGTGCCCGCCTCGATCATGCGCAGCACCAGGTCCGTGGCGCCGACCTTGAGCAGCATCGTCGTCTCGGACATGTTCGAGTCGCCGACGATGACGTGCAGCCGACGGTAGCGCTCGGCGTCCGCGTGCGGCTCGTCGCGGGTGTTGATGATGGGCCGGGAGCGGGTCGTCGCGGAGCTGACGCCCTCCCAGATGTGCTCGGCGCGCTGGCTGACGCAGTACACGGCGCCCCGGGGTGTCTGGAGCACCTTGCCGGCACCGCACAGCAGTTGCCGTGTGACGAGGAAGGGAATGAGGATGTCCGCGAGCCTCGAGAACTCCCCGTGCCGGGCCACCAGATAGTTCTCGTGGCAGCCGTAGGAGTTGCCCGCCGAGTCCGTGTTGTTCTTGAAGAGATAGACGTCGCCTGCGATTCCCTCCTCGTGCAGACGGCGTTCGGCGTCGACGAGCAAGCCTTCCAGAATGCGCTCGCCGGCCTTGTCGTGCGTGACCAGTTCGGTCACGTTGTCACATTCCGGGGTTGCGTATTCCGGATGTGACCCGACGTCGAGATAGAGGCGAGCACCGTTCCGCAGAAAGACATTGCTGCTGCGGCCCCATGACACGACACGGCGGAAGAGGTACCGCGCCACCTCGTCAGGAGACAGGCGGCGCTGTCCCCTGAACGTACATGTGACGCCGTACTCGTTCTCCAGCCCGAAAATGCGGCGGTCCATGACTGAACATTACGCCTGATGCCCTGCACTGAAACCGGGTTCGACAGCACCGTTTCGATCATTTTCCGATACGCCCACGACGCCGGCCCCGGATTCACCGGCGTCGGCCGCGGAACCACCGGCGCGCGCGCCGGAACCCGCCACGCCCGTCGTACGGCCGGGAACCGCCAGGACACGCCCGGTGCAGAGCAGCACCAGCAGCGCGGCGCCACCCGCCAGACCCGGCACCGCGAAGCCCCACAGCGTGCCGCCCCACTCGACCGCCGGACCCGCGACCGCCGTTCCCACGGACGCACCGACAGTGAACGTCGTCACCAGCCACGAGAACGCCTCCGTCACCGTTCCGGCGGGAGCGTGCCGGTCGACCACGATGAACGCGCAGGCGATCGCGGGCGCCAGGAAGACGCCCGCGACGGCCGTCAGCGCCGTCATCGCCACCGGGCCGGGCATCAGCGTCAACGGCAGGTAGCACGCGGCGAGCAGCGCCACCAGGACCCGCAGCCGCCGCTCGGGAGCCCCGGTCCACTGCCGCGCCCCGTAGACCGTGCCGCCCGCGAGTGCGCCGAGACCCAGAGCCGCCATCAGCCAGCCGTACGTGGTGTCACCGCCGTGGCCGTCCGCGTACGAGAGCGCGGCCACCGTGATGGAGCCCAGCGCCATGCCGATGAACAGGAAGGCCCCCAGCAGTGCCACGAGGCCCCGGGAGCGCAGCGCACCGAGCCAGTGGGCCTCGCGCGGGGCAGAAGTCCACGCCCGCGAGGGCGCCGAGACGACCACGGACAGGGCGCCCAGCACACCGATGAGGTTGATGACGAGCAGGGCCGCCCGCGCCGACCACACCCCCGCGCACAGGGTCACCAGCAACGGTCCGACCGTGAACATGACTTCCTGGGCGACCGCGTCCATGGCGTACGCCGTGTGCACCTCGTCCTCCTTGCGGAGGATGCTGGGCCACAGTGCCCGCAGACCGCCCTCCAGCGGCGGCGTGAACAGTCCCGCCAGCGCGACGGCGGCATGGGCGAGCACCAGCGGTCCGATGCCGACGAGGGCGAACCCCGCCATGGCGGCGGCGGAGGCGAGCGCGGCGGGCAACTGGACGCGGGGCTGCCCGTACAGGTCCACGAGCCGGCCCAGCAACGGCTGGCCCACCGCGTTGGCGACGCCGTAGGCCGCGGCGAGAGCACCCGCCAGGCTGTACGTCCCGCCCTGCGCGCGGACGAACAGCACGATGGCGATCGCCGCGGTCGCGTTGGGCAGCCGCCCCACCAGGGTGCCGGTGAGCAGCCGCGCGGCGTGCTCGGTCCTCAGGATCTGCGCGTACCCGGCAGCCATGCCTTCTCGCCCTCTCCCCCGCGGCGGACGCGGAAGGAAGTTTTACGTATAACGTCCGCCGTCATACGTACCATGAGCCCTGTCCGCGGGTCCACCCCGCGACCGTCGTCCGGCGGACGACGACCCGGCGAGCGGAGGCCTCAGTGACGACCGGCGACGACACGCGCCCGACGGGGACGCCCGAAGCCGCCACACACCGGACGGGACGTCCGGCCGGCCGCCCCGACGGCACCTCCGCAGGCCGCGGCGCGACCCCTGCCGGCCGGCCCACCAGCCGCGACGTCGCCCACGCCGCCGGAGTCTCCCAGGCCGCCGTGTCCCTGGTGCTCGGCGACAAATGGCGCGGACGGGTCTCCGAACGCACCGCCCAGCGTGTACGGGACGCCGCCCGCGACCTCGGATACCGGCCCAACCTCGCGGCCCGGCATCTGCGCCTGGGCCGCACAAGGACCGCCCTGCTCGTCGTGCCCGCGCTCACCAACGAATTCTTCGCCCGTGTCCACACCGGCGCGTCCCGTGTCGCCGCCGAACACGGCTTCGGCGTCGTGCTCTATCCCTCGCCCGAAGGCATCGGTCCCGCCAAGGACCCCTTCGACTCCGCGCGCGCCGCGCTCGACGGAGTCATCGCCTCCTCCATGGCCTCGGACGCCCTGGCCGCCATCCGCGGCGACCAGCTCCCCCTCGTCATGCTGGACAGCGACCCCCAGGCCGGACCCGCGGCCGCCACCGTCAACCTCGACATCGCCGACGGCATGCACCAGGTCACCCGGCACCTCCTGGACCTCGGCCACCGCCGCTTTCTGCATCTGGCCTCCGCGGTGCCCTCCTGGACCTTCGACGTCCGCGCCGAGGCGCTCGCCGACGCCCTGGGCGGTACCGGGGTCGCGCTCGACAAGGCCACCGCCCCGCTTGCCGTCGATGCCGGACGCGCCGCGGCGGAAGCCGCCCTCTCCCTCCCCGGACCGCGGCCCACCGCCGTCGTCTGCGACGACGACATGCTCGCGGCAGGTGTCTGCAAGGCGGCCCGCCGCCTGGGCCTGCGAGTTCCCGAGGACCTCTCCGTGACCGGGTTCGACGACCTCACCCTGGCCTCCGCCGTGGACCCCGAGCTCACCACGGTCCGCCTGCCCGCCGAGGCCTTCGGCGAGCACGGCATGCGCGCCCTCATCGCCGTCCTCGACGGCGGGCGCCCCGACCCGGTTGCCCTGCCGGTCGAACTGGTGGCGCGAGGATCCACCGGACCGGCACCGACCGGCTGAACGGCGCACCCGGGCCACGCGGCCACGCGCGGCCGGAGACCCCCGAGGTCACCGGCGGGGTCACCGCCGACGTCGCACAGGGCCGCACAGCACTCGGCGCCCCGCCGGATGGTGGCAGGGCGCCGCGCGCCGGTCGTCCGTCCCCGGACGGCAGGTCACTCCTCCTCGGCGGCATCCTCGTCGTCCGCCGACGCCGCCTCGGCGGCACCCGGCTCGTCACCGGCCAGCAGACGCGAGAGCTGGCGCCCGACGATGCGCTTGAACTTGCGCTGCTGCGGACGTGTACGGTCCAGCACCGCCACCTCCAGGCGCTCCGCGGGAATCTCCCGCTCCGAGCCGCTGGTGTCCCGCGACAGCGCCTGTACGGCCAGCTTCAGCGCCTCGGCCAGGGTCATCCCGTCCCGGTGGCGCTGATCCAGATAGTTGCTGATCTGCTCGGCATTGCCGCCCACCGCCACCGAGCCGTGCTCGTCCACGATCGACCCGTCGTGCGGCAGCCGGTAGATCTGGTCGCCCTCCGGCGTGTCACCCACCTCGGCGACGACCAGCTCCACCTCGTACGGCTTCTCGGCAGCGCTGGAGAAGATGGTGCCCAGCGTCTGCGCATACACGTTCGCCAGGCCGCGCGCGGTCACGTCCGCACGGTCGTAGGTGTACCCCCGCAGATCGGCGTAGCGGACGCCGCCGATCCGGAGATTCTCGTACTCGTTGTACTTGCCGGCGGCCGCAAAGCCGATCCGGTCGTAGATCTCACTGAACTTGTGCAGTGCACGGGACGGGTTCTCGCCGACGAACACGATTCCGTCGGCGTACTGCAGCACGACAAGGCTGCGACCGCGGGCGATGCCCTTCCGGGCGTACTCCGCCCGGTCGGCCATGGCCTGCTGGGGTGAGACATAGAACGGCGTCGACACCGGCTATCCGTCCCTTTCTGTCGAGGTCACGTCGAGATCACCACACTCACGGCTGGGCGGTTCAGAGCAGCGCGGCCCTGGGCCCGTCGGGCTGCTCCAGCCGCCGCTCCAGGACCGCACGGGCGATCTCCGAGGACTCCGTGTCCGTCAGCCTCCGGAATCCGTCGTCCGTGATCACGGTGACGATCGGGTAGATCCGGCGGGCCACGTCCGGGCCACCGGTCGCCGAGTCGTCGTCCGCCGCGTCGTACAGCGCCTGTACGACGAGAGTCGTCGCCTGCTGCTCCGTGAGGTCGTCGCGGTAGAGCTTCTTCATCGCCCCACGCGCGAACAGCGAACCGGAGCCCTGAGCGGCGTAACCATGCTCCTCGGACCGGCCACCGGTGACGTCGTACGAGAAGATCCTGCCCTTCTCGCGGTCCACGTCCCAGCCGGCGAAGAGCGGCACCACGGCAAGGCCCTGCATGGCCATGCCCAGATTGGACCGGATCATCGTGGACAGGCGGTTCGCCTTGCCCTCCAGGGAGAGCTGGGCGCCCTCCACCTTCTCGAAGTGCTCCAGCTCCAGCTGGAACAGCTTCACCATCTCGACGGCGAGGCCGGCCGTGCCGGCGATGCCGACGGCCGAGTACTCGTCGGCCGGGAAGACCTTCTCGATGTCGCGCTGCGCAATGATGTTCCCCATCGTCGCCCGCCGGTCACCGGCGAGCACGACGCCCCCCGGGAAGGTGACCGCGACGATCGTCGTACCGTGCGGGGCCTCGATCGCGCCCTGCACCGGCGGCAACTGACGGTTGCCCGGGAGGAGTTGCGGCTGGTGCTCCGACAGGAAGTCCGTGAAGGACGACGAGCCGGGCGTCAGGAAGGCAGCAGGTAGACGCCCGGTGCCACGAGTGTTGGCTTCCACGAGTTTCCCTCCAGATAGGCGGCAGCCCGACGAACAGCGTCGGGATCGTCTCCCAACTTGCCGATGGCCGAATTGCAGTTGAAGCACAGTACGCCAGGGACCCTACCCGTGGTGTGGCAGTGATCCACATGAACGGCGGAACGCTTGGGACGGATCACACGGAGGCCCTGCCGCGAGGCGATCGGCTCGCCGCGTCGGGCTTCGGTCGTGCCGCACCGGTGCTCCGGGAGACCCCACCGCCCTTCGGCGGCCCGGGACGCCGTGCACCGTGTCGACGAACCGCCCGGTGCGGTCGCCCCGCGGTGCCATGCGCCATGCGGTGGGGCCGCACCGCACCGCGGACGGAGCTCGTGCCCGGTCGGCACGTACGCCTTCTCCCGCACCGTTGCGCCCGGGGCCTTTCGGCGACGCCGGTGGTGCGCGGCGGTCCGTTCCGCCCCACACCCCCGGCATCGCACCTGGGGCCCGTCACGTCGATCGCGGTCCGCCGCGGACGAGGCGAGCGGCAGCTCTCGCCTGCGTCCGGTGAACCGCTTCGACTCCCCCTGGTTCACGTACGTGACTACTGTCCGCCCTTTTGCACGAAGGAGCGCACAAAGTCCTCTGCGTTCTCCTCGAGCACGTCGTCGATCTCGTCGAGAACCGAGTCCACGTCGTCGCTGAGCTTCTCCTGTCGTTCCTTGAGGTCGTCCGAGACCTGCGCGTCCTGCGCCTGCTCCTCGACCTCCTCGGTGGAACGCGTCGCCTTCTGCTGTCCGCCGCCGGTGTCCTTGGTCGCCATAACCCTCACCCCGCTCGGTTCGCCCGCTCAGTTCGATCGGTCAAGATCAGACCCTACAAGCAGGGTCCGACATCGGCCCCGCCGTTGTTACAACGTCCGGGGACCATCTCCATGATTCCCGGACGCCGCACATTTCAGCCCCGCATCCGCTGCCGCTTGCCGGCCGCCGGAAAACCCCCCGGAAAGCCGCTGTCCGCCCGCTCAGCCGCCGGAGAGGACCCTGACCAGATCCTCCGCGGTGCGACACCGGTCCAGGAGCTCCTTGACGTGATTACGCGTTCCGCGAAGCGGCTCCAAGGTGGGGACCCGCTGCAGGGAGTCCCGGCCCGGGAGGTCGAAGATCACCGAGTCCCAGGAGGCCGCGGCCACGTCGTCCGCGTACTGCTCCAGACAGCGCCCGCGGAAGTAGGCGCGGGTGTCCTCCGGAGGCTTCGTACGGGCCTGGTCCACGTCGGACTCGGACAGCAGCCGCTTCATCTTGCCGCGGGCCACCAGACGGTTGTACAGGCCCTTCTCGGCCCGTACGTCGGCGTACTGGAGGTCCACCAGGTGGAGCCGCGCGGCGTCCCAGTCGAGGGCGTCACGGCGCCGGTAGCCCTCCATGAGCTCCCGCTTGGCCACCCAGTCGAGCTCCCCGGACAGGCTCATCGGATCGCGCTCCAGGCGGCCGAGGACGTCCTCCCAGCGACTCAGGACGTCCTTGGTCTGCTCGTCCGCGTCCGCGCCGAACCGCTCCTCCACGTATTTGCGCGAGAGCTCGTAGTACTCCATCTGGAGTTGTACGGCGGTCAGGGTGCGGCCGCTGCGGAGCGTGACGAGCCGCTTCAGCGTGGGGTCGTGGGAGACCTGGTGCAGGGTGCGCACCGGCTGGTCCACGGCGAGGTCGACCGCGATGAAGCCGTCCTCGATCATGGACAGCACCAGGGCCGTCGTGCCGAGCTTGAGATAGGTCGAGATCTCGGAGAGGTTCGCGTCGCCGATGATCACGTGGAGCCGGCGGTACTTCTCGGCGTCGGCGTGGGGCTCGTCGCGGGTGTTGATGATGGGGCGCTTGAGAGTGGTCTCCAGGCCCACCTCGACCTCGAAGTAGTCGGCGCGCTGACTGATCTGGAAGCCGTGTTCGTGGCCGTCCTGGCCGATGCCGACGCGGCCTGCGCCGGTGACGACCTGGCGGGAGACGAAGAAGGGCGTCAGGTGGCGCACGATGTCGGAGAAGGCGGTTTCCCGCTTCATCAGGTAGTTCTCGTGCGTGCCGTACGAGGCGCCCTTGTTGTCGGTGTTGTTCTTGTACAAGTGGATCGGCTGGGCGCCGGGGAGCTGGGCTGCGCGCTCCGCGGCCTCCGCCATGATCCGCTCGCCGGCCTTGTCCCAGAGGACGGCGTCCCGCGGATTGGTGACCTCGGGGGCGCTGTACTCGGGGTGTGCGTGGTCGACGTAGAGACGTGCACCGTTGGTCAGGATGACGTTGGCGAGCCCGATGTCCTCGTCGGTGAGCTGGCTGGCGTCGGCGGCCTCGCGTGCGAGGTCGAAGCCTCGTGCGTCCCGGAGCGGGTTCTCCTCCTCGAAGTCCCAGCGGGCCCGCCGGGCCCGGTGCATCGCCGCGGCGTAGGCGTTGACGATCTGGGATGAGGTGAGCATGGCATTGGCGTTGGGGTGGCCGGGGACGGAGATGCCGTACTCCGTCTCGATGCCCATTACTCGCCGTACGGTCATGCGGCCCTCCTTGCCCGGCGTCGCCCTCGGTCGGGGGCGGCGCTCAAGTACCGCTGGTGCTCGGGTGCGTGTGCGGTGCCCGTCCCCGCACTGCGCGACTCGGCGGTACGAAAGAGCCTAGAACGCCTCTGCGCTGGTGGGGAGATCATTTCTGTCATTGCTGTGCTCCAGCCGTGGCCCCAAAAAGCACGGGGCTGCGGGTACCCATGAAGGGCACCCGCAGCCGCCCTGTCTTTTACAGGTACTGTCCGGTGTTTGCCACCGTGTCGATGGAGCGTCCGGTGTCTGCGCCCTGCTTTCCGGTGACAAGGGTGCGGATGTATACGATCCGCTCGCCCTTCTTTCCGGAGATCCTGGCCCAGTCGTCCGGGTTTGTCGTGTTGGGCAGGTCCTCGTTCTCCTTGAACTCGTCCACGCACGCCTGGAGGAGATGGGAGACCCTGAGGCCTTTCTGGTTCTGCTCGAGGAAGGCCTTGATGGCCATTTTCTTGGCGCGTCCGACGATGTTTTCGATCATGGCGCCGGAATTGAAGTCCTTGAAGTAGAGGACTTCCTTGTCGCCGTTCGCGTAGGTGACCTCGAGGAAGCGGTTCTCCTCGGTTTCGGCGTACATCTGTTCCACTGCCGTCTGGATCATGCCGTGGACGGTGGCCGCCCTGTCGCCGCCGTGTTCACCGAGGTCGTCGGTGTGGAGCGGGAGCCGCTCCTTGAGGTACTTGCCGAAGATGTCCTTGGCCGCTTCGGCGTCCGGACGCTCGATCTTGATCTTCACGTCGAGCCGGCCGGGCCGCAGGATGGCGGGGTCGATCATGTCCTCGCGGTTGGAGGCACCGATGACGACCACGTTCTCCAGGCCTTCCACGCCGTCGATCTCGGCGAGCAGCTGGGGGACGATGGTGTTCTCCACGTCCGAGCTGACGCCGGAGCCACGGGTGCGGAAGAGCGACTCCATCTCGTCGAAGAAGACGATGACGGGGGTGCCCTCGCTGGCCTTCTCACGGGCACGCTGGAAGACCAGGCGGATCTGCCGCTCGGTCTCGCCGACGTACTTGTTGAGCAGCTCGGGGCCCTTGATGTTGAGGAAGAAGCTCTTTCCCTCGGCCTGTCCGGTGACCTCGGCCACCTTCTTGGCGAGCGAGTTGGCGACCGCCTTGGCGATGAGCGTCTTGCCGCAGCCGGGCGGGCCGTAGAGCAGGACTCCCTTGGGGGGTCGGAGTTCGTGCTCCTTGAAGAGGTCGGGGTACAGGTACGGAAGCTCGACGGCGTCGCGGATCATTTCGATCTGGTCGCCCAGACCGCCGATCTGCTCGTAGCCGATGTCCGGGACCTCTTCGAGGACGAGCTCCTCGACCTCGCTCTTGGGCACGACCTCGTAGACGTAGCCGGAGCGGGGTTCGAGCAGCAGGGCGTCCCCGGCACGGAGGGTGGCGTCCAGCAGCGGCTCGGCGAGCCGCACCACACGCTCCTCGTCGGTGTGCCCGATGACCAGGGCGCGCTCGCCGTCCTCGAGGATCTCCTTGAGGGTGACGATGTCCCCGACGCGCTCGAACATCATGGCCTCGACCACGTTGAGCGCTTCGTTGAGCATGACCTCCTGGCCGCGCCGGAGCTCGTCGAGCTCGACACTGGGGCTGACATTCACCCGGAGTTTGCGTCCCCCGGTGAAGATGTCGGCGGTGCCGTCCTCGTTCGCCTCGAGGAAGACCCCGAAGCCGGCCGGCGGCTGTGCGAGCCGGTCGACCTCCTCCTTGAGGGCCACGATCTGGTCCCGGGCCTCACGGAGCGTGTTGGCGAGCCGCTCGTTCTGTGCGGACACGCCTGCCAGGTTCGTCTGCAGCTCGACGATCCGCTCTTCGAGAATCCTCGTATGCCGCGGAGAGTCGGCGAGCTTGCGTCGCAGGACGGCGATCTCCTGCTCGAGATAGGCAATCTGACCGGCAGGGTCGTCGGACCCTCGACCCGGGCGGATGCCGCGGTTGATGTCGTCGTCGTGGGCTGCCACGGTCCTCACCTCCTCCAAGGGGAGCTGGACGCTTCCAGACCCTACCTGGGTGGGTGTCGATTGAAACCCCTAGATCACAAAGACGGTCGGGGTGTGTCCGATCTTCACCCTTGCGCTCTCCCTCACGCCAGGGGAATACCCACCCAACAACATCGGAAAGCGGGCGGTTGTATGGTCGAAGCGTTCAACACCCGTCAGGGCTGGCCCGACTTGCGCCAAAGTCGGACCGTCCGACGAAGGAAACGGCAGGAGATATGACCGTGCAGCAAGAGGACCGGTCCGGTGCGGACACGGTGGCCGATCTCGAGGTCTGGATCGATCAGGACCTCTGCACCGGCGACGGCATCTGTGTCCAGTACGCGCCGGAGGTCTTCGAGCTGGACATCGACGGTCTGGCCTATGTGAAGGGCACGGACGACGAGCTGCTCCAGGAGCCGGGTGCCACGACGCGCGTACCGCTTCCGCTGCTGGTGGACGTGGCCGACTCCGCGAAGGAGTGTCCGGGCGACTGCATCCATGTACGCCGCGTCGCGGACGGGGTGGAAGTCTACGGCCCCAACGCGGAGTGACCGTACGACTACAGGATGACCGGCAGGTCGCCTCGCGATGCGCAAGGGCCCGGGTCCGCCATGACGGCGACCCGGGCCCTGCCCGTATGTGACCGTCGCGTCACACGCTGCTCGCCTCGGCGGGCGTGGACCGCATGAACGCGCCGTTCTTCCACTGCCACTTGGCCCGCTCCTTCACGTCGGGGCAGCAACTCGGCACGTCGGGCGACGAGTAGCCGAGCAGGGTGGCGGTGATGGCGCCCCGGTGCACGGTGAGACCGCTCACGGTGAGCCGGTCCTTGGGCTCGACGAGAGTGGCCACGATCCGGGGCTTCGCCGCGCCGGACGCCCCCGAGGTGAGCACGTACACGCCGTTGGGCGGGGCGCCCGAGCCGGCGTCGCAGCGGGCCACGGCCACGGTCTCCGGTCTGCCGTCCCCATCGAGGTCCCCGGAGGCGGAGTGCTGCACGAGGATCTTCGCGGGGCCGCACTGGAGCGGAAATGTCACGGCGGCCGGGTCGGGAGGGGCCACGGGCGCGGGAACCGCAGGGCCGGCCGCATGGGCGGCGGGGGCGGCCGCGGTCGCGGCGTCGGGCTGCAGGAACGACGAGGCCGCGACGACCGCGGCGATCGCCGTCGCCGTGGCGACCCAGTGGATCGGGCGGCTGTCTGGAAGCGCCAGTTCCGGAACGGCGGAGTGCTGCACGAGGAGTGTCTCCTGTGAGGGCTGTACCGGTGGGGGTGGCCAGCATGGTGCCATACCTCACACTGCGGCGGAACGGTGGGGTCCGAGGGTTCTGCCGGCGCCTGCCGATATGTCAAGACAAAGACGCCGCCGCCGAGTTCCCGCGGACGTGCGGGAACTCGGCGGCGGCGCTGCTTCGTTGGTCCTGCGTGTATCAGCCGGCGGAGCCGCCGTCGGCGTTGGGACCGCTGTAGTCCTCGCCGTAGGCGCCCTTGGCGGGGCGGCGCCGGCGCATGGGGGGCTCCACTCCGTCCGCGAGCCGGCGGGCGGTGAGCAGGAAGCCGGTGTGGCCGATCATGCGGTGGTCCGGGCGGACGGCCAGACCCTCGATGTGCCAGTTGCGGATCATCGTCTCCCAGGCGGTCGGCTCGTTGAAGCAGCCGATCTCGCGGATGGACTCCACGGTCCGGGCGAGCTGGGTGGTGGTCGCGACGTAGCAGCAGAGGATGCCGCCCGGGACGAGCGCCTTGGAGACGGCCTCCAGGCACTCCCAGGGCGCGAGCATGTCCAGGATGACGCGGTCGACGTCGGTGTCCGACAGGTTGTCCTGGAGGTCGCCCACGGTGAGCTGCCAGGCGGGGTGGGGGCCGCCGAAGTAGCGCTCCACGTTCTGCTTGGCGATCTCCGCGAAGTCCTCGCGGCGCTCGTAGGAGTGCAGCATGCCCTGGTCGCCGATGGCGCGCAGCAGGAAGCTGCTGAGCGATCCCGAGCCGACACCGGCCTCCACGACGCGGGCGCCGGGGAAGATGTCGGCGAAGGACAGGATCTGCCCCGCGTCCTTGGGGTAGACCACGGCGGCGCCGCGGGGCATGGACAGGACGTAGTCGGGGAGCAGGGGGCGCAGCGCGAGGTAGGCGACGTTCCCCGTGGTGCGGACAACGCTGCCCTCGGGAGCGCCGATCAGCTCGTCGTGGGGGAAGGAACCCTTGTGGGTGTGGAAGTTCTTCCCGGCCTCGAGCGTGAACGTGTAGTGGCGTCCCTTGGGGTCGGTGAGCTGGACCTGGTCCCCGACCTTGAAGGGCCCGCGTCGGCGGGCGGCACCGGTCGGTTCGGACATGTGACCAGCCTACCGGTCCGTGCGGGGGCCGCCGACCACGGCCGGTGTCCGGCGGGACCGGGCGGGGTCAGCGCGGCCGGCCCATGGCCTGGACGAAGGCACGCTCGACGTCGGCGGCGGACAGGACGCCGTAGATCTCGCCGGACTCCTCGAGGACGAGGTATTCGGTGGCGGGTGTGGCGCGCAGGACGTCGAGGAGCTCTTCGCCGGCGAGTTCGGCGGAGACGCGCATGCCGTCGGTGAGGTCCTGGGCGAGGCTGCTGACGGGGACCCAGGGCCTGCGGTGCTGGGGGACGCCGACGATGGCGGCCTCGCGGACGACGGCGAGGGGTGTGCCGTGGGCGTCGACGACGACGAGGGCGCGTGCTCCGGCGTCGTTGGCACGGCGCAGGGCCTCGGAGAGGGGGGTGTCGGTCTCGACGGGGACGGCGCGGCGGGTGAGGGTGCGGGCGCGCAGTCCGGGCAGGTGCTCACGGAGGCGGGCCATGCGGAGGCTGTTCCCGGCGCCGGTCCAGATGATGCCGGCGAGGATCGCGGCGAGCAGGGCGTCGGTGACGGTGTCCATGCCGCCGGTTTCCTCGGCGTGGGTGCCGAGCGCTCCGGACTGGGTGAGCAGCGGCAGTCCGACGAGCACCGAGATGGCGAGGGCGCGGCCGACCCAGGCGGCGGCGACGGTGCCGCTCATGGGTTTGCCGGTGACCTTCCAGACGACGGCACGGAGCATGCGGCCGCCGTCCAGGGGCAGGCCGGGCAGCAGGTTGAAGGCCGCGACGATCAGGTTGGAGATCATCAGGCCGGCGAGGAGGACGCCGGGGACGGTGCCTGGTTCGACGGCGCGCATCCCGGCCCAGAAGGCCGCGGCGAGGACGAGGGAGAGGAGGGGGCCGACGAAGGCGAGGACGAATTCCCGGCCGGGGGTCTCGGCCTCCTTCTCGATCTCGGACACCCCGCCGAAGAACTGGAGCCTGATGCGGCGGACCGGGAGCTTGAAGCGGATCGCGGCGACGGTGTGGGCCAGTTCGTGGACGAGCACCGAGGCGTAGAAGGCGACTGCGAAGAAGAGGGAGACGAGGTAGCGGGCGGCGCCGAGTTCGGGCAGGACGCGGTCGAGCTGCCCGCCGAACACCCAGGTGATGAGGGCGGCGACGAGGAACCAGCTGGGGGCGACGTAGACGGGTACGCCGAACGGGCGGCCCATGAGGATGCCGCCGCCGGGCTCGGGAGGGCCTGGCGGCGGCTTGGGCCGGCCGTGGCCCGCGGGTTCGACCGGGTCGCTGGGCGCGGGGCCGCCGGTGCCGTCGTCGCTGTGCGCGGGGGTGTGGGCGCGGGTGTGCCCGGGGTGGCCGGCCGGGCCGGGGGCTGTGCGTTCCGGTTCCGCCGTGCGGTGGCCGTCGGACGGCGCATGCGCGTCCTCGGGCGGCGCTCCGGTACCGGCGTCGTGGCGGTCGTCACCGCTGCCGGGGCGCTGCCGCCGGTCGCGGTGGTCGTCCGTCTCGCTGTCGCCGGACCGCGGCTGCCCGCTCCCGCCGCTCTCGTCCACGGTGTCCCCTCGTTAGAAAGCATCCCTCGCTCCCGATCATGCAGGGCGAGAGGGTCCGTCGTCGATGGTATGCGTCCGGGTGTCAGTGCCGGGCCGTAGGGTCTGTGGTCATGGAAACCAGCACCGACGGTGCCGGGGCCTCGGCGCGCCCGGCTTCGCTGTCGCCCTCGCGTGCGAGCGACTTCATGCAGTGCCCGCTGCTGTACCGGTTCCGGGTGATCGACAAGCTGCCCGAGAAGCCGAGCGAGGCGGCCACCCGCGGGACGCTGGTCCACGCGGTGCTCGAGCGACTGTTCGACGCCCCTGCCGAGGAGCGTACGGCGCCGCGCGCGAAGTCGCTGATTCCGGGCCAGTGGGACCGTCTGCGGGAGGCGAAGCCGGAGCTGACGGAGCTGTTCGCGGAGGATCCGGAGGGCGAGCGGGTCGCGCGCTGGCTGGCGGAGGCCGAGCAGTTGGTGGAGCGCTGGTTCACGCTGGAGGACCCGAGCCGTCTGGAGCCCGCGGAGCGGGAGCTGTTCGTGGAGGCCGAGCTGGAGTCGGGGCTCAGGCTGCGCGGCATCATCGACCGGGTCGACGTGGCGCCGACGGGCGAGGTGCGCATCGTCGACTACAAGACGGGCAAGGCCCCGCGTCCCGAGTACGCGGAGGGCGCCCTGTTCCAGATGAAGTTCTACGCGCTGGTGGTGTGGCGCCTGAAGAAAGTGGTGCCGCGCCGGCTCCAGCTGGTCTATCTGGGCAGCGGCGATGTGCTGACGTACGACCCGGTGCTCGCGGACCTGGAGGCGGTCGAGCGGAAGCTGCACGCGCTGTGGCGGGCGATCGAGCGGGCGACGCGGACGGGCGACTGGCGTCCGCGTCCGACGAAGCTGTGCGGCTGGTGCGACCACCAGGCGGTCTGCCCGGAATTCGGGGGCACTCCCCCGCCGTATCCGCTGCCGCTCGGGGCGCCGGAGTCGGGTGTCGGAGAGCAGGGCAGAATGGGGCCGGACTAGCGAAGGAGACTTACGTGGCCATCCGCGTCCTACTGGTCGACGACCAGCCACTGCTGCGCACGGGGTTCCGGATGATTCTGGAGGCGGAGCAGGACATCGCGGTCGTCGGTGAGGCCGGAGACGGCCTCCAGGCGCTCGACCAGGTACGTGCCCTCCAGCCCGATGTGGTCCTGATGGACATCCGCATGCCCCGGATGGACGGGGTGGAGGCGACGCGGCAGATCACCGGCCCCGGCCGGGACGGTCCGGCGAAGGTACTGGTGCTGACCACCTTCGACCTCGACGAGTACGTGGTGGAGGCGCTGCGCGCCGGTGCCAGCGGCTTCCTGCTGAAGGACGCGCCGGCGAACGAGCTGGTGCAGGCCATCCGGGTGGTGGCGGCCGGCGAGGCGCTGCTCGCGCCGAGCATCACCCGCCGCCTGCTCGACAAGTACGCCGGCCATCTTCCGTCGGGTGACGAGCCGGTGCCGGACACGCTGGGGACGCTGACCGAGCGCGAGGTCGAGGTCCTGAAGCTGGTGGCGCGGGGCCTGTCGAACGCGGAGATCGCGGCGGATCTGTTCGTGAGCGAGACGACCGTGAAGACGCATGTGGGGCATGTGCTGACGAAGCTGGGGCTGCGGGACCGGGTGCAGGCCGCGGTGTACGCGTACGAGAGCGGGCTGGTGCGCCCCGGCGCGCAGTAGTTTCCGCGCGGCGCAGCCGCGGGGGCCCGGGGTACGTCGCCGTGCTGCGCCTCACCGGGCGGCCCCGGAGCCGCCGTCGTGCTGTGACCGGCCGGGCGCAATGCCGCACGCGCGGCCGGGAACGGCCGATGGCCGCCCCGAAGGGCGGCCATCGGTGTGTGCGGGGTCCGTCAGTCCTTGTGGATCTCCCAGAACCGGAACACGGTCGACGCGTCGAGGCAGTTCTCCAGGCCGTAGACGTTGTCGCCGACGACGGCGTACTGCTTGGCCTGCCAGATCGGGATGACCGGCAGGTCGGCGGCGACGATGTTCTGCAGCCGGGCGAAGTCCTGGTCCGTGGAGGCACGGTCGCTCTCGGCGGCGGTCTCCGGGATGAGCCTGCCGGTGATCGTCCTGTTGACGTAGTGGTTGTCCAGGACGTTGCCGTCCCCGAAGAACGGCTGCGTGAAGTTGTCCGGGTCCGGGTAGTCGGGGACCCAGCCCTTCACGTACACGCCGTACCTGCCGGCTGCGATGTCCTTCTCGTACTGGCTGTATCCGACGGACTTCACATCGGCGGCGAACAGTCCGCTGGCGTTGAGCTGCTTGGCCACCGCCTGGAGCTCCTGGTCGGTGGCCGGGCCGTAGCGGGACGGGGTGGACCACAGGGTGAGCTTCACCTTGCCGGTGATGCCGGCCGCGCGGAGTGCCGCCTGGGCCTTGGCGCGCTGCGGGCGGGAGCCGTAGGTGTCGAAGAACGCCGTGTTGTGGCCGGCGATACCGGCCGGGATGATCGAGTACAGCGGGGTGGCGGTGTCGTCGTAGACCTGCCGGACCAGGGCCTCCCGGTCGATGAGGTACGCCATGGCCTTGCGGACGCCGAGCTTGCCGGCCACCGGGTCCTTCATGTTGAAGACCAGGTGCTGCACCTCGGCGCTGTTGCCCTCGACGATCTCGATGCCCTTGCTGGTGGACGTGTCGCGCTCGATGTCGCCGATGTCCTGGGCGGCGAGGCCTCGGTAGGCCACGTCGATGTCCTTGCCGAGGAGCGCCTTCTTCAGGGCCTCGCGGTTGCCGTGGAAGAGCTTGACGGTCACTCCGGAGTTGGTGACCTTCGCCTGGCCCTTGTAGGCCGTGTTGACGGAGAACACCGCCTTGTCCCGGCCGATGGAGTCCAGCTTGTACGGACCCGATCCGACGGCCTTCTTGTCGGACCGCAGGCGCCCGCCGGGGTACTGGCGGTGGTCGACGATGGACCCGGCGCCGGACGCGATCTTGCTGGGGAAGGTGGCGTCCGGCACCTTCAGCTTGAAGACGACCGTCGAGGCGTCGGGCGCCTCCACCCGGTCCAGCATCGGGAACATGATGGCCGGACCGGCGTCGTCCTTGATCCTCATCATGCGGTCGAACGAGAACTTCACGTCGGTGGACGTCAGGGCGTCACCGTTGCTGAACTTCAGCCCGCTGCGCAGGGAGCAGGTGTAGACCTTGGCCGAGGCGTCCGTGAAGTGGCACTCCTTGGCGGCGTCCGGCTCCGGGTCCGTGCCCCCCTTGGGGAAGGACAGCAGGGACTGGAAGACGTTGTTGAACAGCAGCCAGGATCCCGGGTCGTAACCGGAAGCCGGGTCCGTGGCGAGGATGTCGTCGGACATTCCCACGATCACGGATGGGCCCGTGCCCCCGGCGTCGCTCTGCTCTGAACCACAGCCGGTCAGCAGGCCGGCGGCCAGCCCCGCGGAGAGAGGCAGGGCCAGCCACTGATTGCGCATTTTCACTTGCGTGTGCCTTTGTCGTCGGTCTACCGGGGGGCAGCTCAGCCGCTCACGCCGCGGCTGAGCTCCCACAGTTGCAGGTTGGAGGAGGAGTCGAGAGCCCACTCCACTCCCTGGATGTCATCACGCGCGGCGACGTACTGCTTGCCCTGCCACAGCGGCAGCACCGGGACGTCGTCGGCGACGATGTTCTGGATCCTTCCGAGGCTCTTCGCCGCGGCGAGGCGGTCCGCCTCACGACGGGAGTCGGGGATCAGCTGGCTGCGGATCTGCCCGTTCGTGTAGGGAGAGTTGAGGAAGTTGCCCTTGTCGAGGAACGGGGCGAGGAAGTTGTCGGCGTCCGGGAAGTCGGGGAACCAGCCGAGGCCGTAGGCCGCGTACTTGCCACCGAGCTCGTTCGGCCGGTAGTCGGACCACTTCGTGCCCTTGATGGACACGTCGAAGAGATGGCTGTCGTTCAGCTGCTGCTGCAGCAGCTCGAACTCCCTCTTGGTGCCCGTGCCGTAGTGGTCGGTCGTGTAGTTCAGGGTGAGCTTCACCGGGGTGGTGACGCCGCCGCGCTGCAGGATGCCTCGCGCCTTCTGGACGCTCGGGTCGCTGTACTTGTTGAAGAACGAGTTCGCATGTCCGGTGACGGTGGCCGGGACGAGCGAGTAGAGCGGTTCGGCCGCCGAGCCGTACACCTGGGAGGTGATCTGCCCCCGGTTGACGATCTGCGCGACGGCCTGGCGGACGGCCTTGTTCTTCACGACCGGGGCGTTGGTGTTGAAGCCCAGGTAGCGGATTTCCAGGCCGGGCGTCTCGACGAGGTTGATGTCCTTGCCCGGGTTGTCGGAGAGCTTCTTGATCTGCTCCGGCGACAGGGTGCGGGTCATCAGGTCGATGTCGCCGTGCTCGAGCGCACTGCCCATGGCATCCGGGTCGTCGAAGGAGCGCAGCTCCACCGTGCCGGTCTTCGGCGTCAACTGGCCCTTGTAGTGCGGGTTCTTGGTGAAGACCGCCTTGACGAGGGTGTCGCCCTCGACCTCGGCCCGGAAGGTGAAGGGACCGGAGCCGTCGACCTGGAAGCCGTCGCGCAGCGCCTTCCCGCGGTAGTTGTGGGGGTCCACGATGCCGGCGACGGGTGTCGCCAGCTTGAACGGGAAGGTCGCGTCCGGCGTCTTCAGATGGAAGATGACCTTGTCCTCGCCCTGCGTCTCGACGGTGTCGATGCTGGAGAGCAGGCCGGACACACCGCTGTCGCTGTTGATGGCCCGGACCCGGTCGATCGAGAACTTGACGTCGGAGGCGGTGACGGGGCTGCCGTCGCCGAACGCGAGGCCGGAGCGCAGGGTGCACTCGTAGCGCTCGTTGCCGGTGTCGGTGAAGCCGCACTGCTTGGCGGCCTCGGGCACCGGGTCGCCGCCGCCGCGGGGCAGGGTCATCAGCGTCTGGATGGTCTGGCGCAGGATGTTCCAGGAGCCGGCGTCGTACGCGTAGGCCGGGTCGAGGGGCGCGGGGACCTTGCTCGAGGCGGTGAACCGGTCGGTGGTACCGACGACGATGGCGTTGGCGTCCTTGCTCCCGCTGTCGGTGCTGCCGCAGGCGGCAAGCACGGGGGCGAGCAGGCCGATGGCGGCCGGCAGCACCAAGGTCTTGCGGTTCATGCTCGAAATTCTCCAGAGCTCTTCGTCCCGTGACACCGGCAACGGGGGTGGTGCTGTCGGGGGCACGAGGGGGGTACGGCGATGTTCTCGAGGGTGAGATTAGTGCGCGCCGCGGGGGCGGCCGGAGGGGACCGGAGCCGGGGGTTCATCACGCAGCGAAACCGGGCGTGGACGCACCGATAACCCGACAGTGGAAGGTTTCGTGCACCCTCTCCCCAATCGGGACACAAGGTCACGACCGGGGGTTGTGAAACACGTGTCCCAGCACAAGGACGCCGCCGTGTCGAGAGCTGGTTGCGTGGTAAACCTCACACCCTCAACTCGATTGACGCGTACCGGAATTCGGCTGGGCCACATCGAAATCCGGGGAACCGTCCCCCACCTGGGCGGACGGCCCCCGGACTGCCTCCCCCGCCCGGCAAGCGGACGGCCGGGGTCGCTCAGAGCGCCATCAGGCCCTGCAGGAACGGAAGGTCGACCTCTTCCAGGGAGCGGACCACCGCGCGGCGCTGGGCGGGCTTGATGGGGGCGACCGAGGGCACCGCCACCACCGTGCAGCCGGCCGCCTCGGCGGAGGCGACGCCCGTCGCGGTGTCCTCGACGACGGCGCACCGGGACGGGTCGGCGCCGAGACTGGACGCGGCCAGCAGATACGGGTCGGGGTGCGGCTTGGTGCGCTCGACCTCGTCGCCGGCGACGGTGAAGGTGAAGTGCTCCGGCCCGAGGGACGTGAGCACGCGGTCGATGATGCGTCGGTGGGAGGCGGAGACCAGCGCGGTGGGGACCTGGTGGGCGGCCAGTTCGGCCAGCAGGCGCGCGGCGCCGGGCATGAGCGGCAGATCGCGGCTGATGCGGTCCTCGAAGCCGTCGTTGAGCAGGACGGACAGTTCGGGGAGGGTGATGTCGGCACCGGTGGCCTCCAGGAGGAATCCGGCGCTGCGCGTCATCGGACCGCCGACGACGACGTGCCGCCAGGCCTCGTCGAGCTGGTGTCCGAGCGTGGCGAAGACCTCGACCTCGGCGTCCCACCAGAAGCCCTCGGTGTCCACCAAGGTGCCGTCCATGTCGAGCAGAACCGCCTGCAGCGTGGGGACGTCGGCCGTTCGGGTACCGACGGCGGGGACCGTGCTGGTCATCCGGGCGCACCTCCATCAGGGACGACAAGGCCGGTTGCCACATCCGACACAAGAGGCAACCGGCCTGTACGGGACCGACCAGTGTACGACTGGTGAGCGCGAAGTGCGCAGTATGCGAGGTGTGACGCGCGGTGAGAGCGCTCACATCGGGCGTGTGCGGCTCTCCGGCGACAGTGCGGCAGGCTGTGCGGCCCCCGGTCGGCAGGACGGCGACGCCCCGGGACGCCCGCACCGTGCACACACGGTGATCGAGCTCACCATACGTACACGGACGGCTGCGTCGCGCGAGGAGCGGGCCACCGCACGACCGGGACGCCGTCGACCTCGGGGCCCGTGAGGCCCTGTGCAGGGCCCCGCGGGCGACGGCCCGCCGGGCCGCTCAGCGGGCGTTGAAGTACTTCGCCTCGGGGTGGTGGATGACGATGGCGTCGGTGGACTGTTCCGGGTGCAGCTGGAACTCCTCGGACAGGACCACCCCGATCCGCTCGGGCTGGAGCAGGTCGGCGATCTTCGCCCGGTCCTCCAGATCGGGGCAGGCGCCGTAGCCGAGGGAGAAGCGGGCGCCGCGGTACTTGAGCGCGAACATGTCCTCCATCTCGGCGGGGTCCTCGGCGGCGAAGCCGAGCTCGGAGCGGACCCGGGCGTGCCAGTACTCGGCGAGCGCCTCGGCCAACTGCACGGACAGGCCGTGCAGTTCGAGGTAGTCGCGGTAGGCGTTGGCCTCGAACAGTTCGGCGGTCGCCTCGCCGATCCTGGAGCCGACGGTGACCACCTGCAGGCCGACGACGTCCGTCTCGCCGGACTCCTCCGGGCGGAAGAAGTCGGCCAGGCAGAGCCGGCGGCCGCGGCGCTGGCGCGGGAAGGTGAAGCGGGTGCGCTCGTTGCCCTGTTCGTCGAGGATGATCAGGTCGTCGCCCTTGGAGACGCAGGGGAAGTAGCCGTAGACCACGGCCGCCTCCAGCAGGTTCTCCGTCTGGAGCTTGTCCAGCCAGCCGCGCAGCCGCGGCCGCCCCTCGGTCTCGACCAGCTGTTCGTAGGTGGGTCCGTCGCCGGCGCGGGCCTGCTTGAGGCCCCACTGCCCCTTGAACAGGGCACCTTCGTCGAGCCAGGAGGCGTACTCCTTGAGCTGGATGCCCTTGATCACCCGGGTGCCCTGGAACGGCGCCTTCGGCACGGGGTTGTCGACGGCGACGTCGGAGCGGACCGCACCCTCCTCCGCGCGCTCCTCGACCTGGACGCCCGTCGCCCTGACGCGGCGCTGCTTGAGCTCGGGCAGGGCGGCGCCGGGCACGCCGCGCTTGACGGCGATCAGGGCGTCCATCAGACGCAGACCCTCGAAGGCGTCGCGGGCGTAGCGGACCTCGCCCTGGTAGATCTCGTGCAGGTCCTGCTCGACATACGCCCTGGTCAGGGCGGCGCCGCCGAGGATGACCGGGTACTTCGCGGCCAGCTCGCGCTGGTTCAGCTCCTCCAGGTTCTCCTTCATGATCACGGTGGACTTGACCAGGAGCCCGGACATGCCGATGACGTCGGCCGCGTGCTCCTCGGCAGCCTCCAGGATCGCGGAGACGGGCTGCTTGATACCGAGGTTGACGACGTTGTAGCCGTTGTTGGACAGGATGATGTCGACGAGGTTCTTGCCGATGTCGTGGACATCGCCGCGGACGGTCGCCAGCACGATGGTGCCCTTGCCGTCCGCGTCGGACTTCTCCATGTGCGGCTCGAGATAGGCCACCGCGCTCTTCATGACCTCGGCGGACTGGAGCACGAACGGCAGCTGCATCTGCCCGGAGCCGAACAGCTCACCGACGACCTTCATGCCGTCCAGCAGCGTGTCGTTGACGATGTCGAGCGCGGGACGCTCCTGAAGCGCCTCGGCCAGGTCGGCCTCCAGGCCGTTCTTCTCCCCGTCGATGATCCGCCGCTTCAACCGCTCCTCCAGCGGCAGAGCGGCCAGCTCCTCGGCCTTGCCCGCCTTCAGGGACTTGGCGGTGGCGCCCTCGAACAGCACCATCAGCTTCTGCAGCGGGTCGTAGCCCTCGGCACGGCGGTCGTAGATCAGGTCCAGCGCCGTGGTGACCTGCTCCTCGTCGAACCGGGCGATGGGCAGGATCTTGGACGCGTGCACGATCGCCGAGTCCAGACCCGCCTTGACGCACTCGTCCAGGAACACCGAGTTCAGCAGGATGCGCGCGGCCGGATTGAGCCCGAAGGAGATGTTCGACAGCCCCAGCGTGGTCTGCACATCCGGGTGACGCCGCTTCAGCTCACGGATCGCCTCGATGGTGGCGATGCCGTCCTTGCGCGACTCCTCCTGCCCGGTGCAGATGGTGAAGGTCAGACAGTCCATGAGGATGTCCGACTCGTGGATGCCCCAGTTCCCGGTCAGGTCGGCGATCAGCCGCTCGGCGATGGCGACCTTGTTCTCCGGCGTGCGGGCCTGGCCCTCCTCGTCGATGGTCAGCGCGATCAGCGCGGCGCCGTACTCCCGCGCCAGGCTCGTGACCTTCGCAAAACGCGAATCGGGCCCGTCACCGTCCTCGTAGTTGACCGAGTTGATCACGGCCCGGCCGCCGAGCTTCTCCAGCCCCGCCCGGATCACGTCGACCTCGGTGGAGTCCAGCACGATCGGCAGCGTCGAGGCGGTCGCGAACCGCCCGGCCAGCTCCTCCATGTCGGCCACACCGTCGCGCCCCACGTAGTCGACGCACAGGTCGAGCATGTGGGCGCCCTCGCGGATCTGCTCGCGCGCCATCTCCACACAGTCCTCGAAGCGGCCCTCGAGCATCGCCTCGCGGAACTTCTTGGAGCCGTTGGCGTTGGTGCGCTCGCCGATCGCCAGATACGAGGTGTCCTGGCGGAACGGCACGCTCTGGTACAGGGAGGCGGCGCCCGGTTCCGGCTGCGGATGCCGCTCGGGCGGGGTGACACCGCGCACCCGGTCCACGACCTGCCGCAGATGCTCCGGCGTCGTTCCGCAGCAGCCGCCGATCAGGGACAGGCCGTAGTCGCGGACGAAGTTCTCCTGGGCGTCGGCCAGCCCTTCGGGGCCGAGCGGGAAGTGTGCTCCGTCCTTGGTGAGGACCGGGAGGCCCGCGTTCGGCATGCACAGCAGGGGGATGCGCGAGTGGCGGGTCAGATAGCGCAGGTGCTCGCTCATCTCGGCGGGGCCGGTCGAGCAGTTCAGGCCGATCATGTCGATGCCCAGCGGCTCCAGCGCGGTCAGTGCCGCGCCGATCTCCGAGCCCAGCAGCATGGTGCCGGTCGTCTCGAACGCCATCGAGCAGAGCAGCGGCACCTCGACCCCGGCCGCCTCCATCGCCCGCCGCGCACCCAGGACCGACGCCTTCGTCTGGAGCAGGTCCTGCGTGGTCTCGACGATCAGGGCATCCGCACCACCGGCGAGCAGGCCCTCGGCATTGGCCTGGAAGCCGTCACGGATGGTGCCGAAGTCGACGTGGCCGAGGGTCGGCAGCTTGGTGCCGGGGCCGATCGAGCCGAGGACCCAGCGCGGGCGGCCGTCACCGCTCGCATAGGCGTCCGCCACCTCACGGGCGATACGGGCACCGGCCTCGGAGAGCTCGAACACACGGTCGGAGATCTCGTACTCCGCCATGGCGGCGTGGTTTGCGCCGAACGTGTTGGTCTCGACGCAGTCGACGCCCACCTCGAAGTAGGCCTCGTGCACCGAGCGGACGATGTCGGGCCGGGTCACGTTCAGGACCTCGTTGCAGCCCTCGAGATTCTCGAAGTCCTCGAGGCTGGGGTCCTGCGCCTGGAGCATGGTGCCCATCGCGCCGTCGGCGACCACGACGCGCGTGGCGAGCGCCTCGCGCAGTGCGGCGACGCGGGTGCTGCTGTCGGACGGCACGGAAGAAGGGGTCGGCAACGAGGCCATGAAAGTGCTCCCTGGAGTGCGACGGCTGTCGGCTTTGCGTCCACCCCGGGAACGTCCCGTGGCAGGCGCACGTCGCCAGCGTAACCGGGACGCCCGAAGCGCGTTCGGAGCGTCCACGGGCCGGGACGGCCACCCCGCGCGCGGAGTGGCCGAAACGGGACGGAAGACTGGGCGCCCGCCTATTAACACTGGGTCGACAAAGAACGATAGTGTTCGGCATTGTCGAACGTTGGTGGCATGTGAAACGTTCGAGGGACGGAGGAAGGGAGCTGCGATGGCACGGAACATCCAGTCGCTCGAGCGGGCTGCCGCGATGCTGCGGCTGCTCGCGGGCGGCGAGCGCCGGCTCGGCCTCTCGGACATCGCCTCCTCACTGGGGCTCGCCAAGGGTACGGCGCACGGGATCCTGCGCACCCTGCAGCAGGAGGGATTCGTCGAGCAGGACGCGGCATCGGGGCGCTATCAGCTGGGCGCGGAGCTGCTGCGCCTCGGCAACAGCTATCTCGATGTGCACGAGCTGCGCGCGCGGGCGCTCGTCTGGACCGACGACCTGGCCCGCTCCAGCGGCGAGAGCGTCTACCTCGGCGTGCTGCACCAGCAGGGCGTGCTGATCGTGCACCACGTGTTCCGGCCCGACGACAGCCGCCAGGTGCTGGAGGTGGGCGCCATGCAGCCGCTGCACTCGACCGCGCTGGGCAAGGTGCTGGCCGCGTACGACCCGGTGGCGCACAGCGAGGCCGTCGAGACGGACCGGGAGCTGTTCACCGCTCGCACGACGGGCGACCTCATTGATTTCGAAGGACTGCTCGACCTCACCCGCGCGCGGGGGTACGGCGCCGACGTCGAGGAGACCTGGGAGGGCGTGGCCTCGGTCGCCGCGCCCATCCACGACCGGCGGCGGATGCCCGTGGGGGCGGTGGGCGTCACCGGCGCCGTGGAGCGGGTCTGCCTGGACGGGGAGCTCAGGCCCGACCTGATCGCGGCGGTGCGGGACTGCGCCCGCGCGGTCTCCCGCGATCTCGGCGCCAGCCGCTTCTGAGGCGTGTCGGGGCCCGGCGACCCGCCGGGACCGCGGTCGCGGGCCCTCACAGGCGCACGGCGCGTGGCCCTGCGACCCCGCGGACCGTTCCGGTTCCGACGCCCACGTCGCCGCATTCCCCGACGGGCCGGCCGGCCCCGCCTGTTCCCCCTGCCGTCGCCGGCACCGCCGCGCAAGGGCGTGCCCTTGCACAGGCTCAGTCCACCTCGCCCCGGAGCACCACCGCCGCGAGCTGCGTCCGCCTCGTATAGATCGCGGCGGCACCCCGCGGCGGGACATCTTGCACAGCGCCGCCCGCGGCCTCCGCGGCCCCGCCGCGCAAGGCTCACGCACCCCGCCGGGGCGAGGTGACACCGACTGCGGGGCCGCGCGCGGGGCCCGTCGGAAGCACCCGTTCCGGTGACGTTGCGCTCGACATGCAGGCGGTCCGCCACCGCGCGACGATCAATAGCACAGAGCGATCAATAACGATCAGATTTTCGACAAGTGAACCTCTTGACGTGCCCGTAACGCCGAAGCAGACTCGCGTCCACCGGTCGGCATTGTCGAACACCTAACGGCAATACGCGCTAGAGTGTGGCAGTGCCACGGGCCGGTTTCCGCCCCCTCCTCGGGGCGCGAGCCACCGGAGGGACCCGGGGTTCGCCTTCCCCTGGACGAAGGACAAAGGAGTCGCGGGTGTCCAGCTCCGACATCTTCATCGGCGAGACCATCGGTACCGCCGTACTCATCCTGCTCGGCGGTGGCGTGTGCGCCGCCGTCACGCTGAAGCGCTCCAAGGCGCAGAACGCCGGCTGGCTGGCCATCACCTTCGGGTGGGGCTTCGCCGTGCTCACGGCCGCTTATCTGGCGGGGGGCGTCTCCGGCGCCCACCTCAACCCGGCGGTGACCATCGCGCTCGCCATCAAGGGCGCGACGCCCTGGAGCGACGTACCGCTCTACCTGGGTGCGCAGCTGCTGGGCGCCATGATCGGTGCGGTGCTGGTGTGGATCACCTACTACGGCCAGTTCCGGGCCCACCTGACCGACCGCGAGATCGTCGGCGGTCCCGGCGCCCAGGACACCGCCGTCCCCGCGGCCAAGGTGTCCACCGGTGAGCCCGGCCCCGTGCTCGGCATCTTCTCCACCGGCCCCGAGATCCGTAACGCGGTGCAGAACCTCGCCACGGAGATCATCGCGACGATCGTCCTGGTGCTGGCGATCCTCACGCAGGGTCTGAACGACAAGGGCAACGGCCTCGGTGTGCTCGGCGCCCTCGTCACCTCGCTGGTCGTGGTCGGTATCGGCCTCTCCCTCGGCGGTCCGACCGGGTACGCGATCAACCCGGTCCGCGACCTCGGCCCGCGCATCGTCCACGCGCTGCTGCCGCTGCCCAACAAGGGCGGCTCGGACTGGGGCTACGCCTGGGTCCCGGTCGTCGGCCCGCTGATCGGAGGCGTCCTGGCAGGCGGTATCTACAACATCGCGTTCGCCTGAGCCGCCGGCGGGGCAGGACGAGCAACCGAGACCGGCTCACTGCCCCGCCTCGGCGGACCACCGCTCGAGACCGCCCTTCACAGACCTTGGAGCAACCCGTGACCGAAACCAACACCACTCACTCCCACGGCGAAGGCCCGTTCATCGCGGCCATCGACCAGGGCACCACGTCCAGCCGCTGCATCGTCTTCGACCGGGACGGCCGCATCGTCTCCGTCGACCAGAAGGAGCACGAGCAGATCTTCCCGAAGCCGGGCTGGGTCGAGCACGACGGCAACGAGATCTGGACGAACGTCCAGGAAGTGGTCGCCGGTGCGATCGCCAAGGCGGGCATCACCCGCCAGGACATCAAGGCGATCGGCATCACCAACCAGCGCGAGACCACGATCCTGTGGGACAAGAGCACCGGCCGGCCGGTGCACAACGCGATCGTCTGGCAGGACACCCGCACCGACGCGCTCTGCAAGGAGCTCGGCCGCAACGTCGGCCAGGACCGCTTCCGCCGCGAGACCGGCCTGCCGCTGGCCAGCTACTTCGCGGGCCCGAAGATCCGCTGGCTGCTCGACAACGTCGAGGGCCTGCGCGAGCGCGCCGAGCGGGGCGAGATCCTCTTCGGCACGATGGACTCCTGGGTCATCTGGAACCTCACCGGCGGCGTCAACGGCGGCCACCACGTCACCGACGTCACCAACGCCTCCCGCACCATGCTGATGAACCTGCACACGATGGAGTGGGACGAGCGCATCCTCGAGTCCATGGGGGTCCCGGCGGCCGTGCTGCCGGAGATCCGCTCCTCCGCCGAGGTGTACGGCGAGGTCACCGGCGGCAGCCTCGGCGACCTGCTCGGCGGCGTGCCCGTCGCGTCCGCGCTCGGCGACCAGCAGGCGGCCCTGTTCGGCCAGACCTGCTTCAGCGAGGGCGAGGCCAAGTCCACGTACGGCACCGGCACCTTCCTGCTGATGAACACCGGCAGCAAGATCATCAACTCCTACTCGGGTCTGATCACCACCGTCGGCTACAAGATCGGCGACCAGGACCCGGTCTACTCCCTCGAGGGCTCGATCGCCGTCACGGGCTCCCTGGTGCAGTGGATGCGCGACCAGATGGGCCTCATCAACTCGGCCCCCGAGATCGAGACGCTCGCCGCGTCCGTCGAGGACAACGGCGGCGCCTACTTCGTACCGGCCTTCTCCGGTCTGTTCGCCCCGTACTGGCGCTCCGACGCCCGCGGTGTGATCGCCGGCCTCACCCGGTACGTCACCAAGGCGCACCTCGCGCGCGCCGTCCTCGAGGCAACCGCCTGGCAGACGCGCGAGATCACCGACGCCATGACGAAGGACTCCGGCGTCGAGCTGACCTCGCTGAAGGTCGACGGCGGCATGACCTCCAACAACCTGCTGATGCAGACGCTCTCGGACTTCCTGGACGCGCCGGTGGTGCGCCCGATGGTCGCCGAGACCACCTGCCTCGGCGCCGCCTACGCCGCCGGACTGGCCGTCGGCTTCTGGCCCGACACCGAGGCCCTGCGCGCCAACTGGCGACGGGCCGCCGAATGGACCCCTCGCATGGACGCCGACAAGCGCGAGCGCGAGTACAAGGACTGGCTCAAGGCCGTGCAGCGGACCATGGGCTGGATCGAACACGAGGAGTAAAAAGCGATGACCACCCTGCAGAGTGTCCCGGCTCTTGGGACGCACCCGGCTTCCGGCTCCGTCCCGAGCCGCGCCGAGACCCGGGAGCAACTGTCCAAGGCGACGTTCGACCTCCTGGTGATCGGTGGCGGGATCCTGGGCATCTCCACCGCCTGGCATGCCGCACAGTCCGGACTGCGGGTGGCTCTGGTGGACGCCGGCGACTTCGCCGGCGCCACCTCCTCCGCCTCCTCCAAGCTGCTCCACGGCGGTCTGCGCTACCTGCAGACCGGCGCGGTGAAGCTGGTCGCGGAGAACCACTTCGAGCGTCGTGCGGTGTCCCGTCAGGTGGCCCCCCACCTGGCGAACCCCCTCACCTTCTACCTGCCCGTGTACAAGGGCGGGCCGCACGGCGCCGCGAAGCTCGGCGCGGGCGTGTTCGCGTACTCGGCGCTGTCCGCCTTCGGCGACGGCGTCGGGCACCTGCTCTCCCCCGCCAAGGCGCAGGCCGACGTGCCGGAGCTGCGCACGGAGAACCTGAAGGCCGTGGCCGTGTACGGCGACGACCAGATGAACGACTCCCGGATGGCGCTGATGACGGTCCGCGCGGCGGTCGAGGCCGGCGCGGTCGTCCTCAACCACGCCGAGGTCACCGGCCTGCGCTTCACCAACGGCCGGGTCACGGGAGCGGACCTGAGGGACCGTCTCGACGGTGCGGAGTTCGGCGCGAACGCCCGTCTCGTGCTGAACGCGACCGGCCCCTGGGTCGACCACCTGCGCCGGATGGAGGACCCGGGCGCGGCCCCGTCGATCCGGCTGTCGAAGGGCGCGCACCTCGTCCTGAAGCGGACCTCGCCGTGGAAGGCCGCGCTGGCCACGCCGATCGACAAGTACCGCATCACCTTCGCCCTGCCCTGGGAGGACATGCTCCTGCTCGGCACCACCGACGAGGAGTTCGAGGGCGACCCGGCGGACGTGTCCGTCAACGACAACGACATATCCCAGATACTCGACGAGGCCGCGTTCTCGGTGCGGGACCAGCAGCTGAAGCGCGAGCTGATCACCTACGCGTTCGCGGGTCTGCGGGTGCTGCCGGGCGGCCCCGGCAACACCTCGAAGGCCAAGCGCGAGACGGTCGTCACCGAGGGCAAGGGCGGCATGCTGTCCGTCGCCGGTGGCAAGTGGACCACCTTCCGCCACATCGGCCGTACGGTCATGAAGAAGCTGGAGTCGCTGCCGGGCCACCCGCTCGGCGAGGACTTCGAACCGATCTCCGAGCTGCCCAAGAAGCTGCCGCTGCCCGGCGTCGCCAACCCGCGCGCCGTCGCGCACCGGCTGCTGGTCGACGGCCCGGCGCCCGGTCCGCGGATGGCGGCGGACACCGCCAAGCACCTGGCGACGCACTACGGTTCGCTGTCCTTCGACATCGCGCGCCTCGCGAACGAGAACCCGGAGCTGGGCGAGCGCGTCCACCCCGACGCTCCCGAGATCTGGGCGCAGGTCGTCTACGCCCGTGACCACGAGTGGGCCGAGACGGCGGACGACGTCCTGCGGCGCCGCACCACGCTGACGATCCGCGGTCTCGACACCGAGGACGTGCGCGGCAGGGTGCAGAAGCTGCTCGACGAGAAGAAGTAGCCGACGTACCGGTACTGGGGCGGTTCCCACGAGGGAGCCGCCCCAGTGGTGTGTCCGGGGGCGGGGCCGCACCCGGCGGCACCGGGCGCCGGTCACAAGTGTCCCGTCGGTCCCTGCCACCGGGTGCCGCCGAAGCGGGCGAGCGCGGCGGCGACGTCCGGGGGCACGGCCGGCCTGAAGTGGGTCGGCAGCACCAGGTACCAGCCGGCGGCGCCGTGGAAGATCCGGTGTGGCTCGGGCCGGTGGGGGTCGGGCCGCAGCCGCACGTGCGGGCCGTAGTACTTGGTGTCCCTGCCGCGGCTGCGGACCGGGCGTACGGCGAGTTCGGTGATGTCGTCCCAGCGGTAGACGGCGCTGTGCCGGCCGATCCGTGTGTGCAGACCGCCGCGGTCGATCTGCAGACGCAGCCGCTGTCGGGGCAGGCACAGGGCGACCAGGTTGATGAGGACGCCGATGACCGGCCAGAGAAGAACGGCGGCCAGGCCGGTGCGCACGTCCCACTGGCCCGCCATCGCGTACCGGACGAGCGCCACCGCGCCGGCGGCGCCCACCACCTTCCAGTGGGCGAGCGGGACGCGCCGTGCCCTGCCGTCCAGCACATACTGCTCGGCGTTGTCGATGACGGTCCAGCCGCGCAGGGTGTGCATCGGGGGGAGGGTTGCGGGACCGGGAGGTGGCGCGGGCGTCGCGGCGCGCGTGCGTCCGCGATCGGTGCGTTGGAGGGGGACGTTCTGCGCGAGGGGGACGTCCGGTGCCACGGGGCCGCTCTGCGGGAAGGGCATGTGCCGGGGCACGGGACCGTTCGGCGGCCGGGGGCCGCTCTGCGGGACGGACTCCGGATGCGGGGGCCGCGCCGCGCCCGCCAGGTGTTCCTGGAGCCGCAGATGACGGAACCGGTAGACGCCGGCGTTGCGTTGCAGCAATCCGGTGGTGTGGCCGTCGCGGAGGAACTCCATCAGGGACCAGGGGACCCGGCCGGCCAGCGCCAGCCAGGCCTTGGCGACGACCCACAGCGCCCAGGGGCTGAGCAATACGAGAACGGCGGCCGCACCGGTGAACGCCTTGGCGCCCGCTATCCAGCTGTCGGCCGCGCCGCCGGAGGTGAGCGCGCTCAGCAGCGCGCTGCCCGCGCCCACGACCGGCGCGACCACGCCGAGGGTCAGCAGCGCCGTACGGCGCTCGCTCGCCATCAGCGTGTCCGGGGTGGCGGCGTCCTCGGTGTCGGCGGGCGCCGCGATCAGTGCCATGAGGAGGGTCGGGACGACGAAGCCGAGGAGCACCCACCAGGTGTAGGCGCCGGCATCGTGGGCGCTCCTGACGATCAGCAGGAACAGGGCGGCGGGACCGACGAGGACACCAGCGGCGCGGGCGCCCCGGCGCACGGAGACCGCTCGGGACGCGGAGCGCAGTGCGGCTCCGGCGCGCAGGGGGTTGGCCCGGCGGCGCGGCCGGCCGAAGCGGTCACCGAACCAGATCATCACGGAGAGGCGGATGCCCGAGGCCCACATGACGCCGCCCAGCAGGTCGAGCCGTTCGCCGGTCTCGCCGAAGAACATGCGCTGTCCGTAGGCCGCGTGCACCCGGTCCGTCACCGCCATGACGGTCTCGCCGCAGAGCGCGGCGACGGCGGTGAGGGTGAGCACGGCGAGCAGCCGGAGCCGGGCCAGCTGCGGCAGTCTCCACCACGCGAACTCGGTGATGCGGTTCCCGGAGAGACGGCCGGCCAGATAGGCGAGCCAGCCACGGGCCCGCTCCGGGTTCCATCGGCCGGGGGCGTGCAGCCGGTCGGGGTCGTGCGGCACCGCCGCGAACGCGGCCGGTACGGCGCCGTCCAGCAGGTGTGCCTCGATCGCCGTGCGGGAGGGCAGGCGGGCCCGGTCGGCCAGCTCCGCGGGTGCGCGCTCCGGCGGGGCGTACACGCGGCGGGCCAGCCAGATCATCAGGGGCGTGGACAGGGCCTGCGCGAGGGGGCCCTCGGGGTGTGCGGCGATCTCGCGTTCGACCGGGTACCAGCGGTCGGTGCCCGAGGCGCGGCCGAGGTGGTCAGCGGCGTCCTCGGGGGTGACCGGCCGGGCCGTGAGCGTGGAGGCACCGGGCAGGGGGTGCGTGAGGCGCGCGTATGCATCGGTGCGTGCGGCGAGTACGACGCCGAGGCCCCTGCTGCCGAGCGCGGTGCCCAGCCCCGCGATCACGTGGTGGCGCCGTTGCTCGGGCAGTTCGTCGAGGCCGTCCAGGACGGGCAGCACCCGGAACTCCCTGATCAGCCGCTCGGCGGGGTGGGCGCCGTCGACGCGGGGCAGCCCCGGGTGGTCCTCGGTGATCCGGGCGGTCAGCCACTCCTTGAAGGGGGTGGTCTCGGCGGTCCACGACTCCAGCGTGAGGAGCACGGGCACCGGCAGGCTCCGGTCGCCGGCCCGCTGCCGGGTCAGGTCGCCGAGGTGGCCATCGGCGAGCGCCAGCACGAGGAGCGCGAGGAAGGTGGACTTGCCCGACCCGGGGCCGCCGAGCACGACGAGGCGGCGCTCCCTGCGGGACAGCAGACCGTCGACGACGTCCCCGACACGGTCGCTGCGCGCGGGCGACGGAGCCGGAGGGGTCCCGCCGTCGCTCTCGCCCCATTCGGCGCGCCATCGCACGGCGAGCGGTGCGCCGACCTCGCCGAGCTGCCAGGCGCCCACCTCGGCCGACCACTGGGCGCGCACGCTCCTGGCCAGCGCCTCGGCCGCCGTGTCCAGGGGGCCGGGCCGCGGAGGGAGGTTGACCGTGATGTCGCCGTGCACGTACCCGGCCTGGATCAGGTACTCGACGGTGCTGTGCTGGACGACGTTGTACACGGCGGACGGGCCCGGCTCGGGTGCCCGTGCCTGTTCCGGTGTGCTCCCCATAGCCGGATTCTCCTCCTGCGCCGACCAGGACCGAAGGCGAACTCACCTACTCCGCACGAAAGTTGACCACAGTGCTCACCTGTCCCACGGCGGGTTCAGGCCACTTCATGAGGAGAGGGAAGTCAGGCCATAATGACCCCATTCATCGGATGTATCGAGGGGGAGCCGTGGCGGTCACCGACGAGGCCATCGAGAAGATCAAGGGCATGATCGTCTCCGGGGCGCTGAGCCCCGGGGACCGGCTCCCCAAGGAGAGCGAACTCGCCGCCGAACTGGGGCTGTCCCGCAACTCGCTGCGGGAGGCGGTGCGGGCGCTCTCGCTGATCCGCATCCTCGACGTACGGCAGGGCGACGGGACGTATGTCACGAGCCTCGATCCGCAACTGCTCCTGGAGGCGCTGAGCTTCGTCGTCGACTTCCACCGCGACGACACCGTCCTGGAGTTCCTGACGGTCCGGCGCATCCTGGAACCGGCCGCGACGGCGATGGCGAGCACCCGGATCGGCGAGACCGAACTGGACGCGCTGGGGGCACAGTTGGACGCCCTGGGGGACGCTCCGTCGGTGGAGGAGCTGGTCGCGGCCGACCTCGAGTTCCACCGGAGCATCGTGCAGAGCTCGGGCAACTCGGTGCTCTGCTCCCTGCTCGACGGACTGTCCGGGCCGACCACCCGGGCCCGGATCTGGCGCGGTCTGACGCAGGAGGACGCGGTCAGCCGCACTCTGCACGAACACCGTGCCATCCTCGCCGCGCTGCGCGACCGGGACGCGGAGGCGGCCAGGTCGTGGGCGACCGTGCACATCGCCAGCGTCGAGCAGTGGCTGCGCTCCACGCTCTAGACACCCCTCCCGTGCGTCGGGGAATCCGGCGCGCGGCAGGCGGCCCGTGCCGTGGCCGGCCGTTCCCACCACATGGGCGGCTGTTCGCCCGCCGCGTAAGGCTGTTCCCGCGCAGCCTGCGGCTGTTCCCGCGCCGCGGACGGCTGTTCCGGCGTCGCGCATGGCCGATTCGGTTCCGTGAAGCCCCGTTTCGCCGTTCCGGACGCGTGTTCCCGGGTTCCGACCGGGGCAGTGATGCGTTCACTCCCCCGTGCAAAGGGGCTGCGGAGGGTCCCGGCAAAAGCCGTAAGGTTGGGGCGTACGCGAGTGGGGGCACCCCCCAGGCCCTCAAGGTTCTGGGGGAACGTCGGAAGGAGGCGCTGGGTGATCGAGCTCGAGGGGGTTCCCGAGCTGGTCGACCCGGTCATGGTGGCCGCGTTCGAGGGCTGGAACGATGCCGGCGACGCCGCCTCCACCGCGGTCGCGCATCTGGAGCGGGAGTGGAAGGGCGAGGTGTTCGCGGCGCTCGACGCCGAGGACTACTACGACTTCCAGGTCAACCGGCCCACCGTGTGGCTGGACGCCGGCGTACGCAAGATCACCTGGCCGACGACACGGCTGTCGGTGGTACGGGTCGGCGGCGAGAAGCCGCGCGACCTGGTGCTGGTGCGCGGCATCGAGCCGTCGATGCGGTGGCGGTCGTTCTGCAACGAGCTGCTCGGCTTCGCGCACGAACTCGGCGTGGAGCTCGTGGTCATCCTGGGCGCACTGCTCGGCGACACTCCGCACACGCGTCCGGTACCCGTCAGCGGGGTCACCTCCGATCCGGACCTGGCCCGGCGGATGGACCTGGAGGAGACCAAGTACGAGGGCCCGACGGGCATCGTCGGGATCCTCCAGGAGGCGTGCACCCACGCGGGCGTCCCGGCGGTGTCGCTGTGGGCGGCGGTGCCGCACTACGTGTCGCAGCCGCCGAACCCGAAGGCGACGCTGGCCCTGCTGAACCGTCTCGAGGACCTGATCGACCTGAGGATCCCGCTCGGCGAGCTCCCGGAGGACGCGCGCGCGTGGCAACTCGGCGTGGACCAGCTGGCCGCCGAGGACAGCGAGGTCGCCGAGTACGTACAGACGCTGGAGGAGGCCCGCGACACGGCGGAGCTCCCGGAGGCCACCGGTGAGGCCATCGCCCGCGAGTTCGAGCGGTATCTGCGGCGCCGCGACGGCGGCGGTCCGTCCGCCGGCCACGCCACGGACGGCGGCGAGGGTGCGTCGTATCTGCGGGACACCCCGAGCGAGCGCACCCGCCCGCCGAAGCCGCCGCGGACGAGCGGCGGCGAGGGCACGGACGGCGCGGCGGGCCAGGAGGGCGGCTCCGGTGACACCGGCGGCTCCAGCAGCTCCGAGAGCTCCGAGAGCTCCGATCCGGAGGATACGTCGGACGACTGATCCGGGGCCGATTCCGACCGGGCGATCCGGGCGGACCGAAACGCACAGGGGCGGTGCACACACGGTGCACCGCCCCTGATGTCGTGGGCGAGCGGGTCCTTACAGACGGACCCTCACCGGCGGCCCCTTACAGGGCGACGCCGAGGAGCGCGTCGACGGTGCGCGACACAAGGCCGGGCGCCCCCTCCTCGGTGCCTCCGCTCTCCTCCTGGAGGCGGACCCAGCGGTCGACGGCCGCGAGGGCCGCCGGGGCGTCGAGGTCGTGCGCCAGGGCCTCGCGGATCTCCTCGACGAGGGCGTCGGCGGACGGCCCGTCCGGGCGGGAGACAGCAGAGCGCCAGCGGCCGAGCCGTGCCACGGCCTCCTCGAGGACGCCGTCGGTCCACTCCCAGTCGGCCCGGTAGTGGTGCGCCAGCAGCGCCAGCCGGATCGCGGCCGGGTCGACGCCGTCGCGCCGCAGCTTGGACACGAAGACCAGATTGCCCTTGGACTTGGACATCTTCTCGCCGTCGAGAGCGACCATGCCGGCGTGCACATACGCCTGGGCGAAGGGGAATTCGCCGGTCAGCACCTGGGCGTGCGACGCGCCCATCTCGTGGTGCGGGAAGGCCAGGTCGGAGCCGCCGCCCTGGACGTCGAAGCCCATGCCGAGGTGGTCCAGGGCGATCGCCACGCACTCGATGTGCCAGCCGGGGCGGCCGCGGCCGAGGCTGCCGCCGTCCCAGCTGGGCTCGCCCTCCCGGGCGGCCATCCACAGCATCGGGTCGATCGGGTTCTTCTTGCCGGGCCGGTCCGGGTCGCCACCGCGCTCGGCGGAGAGCAGCCGCATGGCGGCGGCGTCGAGGTTCGACACCTCTCCGAAGTGCGGGTCGGACTCGACCGAGAAGTAGATGTCGCCGTCCAGGTCGTAGGCGGCACCCGCGTCACGGAGCCGCTCGACGAGCGGCACGATGCCGGGTATGGCCTCGACGGCGCCGATGTAGTGCTGCGGCGGCAGCATCCGCAGTGCGGTCATGTCCTCGCGGAAGAGGGCGGTCTCGCGCTCGGCGAGACCGGTCCAGTCGACGCCGTCGCGCACGGCGCGCTCCAGGAGCGGATCGTCGACGTCGGTGACGTTCTGGACGTAGTGAACCTGCCGCTTGGTGTCGAGCCACACGCGCTGCACGAGGTCGAACGCGTTGTAGGTCGCCGCGTGACCCATGTGGGTCGCGTCGTACGGGGTGATGCCGCAGACGTAGATACGGGCGACGGGACCGGGGTCGAGGGTGACGAGCCCACCGGTCGCGGTGTCGTGGATCCGGAGGTCGCGGCCCTGTCCGGGCAGGGCGGGGACCTCAGAAGCGGGCCAGGCATGCATGCCATGAGCCTAACCGGACGTGAGTTCTTCATACGAACCGGACCGGCCCGATTGACCAAACCGGCGCTCTTGCGGCGCGGGCGCTCGTGTGCGTCGGGCCGGCCGCGGCCGAAAGCGGGGCCCGGGCGGGCCCGACCGCCGGGCCCGGCGCCGGGAGATCGCCCGCCGTGTCCAGGGTCCGGGGCGGACCCGAACGCGGCGCGCCGGCGCGCCGGGGCGTCAGTGGCCGGCCCGAGGCTAGACCGGCGGCCAGGGAATCGCCGGCCACTCCCCCGAGGGTTCGGGGTGCACCCCGGCGTCGAGCAGGGAGGAGACCCGCGCGCGGGTGGCGTCCAGCTCCTCGGCGGTGATCAGGGAGCCGAGCCGCTCGGCGAGCGGCTCGCCCTTGTTCAGGGAGGTCCCGAGCTGCCGGAGGGCCGCCACGGCCTCCTCCGTGAGCGCCTCCCCGGCCCATCCCCAGAGCAGCGTCCGCAGCTTCCCCTCGACGTTGAAGGTGACGCCGTGGTCGATCCCGTAGAGCTGCCCGTCCTCGGCCGGCAGCAGGTGCCCGCCCTTGCGGTCGGCGTTGTTGATCACCGCGTCGAGCACGGAGAGGCGCCGCAGCCGCTCGTCGTCCGCGTGCACGAGCAGCGCCGTGCGCCCGCCTCCGACGTCGGCGAATCCGATCGCCTTCCAGCCGGGCTCCGGCTCGTCACCGTCGACCAGCGCCAGCAGGTCCGGCTCGGCCGTTGCCTCGATCCACAGCTGGCACATGCCCTCGCCGTAGGGCCCCTCGCGCAGCACGGTCGGCGGCACAAGACCCCAGCCCAGCGCCTCGGACACCTCGTACGCGGCCACCTCGCGCTGGGCGAGGGTCCCGTCGGGGAAGTCCCACAGCGGCCGCTCCCCCGCCACCGGCTTGTAGACGCACCGGGCACGGTGGCCGTCCTGGGCGACCTCGCAGAACAACACCGCGTTCGAGGCCTCCCGGATCCGGCCGCGCACCGTCAGCTCGCCCCGGGCGAGCAGCTCGGCGGCGTTCACGCGCCGCGCCGGTATCCGTTCTGGCGCGGACATACGTGTCCCTCCGGGTCGAGCGGCAGGCTGCACAGCGGGCAGGGCGGGCGCCCCGCGTTGACGACGTCGAGGGCTCGTTTGGCGAAGGCCCTGGCCTGGGTTCCGGTGAGCCGGACCCGGAGCATCGGCGGGCCGTTCTCCTCGTCCTGGAGGAGCCGCTCCTCGGCAGCGGCGAGGTCCTCCTCGGTGTCGGCCTCCAGCTCGACGAGGGCCTGGGCCTCGACGATCATGCGCTGTTCCTCGCCGTCCCAGGCCAGAGCCATGGTGCCGACCCGGAACTCCTCCTCGACGGGTGAGTCGAGGGGGGCGGTGTCGGCGATGTCGGTGGGAGCGACCGCGGGGACGGAGGCGCTGCCGCCGCTGCGGCGCACCACCTCGTCGAGCAGTTCGTCCATGCGTTCGGCGAGCGCGGCCACCTGGGTCTTCTCGAGGGCGACGCTGGTCACGCGGGCTCCGGCGGAGGCCTGGAGGAAGAAGGTGCGGCGCCCGGGCAGCCCGACCGTACCGGCCACGAAGCGGTCCGGCGGGTCATAGAGGAACACCTGACGGGACACGTCCTGTCTCCATTGGAATCGAGAGGGGATCGACGGCGACGGCTGCTGTGAACCGTGCTGCTTGGCGCTGCTGGGAACTCGTGGGCTACTTGTGGGCTACTCCGACCGCTTCACCCTACTGCGGACGACGATCACGGTGCGCCCGCACCGCCCCCGACGGCGGCGTCGCCCTCCCGTGTGGCGTCATTGTCGGCAGGGTTCTCGCGCGGCACCAGCGAAGCGAAGTCTCCGGTGTCCCCGAGGCGTACGAGGAACGGGCGCAGCCGTGTGTAGCGGATGACCGTGACCGAGCAGGGTTCGACGGAGATGCGCTGGAACAGGTCGAGGTGCAGGCCCAGCGCGTCCGCGACGAGGGACTTGATGATGTCTCCGTGGGAGCACATCAGGTAGGTGGCGTCCTCGCCGAAGTCGGCCCGTACGCGCGCGTTCCACTCGCGCACCGCTTCGGCGGCCCGGGCCGCCATGGCCCGCATGGACTCGCCGCCGGGGAACGCCGCGGCCGACGGATGCGCCTGGACGACCTCCATCAGCGGCTCGTCCTTGAGCTCGGCGAGCTTGCGGCCGGACCAGTCGCCGTAGTGGCACTCGCCGATGCGGTCCTCGGTGTGCAGTTCCAGACCGGGGCGGGCGGCGATCAGCGGGGCGAGGGTGTCCCGGCAGCGCTGCAGAGGGCTGGTGACCGCGGTGGCGATGGGGATGTCCGCGAGCCGTCCGGGCAGCGCGGCGGCCTGGGCGGCGCCCCGTTCGTCGAGGGCGACGCCGGGCGTCCACCCGGCGAGCACGCCCGCTGTGTTCGCGGTGGACCGTCCGTGCCGGACGAGGATCAGGGTGGGCATGGCCGCCAGCCTAGTTGCCCGCCGGTACGGTCCGGATCCGATACCGGTACGGGCGGAGAACCCTGCCGGTACGTTGGGGAGCGTGAACAGCAGTGCGACAGTGCCTCCGCCGACCGGGTGTGCCCCGGGAGCCGACCGGGAAGAAGTCGCCCCATGATCGTGGACTGCGGCATCTACCGGGGCGGGCACCGGACCGAGGGCCCCGAGGACTTCGGCGAGGCCCTCGCCCAGGCGCGCGCCGAGGGCGACGCCTTCGTCTGGATCGGCCTCTACGAGCCGGCGGAGGACGAGTTCGACCGGGTCGCGGGGTCCTTCGGGCTCCACCCGCTGGCGGTGGAGGACGCCCTCAACGCGCATCAGCGGCCGAAGCTGGAGGTGTACGACGACTCGTTGTTCATGGTGCTCAAGCCCGTGACGTACGAGCCCGAGAGCGACACCGTCTCGTCCGGCGAGATCATGATCTTCATGGGCGACTCCTTCGTCGTGACGGTGCGCCATGGCGAGGAGTCGCCGCTCGGGCTCGTGCGCAAGCGTCTGGAGCACGAGTCCGAGGTGCTCAAACACGGCCCGACGGCGGTGCTGTACTCGATCGCCGACGCCACGGTTGACAACTATCTGGAGGTCGCGGCGGAGCTCCAGACCGACCTGGAGGAGCTGGAGGCGGAGGTCTTCTCGCCGAGCGGCGGGGACTCCCGCAACACGGCCTCACGGATCTACAACTTCAAGCGCCAGATCCTCGAATTCCGGCGGGCGACGGGCCCGCTGAGCGTGCCGCTCATCCGGCTGTCCGGTGCGGGGATCTTCTCGGCCGCCGTGCCGTACGTGGAGAGGTCCGCGCAGCCCTTCCTGCGTGACGTCAACGACCACCTGACACGCGTGAACGAGTCCGTGGAGGGCCTGGACCGGCTCGTGTCGGACATCCTGTCCGCGCATCTGGCGCAGATGGGCGTGCGGCAGAACGACGACATGCGGAAGATCTCCGCCTGGGCGGCGATGGCAGCGGTGCCCACGCTGATCGCCGGCATCTACGGCATGAACTTCGACGACATGCCGGAGCTGCACTGGGTGTGGGGGTATCCGGCGGTCATCACGCTGATGGTGGCGCTGGAGATCTTTCTGCACCGGCTCTTCAAGCGACGCGGCTGGTTGTAGGGGGCGCGGCCCCGGGTCCGGACCCCGGCGGGGCGCGCTCGGGATTCCGGGGCGGGGGCCGGGCCGGGGCGGCCCGTGAAGGCGCGGGACGACCGGTGAACGGCCGGCCGGGGCGGTTCAGGGCTGGGCGAACTCAGGGGCCGGGGTCGCGGGACCGCCGAGTGCGTCGCGGTGCTCCGGCATCCGCAGCGTGACCATGCGCCGCCAGCCGACGAGGCGCTCGTAGAGGTACTGGGCGTGGATGCCCGCCGCGAGCACCGCGGACTTGATCCGCGGCCAGCCGAGGATGCGGGCCATGTGCCCCATGACGGCGAGGCTCACGTCGCGGTGGATGCGGATCTCCGCGAGCGCGCTCTCGCGCAGGACCTGCTGGATCGCGCGGCCGTAGCCCGCGTGTGCGAAGCGCAGCAACTCCTCGTGGCAGTAGGCGAGGTGGTTGTCCTCGTCGTCGGAGATCATCCGGACCGCGCGGCCGATGTCGGGGTGGTCGGCGAAGTACCGGCGCAGCAGCTCCATCTGCTCGGCCGCGCGCTGCTCGGTGACCCGGCTGTGCGCGAGGTAGACGACGATGTCCCGCACGGCGAGCGGTTCGTCCCGGCGCAGCCGCTCGTGGGCCAGGCCGATGCCGTGGTGCTCCAGGAGCATCGTGTAGTCCGTCTCCGGGGGGATCTCGACGGGGGTGAGTCCGCGCCGTCTGAGCAGGGCGTGGAAGATGCGTCCGTGCTTGTCCTCGTCGGCGCCGTGCCGTGCGATCTTCGGCGCGAGGTCGCGCTCGGCCGCCGGGACGAGCGCCGCGATCCGTCCGTTCTCCCACCCGCCCTGGGCCTCCCCGCCTGCCGCGATGGAGCAGAACAGCCGGAACGAGCCGTCGTCGTCGAGGATCTCCTGGAACAGGCTCTTCACGGACAGCATCACTGGCACCTCCATGCACGGTCCCGCACAGGACGACTCAGATGACGAGTCAAGTGCGGCGTCGGGGCGGCGGCAACAGCAGTCCTGGCGCACCTCGGCCGAACGGAGGACGGCGCGTGCGGCAGGCGCGCGTAACCGAGCGGGCGGTGGCGCGTTGTTCCCGCTGACGGCCGTGGCGGGGAAGACCCCCGAGCCCCCACCACGGCCGCGAGAACCTCCGCTCCCCGCCCGGTCGCGGGAAGGCGGGGTGCGTTACGCCAGCCCGGCCAGTTCCAGCGCCTCGGCGCCCGCCCGGAGCGAGGCGATCCGCTCGTCGAGCGTGAAGCCCGCGGGTGCCAGCGTGAGCGTGGTGACGCCGGCCGCCGCGTAGGCCTTCATCCGGTCGGCGATGCGCTCGACCGAACCGAGCAGGGTCGTCGAGTCGATGAGCTGGTGCGGAACGGCCGCGGCCGCCCCCTGCTTGTCGCCGCCCAGGTACTTGTCCTGGATCTCGGCGGCCTCCTGCTCGTATCCCATGCGCTGGGCCAGCTGGTTGTAGAAGTTCTGCTTGCGGCTGCCCATGCCGCCCACGTACAGCGCCGTGTACGGGCGGAACATGTCGGCCAGGGCCGTCACGTCCTTGTCGGCGCCGACGGCGAGCGGCAGCGTCGGGACGACGTCGAAGCCCTCCATGGTCTTCCCGGCCTTCTCGCGTCCGGCGCGGATGTGCCGGATCGCAGTCTCCTCCAGGTGCTCGGCGGCCGGGAAGATCAGCAGGGCGCCGTCGGCGATCTCGCCGGTCTGCTCCAGGTTCTTCGGGCCGATCGCCGCGATGTACAGCGGGATGTGCTCGCGCTCCGGGTGCACGGTCAGCTTGATCGGCTTGCCCGGGCCGCCCGGCAGCGGCAGCGTCCAGTGCTCGCCCTCGTACGACAGGCGCTCGCGCGTCATCGCCTTCCGCACGATCTCGACGTACTCGCGGGTGCGGGCGAGCGGCTTGTCGAACTTCACTCCGTACCAGCCCTCGGAGACCTGCGGGCCGGAGACGCCGAGGCCGAGCCGGAAACGGCCGCCGGAGAGCGAGTCGAGGGTCGCGGCGGTCATGGCCGTCATGGCGGGCTGGCGCGCCGGGATCTGCATGATCGCCGAACCGATGTCGATGCGCTCGGTCTGCGCGGCGACGAAGGCGAGCACGGTGGGCGCGTCGGAGCCGTAGGCCTCGGCGGCCCAGCAGACCGCGTAGCCGAGCCGGTCGGCCTCCTGGGCCACGGCGAGATTGTCCGCGTCCATCCCGGCGCCCCAGTAGCCGAGGTTGATCCCGAGCTGCATGGCCGATCCCCTTACTGATCAGTAACGTCCCTGTAGGCGGGGACTCTAGCGCGCGGGCCGGGGATGCGTCAGGAACGGGGCGGCGACAGGTTGTCCACAGGCCCCCACGCGACGACGCCCGGCCAGTAATCTCACAGCCCATGGAGCAGAGGCATCTCGGCCGTACGGGCCTGCGTGTGTCCCGCATCGGGCTCGGCACCCTCACCTGGGGGCGGGACACCGACGAGAACGACGCCGCGGACCTGTTGAAGGCCTTCTGGGAGGCGGGCGGCACACTCGTCGACACGGCCGATGTGTACGGCGACGGCGAGGCCGAGTACCTGCTCGGGCAGCTGGTCGACGGGCTGGTGCCGCGACGGGACCTGGTCATCGCCACGAAGGCGGGCAGTGTCCCCGACCCGGAGCGGCGGTTCGACGGGTCGCGCGGGCATCTGCTGAGCGCGCTCGACGCTTCGCTGGGCCGGCTGAACACCGACTACGTCGACCTGTGGCAGGTGCACGCGTTCGACCCCGAGACCCCTCTGGAGGAGACCCTCCAGGCCCTCGACATCGCCGTCACCAGCGGGCGCGCACGGTACGCGGGCGTGTCCAACTTCTGCGGCTGGCAGCTCGCGAAGGCGGCGACCTGGCAGCTCGCGGGGCCCGCCGGGCGGGTCCGCCTGGCCAGTACGCAGATGGAGTACTCGCTGCTCCAGCGCGGCGTCGAGCGGGAGGTGCTGCCTGCCGCGCTGGACCTCGGCGTGGGGCTGCTGCCGTCCTCGCCGCTCGGCAGAGGGGTGCTGACGGGCAAGTACCGGCACGCGACACCCGCCGATTCGCGCGGCGCGTCCGAGCACCTGGCGCCCTTCGTCGCGCCGTACCTGGACGACGCCGCGAGCCGCATCGTCGACGCGGTGGCCACCGCGGCCGACGGGCTGGCGGCCACCCCCCTCCAGGTCGCCCTCGCCTGGGTACGCGACCGCCCCGGCGTGGCCGCCCCCATCGTCGGTGCCCGCACGGCGCAGCAGCTCACGGCGGCACTGTCAGTGGAGACGCTTAGTCTTCCTGACGAGATCTGCCGGGCGCTGGACGATGTCTCGGCGCCCCTGCACCGCTATCCCGACCAGGACTGGAGCACGCTGTGAGTACGGATCCGAAGGCCACGGGCCGCGCCGCGAGCGCGGAAGGGGCCGAGGGCGCCGAGTTCGAGGCCGACGGCTCGCCGACGGCCACCGACAGCGATGCGGAGACCGGTGCCGGGGTCCAGGAGGGCGGCGCCGGACAGGCCGCCGACGGCCTCGGTGGGCACGACGGCGACACCGGGGGCGGCGTTCGGGACCAGGACTCCGGCGCCGCGCAGTCGGACGGGGACGCCGCCGGGGACGGCGGGTCCGGCGGAGCGGACGGGATCGTCGGCAGCGACGGGGACGGCAAGGGCTCCGATGTGTCCGAGGCCGAGGAGCTGTCCGAGGCGCAGGCCGAGCTGGCCGCTCAGCGGGAGCTGCGGGAGCGGATCGAGCAGCGCAAGGCGGAGAAGAAGGAGCCGATCCACAGCGGCGGCAAACTGAGCGGGACGGCGGCCGATCTGCTGGCCGCCGTGCGCGCCGTGGAGAGCGGTGAGCGCCCCGTGGCCGGTGCCTTCCGCGAGCCGGAGCCGGAGCGGCGGCGGCCCGCACCCCCTCCCGAGCGGCGGCCCGCGCCCGACGTGGCGGCGGCCCGGACGGGCCCCGCACCGGAGACCGTGGATGCCGTGCGGGCGGTGCTCGGCGAGGGCGGCGCACCCACCGCGCTCGCACCGCAGGCCGCGGCGGTGCTCGGCGAGGACGCCGAGGCGGCGCTCCGCGCGGACCCCTGGCAGGTACTGCGGGTCGGCGGGGTCAGGCCCGAGCAGGCCGACGGGTTCGCGCGGGCGTTGCTGGGGGCGGAGTGCCGCCCGGACGACGAGCGCCGGGGCCGCGCGATCGCCGTCTGGCTCCTGGAACAGGCCGCGCTCGCCGGTCACACCGCGCTCGGCGCGCCCGCGCTCGCCACCGCACTCGCGCAGCGTTCGGTGCCCGACCCCGATGCGGCCGTGCAGAGCGCCATCACCGAGGGAGACGTGCTCGTCTTCCAGGACGCCCTGGAGGACGGCGGGTCCGCGACGGCGGCCGAAGCGTCCGAGGACGCGGAGGCCGAGCGGCCGGTGCGTGTCCTGATCGGCCTGGAGCGCTGCGCACTCGCCGAGGAGAGCCTCGCGGACGGCCTGGCGAGAATCGTGAACTCGCTGCCGAAGGCGGACGGTTCCGACATGGCCGCATGGGAGTCTGCGGCCCGGTCCGCGCCCCGCTCCGCGGCGGAGCTGATCCATGCGGTCGCCGGGCACGGCCTCGTGCTGCACACCGGGGGCGAGGCCGCCGCCTCCGAGCCGGCCGCCCTGCTCGTCGCGGCCCGCTCGCTGGGCCTGCGCGTCTGCGCCGCCGCGCACACCGCCGACGGCCGCCGGCGCTTCGCGGACCTGGTCGCGGCGGCGGCCGGGGCGACCCCGGGCGACCCGGGCGACGCCGTGGTGACCGTCCCCGGACTGCTCGCCGGCGAAGGGCCCGGCCGAGACGCCGAGGGCGCCCTGGACCTCGACCTGCTCGTCCTGCTCGACGCCCCGCAGCTGGACGTCGAGAACGCGGCGATGCTGGTCGAGTCGCTTCCCGACGGTGCCCGGCTCGTGCTGAGCGGTGACCCCGGTGTGCTGTGGTCCGCGGGCCCCGGCCGGGTCTTCGCGGACCTGCTCGCGGCCCGGGTCTGCCCGCAGATCGTGTCCCGCACGCCCGACCCGGGTCCGATCGGGGAGCTGGTCTCCGGCATCGGCATCGGGGAACTCGGGCAGGTCAAGGCCCCCGGCAAGGAGGTTGTGATCGTCCCCGTGCGCGACGCCGGCGAGGCGGTCCACCGCGCGGTGCAGCTGGTCGCCGACTCGGTGCCGAGGGCGATCGGAGTGCCGCCGGAGCAGACCCGGGTGATCACGCCGGGCCACGGCGGAGCCGCGGGCACCCGCGCGCTGAACGTCGCGCTGAAGGAGCGGCTGAATCCCGGCCCCGGCCGGTTCGGCGGCTTCGACCCGGACGACCGGATCGCGTACACGCCGGTACCGGGGCGCAGCGTTCTCGGCCGCGTGGTGAAGGCCGACGCGGACGGGCTCCACCTGGACTGCGAGGGCGCGCCCGTCGTCGTCCCGAAGGAACGGGTCGAGCAGTGCGTGCGACACGGGTGGGCGCTCACCGCGCATCAGGCGGTGGGGCGGCGCTGGCCCGCCGTGGTGGTCGTGCTGCCGGGCGACGCGGCGCAGGCGCTGACCCGGTCGTGGGTCTACACGGCATTCGGCCGGGGCGAGCGGCATCTGTCCGTGGTGCACGGTGTGGAGCAGGCTCTGGGTCACGCGGTGGCCGAGGTCCCGCCGAAGCCGCGGACCACAAGACTGCCGGGGCTGGTGCGCGCCCAGGTGCCGGGGGCGCAGTAGGGGACGGGCCGTGGGCTCGCCGGCCGGCGGGTCCCCGGCCGGACACGCGGCGGCCGGACGCGGCGGCCGATACAACGGAACCGGGCCGGACCGACCGGAGCGGGCCGAGTCGGAGCGAGCCCAACCGGAGCGAGCCCAACCGGACCGAGCCGGAGCGAGCCGAACCGGAGCGGACAGGATTGTCGTAGGCCGGGCTGGACACGGGCCCGGCCCGGCACCAGGCGCATGGCGCCGCACCCGGCACCCGGGGCGCCGTCGCCCCCCCCACTACGGGCGTGCCCCGCCACCGCCCCGCGCGAGGCCCGGTGTCCCGCAGGGAACCGGGTCCCACGGCAAGGGGCACCGGCAGGGCCGCTCAGCGGTCCGCCTCCAGGCGTTCCGGGTCCTGGCCCTCCTCGGGCTCGTCGTACTCACCGTCGGAGTCGTGCTCCGACTCGTCGTCGAAGACCGCGCTGACGTCGAAGCGGCAGACGACGTGTTCGGGGTCGGCCTGGTCGAAGGGGGCGTCGAGCCATTCACCGGGGTCGGCGGGCTCGTCGGCCGCGGTCACCCACAGCGTGGAATCGCCCTCCTCCAGACCGAACTCCTTGGCCCGGCTGGCGATCTCGTCCGGCTCGAACTCCCCGAAGAGGATGCTGAGGGCCCCGTGGACGGTGTCGGAGGCCGACTCCTCGCCCTGGGTTCCGTTCTCCTCCTCGGCGGCCTCGACCCGCCGGGCCTGGGCCATCAGACGCTGTGGCTCCAGCACCGCGTAGTCCCGGCGGATCAGCACGCTCAGCGCGTTCGGCTCCTCGGGTCCCGCGTACGGGGGCAGGCTCTCCTCCGTGCCGGGGATCTCGAAGGGGGTGACCTCGTCGTAGCGGTCGTAGAGGAGCTCGTCGTACTCCTCTGCCGCGGCGGCCAGCTCGTTGAACGCCTCGTAGACGGCCGGATCGTCCTCGCCCGACCTCCGCTCGACCGCGGCCAGGTGTCGGTCGAGCGCGGTCTTGACCGCCTCGGCGGCGGCGCGTACCTCGGCAGCGGTGGGCTGCGCAGCATCAGACATACTGCAGACGCTATCCGTACCGGGCCGGTGCCCGCACAATAGATGCGATGCCGGAATACGAATTTGTCGACGTGTATGTCCCGCGCGGAGTCTCCCGCAAGGAGACCACCCGCCTGCTGACGGACCATGCGGAGTACGGACACTGGGAGTTGGACCGCCTCAGACTGGATCCCGACGGCAGCCGCAGGGTGCGGCTGCGCCGACGGATCATCCGCCAGGCGCGCGCCACGTGGTGAACTGAGGCGCATGTGTCGCGGGAGCCGTATGTGACCACGGGGACGCAGGAGCCGACGCCGGGAGCACGGGACCACGCCCGGAGACAGACCGAAAAGAGAACTCCGGAACGCACCCGCCCGGGGGATCGCAGACCATCGACCGCCGACCACGGTCCATCAATCATTGACGACGGTCCGCCGACCACGGGCCGCTGACGGAACAGATCGGGCTCCGCACGGTGCGGAGCCCGATCTGTTTCTGCCGATACGGCCGTGCACGCCGGACGCCGACTACGCGGCCGCTCGTGCCCTGCGGTAGAGGATCACGCCGCCGAGCAGCGCACCGGCGCCGACGGGCAGGATCGTGCCCAGCGGCAGGGAGCTGCCGGTCTCGGCGAGCTGGGCCGTCTGCTGCGGCGGGGCGACGACCTGGGTGCCCGGGTTGTTGGGGTTTCCCGGCTGGTTCGGGTTCCCCGGCTGGTTCGGGTGGCCCGGGGTGTGTCCGCCGGGGGTGTGCCCGCCCGGGGTGTGCCCGCCCGGGGTGGTCGGGTGACCCGGGTGCTGGGGCGTGGTGGGCGGCTTCGTCGGGACGTGGCGGTCGGGCGGCGTGCTCGGGGTTCCGCCGTTGTCGCACCGGTCGCCCGTGGCCGTGTTGCCGAGGCCTCCGACGGTGACGCTGTTGCCGCAGACGTTGACCGGCACGTCGACGGGCACCTGGACGTGGTTGCCGGAGCCGACACCCGGCGAGTCGCCGGTGTGGCCGCCCGCGTGCGACCCGCCGCCCCGGGACGGCGTGGTGCTGCCGCTGTGCGACGTGTTGGCGCAGCGGTTGCCCACGGCCGGGTTCAGCACCCCGATGACGTTGACGGTGTTGCCGCACAGATTGACCGGAATGTGCACCGGGACCTGGACGGTGTTCCCCGACAGAACGCCGGGCGAGTCCGAAGTGGCGCCCTGGGCGCCCGAGTCGGCGTGAGCGTAGCCGCCGGTGACGGCGAGTACGCCGGTCGCGGCCGCCACGGTGATCAGGCCTTTGCGCGTGACCTGTCGCATAGCTTTTCCCTGCCTTGTTCCTACCGGAATGCACACGCGCCTCCTTGCGCGTGCACGGAATGCCCAATCGGCCCCGGAATGCATGGCACGCACTCCGGGGCCCAGGACTCAGACCCTTATGGGGTGAGGCACGACGTCAGTGGTTGACGCAGGTGTTGCCGAAGGCGGGGTTCAGCAGCCCGATCACGGAGACGGTGTTCCCGCAGACGTTCACCGGCACGTGGATCGGCGCCTGGACGACGTTGCCGGACAGGACACCCGGGGAGTGCACAGCCGCACCCTGGGCACCGGCATCGGCGGCGGCGAGGCCCGCGCCCGCGAGAACGAGACCACCGGTGGCAGCCGCAGCAGCGACGACCTTCTTGAGCATTGTTCCTCCTTGTTGGCAATGCGGTCCCAAGCCGCGGACCGCACCACCTGTAACGAGGAGGGAGTAATGGAGCTACGAGCTTATGGTCGCATTCACTCTTCTCAGTCAACTCCGTACACGCAGGCGATTATCGGTGTTTCGGTCCAGCACGCCCGGTCGTCGGCGCATCGGTCCGAACGCACGGAGGCGGCCCCACCGGAATCCGATCCGGTGGGGCCGCCTCTCCGGGCAGTGTGCAAGCGCCCCGCTCTGCGGGCGGGGCCGGCGGGCGGCCGGCCGGCCGTCAGGACGCGTCGATGAACCGGTCCAGCACCCGGACGCCGAACTTCAGGCCGTCCACCGGGACCCGCTCGTCGACTCCGTGGAACATCCCCGCGAAGTCCAGCTCCGGCGGCAGCTTGAGCGGCGCGAAGCCGAAGCAGCGGATGCCGAGGTCGTCGAAGGACTTGGCGTCCGTACCGCCGGAGAGCATGTACGGGACGGCGCGGGCGATGGGGTCCTCGGCGCGCAGCGCCGTCTGCATGGCATCCACGAGGTCGCCTTCGAAGCTGGTCTCCAGCGCCTTGTCGGAGTGCACGTCCTCACGCCTGACGCGAGGGCCGAGGATCCGGTCGAGGTCGGCGAGGAACTCCTCCTCGTAGCCCGGCAGGAACCGCCCGTCGACGTGCGCCGTGGCCTCGCCGGGGATCACGTTGACCTTGTAGCCGGCGCCGAGCATGGTGGGCGCCGCGGAGTTGCGCAGCGTCGCGCCGACCATCTTGGCGATGCCGCCGAGCTTCGCCAGCGTGGTCTCCATGTCCTCGGGGTCGAGGGGGGTGCCGAGCGCGTCCGAGAGCTCGTCGAGGAACGACCGCACGGTCTTGGTGACCCGCACGGGCCAGGTGTGCCGGCCCAGCCGCCCGACCGCCTCGCACAGTTCGGTGATCGCGTTGTCGTTGTTCGTCATCGAGCCGTGGCCCGCCGTGCCCTCGACGGTGAGCCGCATCCAGTGCATGCCCTTCTGGGCGGTCTCGACCAGGTAGAGACGCAGCTGCTCGTTGACGGTGAAGGAGAACCCGCCGACCTCGCCGATGGCCTCCGTCACCCCTTCGAAGAGGCCGGGGTGCTTGTCGACGAGGTGGCGCGCGCCGTACGTGCCGCCCGCCTCCTCGTCGGCGAGGAACGCCAGCACGATGTCGCGGGGCGGCTTGCGACCGCTGCGCAGCCGGTCGCGCACGACCGCGAGGGTCATCGCGTCCATGTCCTTCATGTCGACGGCGCCGCGCCCCCACACACATCCGTCGGCGATCTCGCCGGAGAACGGGTGGTGGGTCCAGTCCTGTGCGTTGGCCGGTACGACGTCGGTGTGGCCGTGGATGAGCAGCGCGGGCCGCGACGGGTCCTCGCCCTCGATCCGGGCGACGGTCGAGGCGCGCCCCGGGTGCGACTCGAAGATCTCGGGTTCGAGCCCGACCTCGGCGAGCTTCTCTGCGACGTACTCGGCGGCCTTGCGTTCGCCGGGCCCGGAGTGGTCGCCGTAGTTGCTGGTGTCGATCCGGATAAGTTCGCGGCAGAGGTCGACGACCTCGTCCTCGCCGGAGACGGACCTGGCCCTGTCGGACCCGCTCGACTCGCTCACGCTTGCTCCTCCCGCTGTCGACACTGCTGGCCCCTCATCCTCCCTCCCGACCCCGTGCCCGCCCAAGGGCGGTCCCGGCCCGTCATACGCCGTTCACGCCGGGAGCCGCGGAAGGTGGGGGTGATCAGGCACCCCCGAATGTTTGCTATGGTTTTCCACGTCGCCGCGGGAAACCGCGACAGACCACCGGTCCGGGTGGCGGAATGGCAGACGCGCTAGCTTGAGGTGCTAGTGCCCTTTATCGGGCGTGGGGGTTCAAGTCCCCCCTCGGACACATCGACGAGGACCGTGACGGCAGTCACGGTCCTCGATGCGTTTCCGGGCACACCGTGCCCGTCGGCCGGTCGCGGGCCCGGCAGAATGGGCCCATGGCCCGACGCAAGCCCCGCCCCTCCGCCCCTGCTCCCCGGCACCCCGACGTGTGCCCGTGCGGCTCCGGATCCGCGTACCGGGAGTGCTGCGGGCGCTGTCACACGGGCGAGGCCGCCGCGGTGACCGCGGAGGCGCTGATGCGGTCCCGGTACAGCGCATTCGTGGTCCGCGACGAGGCCTATCTGCTGCGCACCTGGCATCCCGGAACCCGCCCCGCGTCGGTCGAGTTCGAGCCCGGGCTGCGGTGGACCGGGCTGGAGATCCTCGGTACGAGCGAGGGATCGGCGTTCCACTCCACCGGCACGGTGACGTTCCGGGCGTCGTACGAGGGCGGGGCGCTCGACGAACGCAGCAGGTTCACCCGGGTGGACGGCGCGTGGGTGTACGTCGACGGGGACTTCCTGGCCTAGCACCTGTCGTCCGGACCCTGCGGGCCCGGAGTGGCTGGACCTCGCCGGCCGTTGCGGGGCCTCAGGTGGGACGTTTCAGGGCGCGAGGATGTCCAGCTCGTGCAGGGCGCCCAGAGCGATCTCGCGGGTGAGCTCCTCGGCGCGGACCGCGTCGCCCTCCCGGACCGCCTCGGCGACCTGGACGTGCAGGGTGACCGCGGCCGGGTCGGGGTCCTCGAACATGACCTGGTGGTGGGTGCGGCCCGCCAGCACCTCGGCGACGACGTCGCCGAGCCGGGCGAACATCTCGTTGCCGGAGGCGTTGAGGATGACGCGGTGGAAGGCGACGTCGTGGATCAGGTACTCCTCCAGCTGCTGTCCGCGTGAGGTGGCGACCATGCCGAGGGCGCACTCGGTGAGTTGGGCGCACTGCTCGGCGGTGGCGTGGCGCGCGGCGAGACCGGCGGCGACCGGTTCGACGGCCGAGCGGAGCACGGTCAGCGAGCGGAGCTGGCGGGCGCGGTCGGCGCCGGCCAGGCGCCAGCGGATGACCTGCGGGTCGTAGACGTTCCATTCGTCGGCCGGGAGCACGGTGACGCCGACGCGGCGGCGGGACTCCACCAGGTGCATCGACTCCAGTACGCGGACGGCCTCCCGCATGACCGACCGGGACACCTCGAACCGCTGGGCGAGCTCGTCGGTGCGCAGCACGCTGCCCGGCGGGTACTCCCCCGCGGTGATCGCGGGCCCGAGTGTGTCCAGTACATGGGCATGCAGGCCCCCGCCCCGTGTGGTCATGGGGCTCAGCGTACGAGGCGACCTGCGGAAACAAAAAGTCAGACTTTTGCGTCACAGTCTCTTGAATTCGTCTGACCTAATGGGCTTCAGTGTCGTGTCACAACGATGTCGACGAAGACAGCGAGAGCACGATGGAGCCTCAGCGCACCCCCCATGTCGTCGTGGTCATGGGCGTGGCAGGGACCGGCAAGACCACGATCGGCCCCCTGCTCGCGGCCCGGCTCGGCGTTCCGTACGCCGAGGGCGACGACTTCCACCCCGCGGCCAGCATCGCCAAGATGTCGGCCGGGGTCCCGCTGACCGACGACGACCGTCGGCCGTGGCTGGACGCCATCGGCGCGTGGGCGCACCGGCGGGCGGGGCTCGGTGGGGTGGTCAGCAGCTCGGCCCTCAAGCGGAGCTACCGCGACCGGCTCCGGGCAGCCGCTCCGGGTGTCGTCTTCGTCCATCTCACCGGTGACCGGAAGCTCATCGAGGACCGTATGACGCGGCGGCAGAACCACTTCATGCCGACGGCGCTGCTGGACTCGCAGTTCGCCACGCTGCAACCGCTGGAGCCGGACGAGCCGGGCGTCGCCGTCGATGTCTCCGGCGGGCCCGAGGAGATCACCGACCGGGCCGTCGCCGCGCTGCGCGGCCTGGAGGCCCCCACCGGCTGAGGCCCCGCTCCCCTCTGCACACGCCGGGCACCCCCATGCCCGGTGCCCTTCACCGCACCCCTCCCCCGTCCCCTCACCTGCAAGGGAAAGACACCGTGACCAGTCTCAGCGTCGAGATGCTGGCAGCGGACCCCGTCGAGCCGATCACCTCGGCGGGTCATGCCCAGCTCGGGATAGCCGTCCTCGTGGGCATCGCCGTCATCGTCCTGCTCATCACCAGGTTCAGGCTGCACGCGTTCCTGGCCCTGACGATCGGTTCGCTGACGCTGGGCGCCGTCGCCGGCGCCCCCCTGGACAAGGCGATAGCGAGCTTCAGCACGGGGCTCGGCAGCACGGTCGCCGGTGTGGGCGTGCTGATCGCCCTGGGCGCGATCCTCGGCAAACTGCTGGCCGACTCGGGCGGCGCCGACCAGATCGTCGACACGATCCTGGCCAGGGCGGGCGGGCGCGGCATGCCGTGGGCGATGGTGCTGATCGCGTCCGTGATCGGTCTGCCGCTGTTCTTCGAGGTCGGGATCGTGCTGCTGATCCCGGTCGTACTGATGGTCGCCAAGCGCGGCAACTTCTCGCTGATGCGGATCGGCGTTCCCGCGCTGGCCGGTCTGTCCGTGATGCACGGTCTGGTTCCGCCGCACCCCGGCCCGCTGGTCGCGATCGACGCGGTGAAGGCCAACCTCGGCGTCACCCTGGCGTTCGGCGTGCTGATCGCCATCCCGACGGTGATCGTCGCGGGCCCCGTGTTCTCGAAGTACGCGGCCCGCTGGGTGGACGTCCCGGTGCCGGAGAAGATGACGCCGCAGCGCGCGTCCGACGAGCTGGAGAAGCGTCCCGGCTTCGGCGCGACGCTCGCGACCGTGCTGCTGCCGGTCGTGCTGATGCTGGCGAAGGCACTGGTCGACATCGTCGTCGACGACCCCACGCACACGGTGCAGCGGGTCTTCGACGTCATCGGCTCCCCGCTGGTCGCCCTGCTGACCGCAGTCGTCGTGGGGATGTTCACGCTGGGCCGGGCCGCCGGGTTCACCAAGGAGCGCATCTCCCGCACGGTCGAGAAGTCCCTGGCCCCGATCGCCGGTGTGCTGCTGATCGTCGGCGCGGGCGGCGGCTTCAAGCAGACCCTGATCGACTCCGGTGTCGGACAGATGGTCCTGGACATCTCCAAGAGCTGGTCGATCCCGGCGCTGCTGCTGGCCTGGCTCATCGCCGTGGTGATCCGCCTGGCGACGGGATCGGCGACCGTGGCGACCGTGTCGGCCGCCGGTCTCGTGGCGCCGCTGGCCGCCGACCTGTCGACGACGCACACCGCTCTGCTGGTGCTCGCGATCGGCGCGGGCTCGCTGTTCTTCAGCCACGTCAACGACGCGGGCTTCTGGCTCGTGAAGGAGTACTTCGGGCTCGACGTCGGCCAGACCGTCAAGAGCTGGTCGGTGATGGAGACGATCATCTCGGTGGTGGCGGGCGCCCTGGTCCTGCTGCTTTCGCTGGTGGTCTGACGGCCCGTTCCGTTCCCTCCGTACCGCTCGGCGGCCGGCGCCTCGTTCGCGCCGGCCGCCGTCGTGTCACGGGCGCCACAACCGGTGTTCGCGTTCCGCCCACTCCCGGTCGACCCATCCGCTGCGCAGCCCGCGCCGTGCCTCCGGATCGCCGAGGGCCTTGCCGATGTGCCCGGCGAGGACGACGCCGACGGCCAGAGCGAGCCAGTCGTGGACGAAGGTGGCCCCGGTGCGCCACAGCAGGGGGGCCAGGTGCGTGAACCACATCATCGAGCCGGTTCCGAGCATGACCAGCACGGCGCCGGAGATCCAGGCCGCGTAGACCTTCTGCCCGGCGTTGAACTTCCCCGCGGGCCGCGCGGAGGGCCGGCGGTCGCGGCGCACGGCGGCCCGCAGCCAGACCCGGTCGTGCGGGCCGAAGCGGTTCAGCAGCCGCAGATCGCCCCGGAAGGCCCGGGACGCCAGACCCAGCAGGGCGGGGACGGGGAGCAGCAGACCGGACCACTCGTGGACGGTGACCACGAGGAGGCGCCGCCCGACGAGTTCGGCGAGCTGGGGAAGGTACAGGCAGGCCGCGGTGGCGACACACAGCCCCATCAGGGCGGCCGTGGCGCGGTGCACCCGGCGCTGGGCGGGGGTGAAGCGGCGTACCCGTGACGGGTCGGCCCGCACGGGGGCTTCGGGCACGGGGGCTTCAGGCAGTGGGGGCATCGTCCCGTCCGTTCGACCGGCCGACCCAGGCGTCCACGTCGTAGCCGCGCCGCTCCCAGAAGCCGGGCTCCACACGGTCGGTGAGCGTGATGCCGGAGAGCCACTTCGCGGACTTGTAGAAGTACATGGGGGCCACGTACAGACGCACGGGGCCGCCGTGGTCGTGGCCCAGGGGCTTGTCCTGCATGCGCAGCGCGACCAGGACGTCGTCCCGGCGCGCCTGGTCGAGGGTCAGGCTCTCGGTGTACGCCCCGTCGAAGCACCGGAAGCGGACGGCGCGCGCACCTTTGCGCACCCCCGCGGCGTCGAGCAGCCGGGAGAGCCGCACGCCTTCGAAGGGGGTGCCGGGGACGCGCCACCCCGTGACGCACTGCACATCGCGGACCATACGGGTCTGCGGCAGCGCGGCCAGCTCCGAGAGGCTGTACGTGGCGGGGTGGTCGACCAGCCCGTCGACGGTCAGACGGTAGTCGGCGGCGGAGCGGCGCGGGACGGAGGCGGCGACCGAGTAGTAGCGGAAGCCGCCTCCGTTGGGCAGCAGGCCGGTGAGGCCGGTCGGGTCCTTGCCGGAGGCGGCGCCGAGGAAGGACTCCAGGGTCCGCTGGAGCCGGGGCGCGGCCGCCACGCCCAGGGCGCCGAGGCCGAGCATGCCGAGCACGAGCCGCCGGCCCACGGGCGCCCCGTGCTCCTCGGGCTGCTCGGGCTGCTCGGGCTGCTCGGGCCGCTCGGCTCGTGCATCTGGTGGTTCGGAGTTCACCCACCGATTCGAGCACCCGCGGCCGTCCGATACCAGGGGCCGCGGGTGTCCGTCAGAATTCCGTCATACATCGGCGGTGGCGCGGCGCGGGCGTCACTCCGACGACCGTGCCGCCTTCTCCAGTTGGAAGGCCTCGTTGCCGAGGCCGATCCGGGCGTGCGCATCGGGCCTGCGGGCCTTGAGGACGGCGCCCTGGACGAGGCCCCCGACGGCGGCGAGGGCGATCACCGCGGGCAGACCCCAGCTGAGTGCCGAGCCGGGCCCCGCGCCGACCAGCACGTCGAAGTCCTTGACCGTGTAGCCCGCGATGACGAGGAGCGCGAGACCGGCGAGCGCGGAGGCGGTGAGCCGCCAGGCCTGGGCGCGGGCGGCGCCGCGGCGTACGAAGAAGACGATGACGGCGAGCGAGGCGGCGGCCATGAGCAGGATGACGCCGAGCGCACCGACGTTGCCCATCCAGGTGAACAGGTGCAGCACCGGCGCCGTCGGGTCGCCGGCCGGCCCGGAGTCGGTGACGGCGAAGGCGGCGACGGCCACCACGGAGATCACCGTCTGGAGCAGCGAGCCGGTGACGGGCGCGCCGCTGGAGCTGTTGGTGCGGCCGAACGCAGAGGGCAGCAGGCCCTCCCTGCCCATGGCGAAGGCGTACCGGGCGACGACGTTGTGGAAGCTGACCATCGCCGCGAACATGCCGGTCACGAACAGGATGTGCAGGACGTCGGTGAAGGTCGCACCGAGGATGCCGTCGCTGAGGAAGAACAGCAGTCCGGCGCTCTGCTTCTGCGCAACGGCGACGATGTGCGAGGGGCCGGCGGCGATGGTGAGCGCCCAGCAGCTGACGGCGAAGAAGACGGCGACGAATCCGACGGCCAGGAACATCACTCGGGCGACGACGACATGCGGGCGACTGGTCTCCTCCGCGTAAACCGGGGCCTGTTCGAAGCCGAGGAAGGCGGCGATGCAGAAGCAGAGTGCCGTGCCGATGCCCGCGCCGGTCAGGGTGTCGGGGTTGAACGCGTGGAGGGACAGGCCCTCCTTGGCGGGGTCGGCGACGGCGGCGATGTCGAAGACGACGACGAGGGCGACCTCGATGAGCAGCAGGACGCCGAGGACGCGCGCATTGACGTCGATCTTCAGCCAGCCGAGCGCGCCGACGAGCAGGACGGCGAGCAGGGCGGGGATCCACCAGGCGACGGTGAGGTCGAGGTAGGTGGCGCAGAGGCCGGAGGCCTCGAAGCCGAAGATGCCGTAGATGCCGACCTGAAGTGCGCTGTAGGCGACGAGCGCGACCAGTGCCGCGCCCGCGCCCGCGGTGCCGCCCAGGCCGCGCGCTATGTACGCGTAGAACGCGCCCGCGTTGTGGACGTGCCGGCTCATCTCCGCGTAGCCGAAGCCGAACAGGGCCAGCACCACGCCGAGCACGACGAAGAGCAGCGGCTGCCCGACGATGCCCATCACACCGAATGTGGTGGGCATGACACCCGCGACGACCATGAGGGGGGCGGTCGCCGCGAGGACGGAGAGCAGCAGTCCCGCCGTGCCGAGCCGGCCGGCGCGCAACGCGCTCTCCTGGCCCTTGAACGTACTGATCCCGCCGCCGCTCGGGCCGGGGGCCGGTCTTGCGTCGCTCGTGTTCGAACTCGAACTGCCCGTCGTCATGGCGGGTTGTCCTCTCTGGGGGTCAGGGGCTGTTACGGGGTCGGTGGTTCGCGGGTCGTGCGTGCCGTGCGGTCGTCGAGCGCTTCCTGCCGTTGTGCGTTTCGCGCGGTCGAGCGATGCGCGCGGTCGTGGTTCCCGAGCGGTGGTGCGTCCGGTGCGGTCGTGCGCTTCGTGCGGTCGTACGTCCTGTGCGGTTGGCGGTGCGTTCGGTGCGGTCGTACGTCCCGTGCAGTTGGCGGTGCGTTCGGTGCGGTGGCGGTGCGTCCTGGGGCCAGGGGTCCTGGCGGGCCGGGCCCCGGGGTTCGTGCGCGCCGCGCGGTCGCAGGTCCCAGAGGTGATCTGCTCCCGCACGGCCGGGGGTTCCGCGGCGTCTCAGGAAGTACCCAGCGCGGCGGCACGTGCAGCCGCGAAGGCCTCGTACGGGTCCCGGTCCGGGTACGACCAGGGTTCGGGCGTGGCGTGCGGACCGATGCGGTGGAACAGTGCGGCGGCCTCCGCCCCGCGGCCCTCCGCGGCCTTGGCGTGCGCGAGGAAGTTGAGGTCCACGCGGGCCCGCGGGTGTCCGACGTGGTCCCACTCCAGCCACCAGTCGAAGGCGGCCTTCATCACCTGGCGGGCACGACGGCCCACCCAGTGCCCGGAGGCCGACGGGTCGGCCGGCTCGACGCCTGCCGCGGCGAGCACACGGAACCGCTCGGCGTGCGCGACCACCGGCAGGATCGCCAGCGGAGAGTCGGCGGGTGCCTGCTCGGCCGACCAGGCCGCGAAGTCGTACACCTCGTGGAGCGGGTCCTGGCCCGCGTCGGCACGGCGCTCGGCGAGCCGGGCGACCATCACATGGTGGGCGTGGTGGTGCTCGGGATGCCGGTGCCGCACCTCGTCGAAGAGGCGTACGACGTCCTCCTCGCTGCCGAGGGCACGCTCCAGGAGCAGCAGGCCGAGCCAGGGCGTGGGGTCGTCGGGCACCCGGGCGGCGGCGGTGCGGCAGGCCTCGCGGGCGGTGTCCGGCCGCTCCCTGCCGAGCCTGGCCCGGTGCACCCCCGCGAGGGCCAGCAGCACGGCGGCGTCGGCGGACTCGGGCTCGGCGAGCAGCCAGTCACGGACCCAGGCCTCGGTGCCGTTCTCCTGGGCGAGGACGGTGATGCGGTGGCCGCGGCGGTCCCAGTCGTCACCGGTCCGGTTGAGCAGGGCGCGGACGGCCGTCCAGCGGCCCTGGGTCAGGGCGGCACGGGCCGTGATCAGTTCGGTGTCGTCCAGCGCGGCGTCGAACGGATGGCGGCCACGCTTGCGCGGACGGCCGAAGGGGGGCGGGGGTGGGGACACCGCGGGACACCCTCCACGACGCGGTTTGCGAGCGACTGATCACGCACAGCAAACCGGTAGCCTGCGCTCCACGTCAAGCGCCCCCTCAAGGCGTACACGTGTCAACGCCACCTCCGGGAACGGTAGTCGACAAGGGTGAAACATTCGGGCGACGGACGGTGGCACACCACCGGTCACGACCGCCGCCGAGGCCCGTCCGCGGGCCCGCCCGGCGTCCGGGCCGCGCGAGGTACCGCCCGGGCACTCCGGTGCATACGGATGGGCACGCCGGGCACTCCGACGTACACGGAGTCGGCCCGCCCGGCGCTCCGACGTACACGGATCGGCACGCCGGGCATGGTGGAATCCGGACGCACCCGCCCGGCAGACGGCGTCCGGAGCCCGGGCGCACCCGCCCGGCAGACGGTGTCAGCCGACCGCCTTCGCCGCCGCACGCCCGGCCGTGCGGCCCGAGAAGAGGCAGCCGCCGAGGAAGGTGCCCTCCAGGGAGCGGTACCCGTGCACGCCCCCACCGCCGAACCCGGCGGCCTCCCCCGCCGCGTACATGCCCGGCAGGGGCTCACCGCCCTCGGTCAGCACGCGCGAGGACAGATCGGTCTCCAGGCCGCCGAGCGTCTTGCGGGTGAGGATGTTGAGGCGGACGGCGACGAGCGGTCCGGCCTTGGGGTCGAGGATGCGGTGCGGGGCCACGGTGCGGATGAGGCGGTCGCCGAGGAACGCCCGGGTCCCGCGGATCGCGGTGACCTGGAGGTCCTTGGTGAACGGATTGGCGATCTCGCGGTCGCGGGCGGTGAGGGTGCGGCGCAGCTCGGCCTCGTCGATGAGGGGTTCCTTGGTCAGCGCGTTCATGCCGCGGACCAGGGCGGCCAGGTCCCTCTCGACCACGAAGTCGGCGCCGTGCTCCATGAAGGCCTTCACCGGCCCCGGCACGTCGGCGCGGGCCCGGTCGATGACCCCGCGCACGGACTTGCCCGTCAGGTCGGGGTTCTGCTCGGAGCCGCTGAGGGTGAACTCCTTGCCGATGATGCGCCGGTTGAGCACGAACCATGTGTGGTCGTAGCCGGTGCCCATGATGTGTTCGAGCGTGCCGAGCGTGTCGAACCCGGGGAACAGCGGGACGGGCAGCCTTCTGCCGCGCGCGTCGAGCCAGAGCGAGGACGGCCCCGGCAGGATGCGGATGCCGTGCTTGTCCCAGATGGGGTTCCAGTTCTCGATGCCCTCGGTGTAGTGCCACATGCGGTCGCGGTTGATGAGGTGCGCGCCGGCCCCCTCGGCGATGCCGAGCATCAGCCCGTCGACGTGCGCGGGCACGCCGGAGATCATCTTCTCGGGCGGGGTGCCGAGCCGGTCGGGCCAGTTGGCGCGGACGAGGTCGTGGTTGCCGCCGATACCGCCCGAGGTGACGACCACGGCCTGCGCCTTCAGCTCGAAGGCGCCGGTGACGGTGCGGCTGCTGGCCCTGCCGCGCTCGGCTCCGGAGGGCTCCAGGATCTCGCCGGTGACCGTGTCGAGGGCGCCCGCACTGCGGCCCAGACCGGTGACGCGGTGCCGGAACCTGAGCTGGACGCGCCCCTTGGCGACGCCTTCGCGGACCCGCCGCTCGAAGGGCGCGACCAGGCCGGGGCCGGTCCCCCAGGTGATGTGGAAACGGGGCACCGAGTTGCCGTGACCGGTCGCGTCGTACCCGCCGCGCTCGGCCCAGCCGACGACGGGGAAGAACCGCACCCCCTGCGCACGCAGCCAGGACCGCTTCTCGCCGGCCGCGAAGTCGACGTACGCCTCGGCCCAGCGGCGCGGCCAGTGGTCCTCCGGACGGTCGAACGCGGCCGTGCCCATCCAGTCCTGGAGCGCCAGCTCCCTGCTGTCCTTGATCCGCAGCCGCCGCTGCTCCGGCGAGTCGACGAAGAAGAGGCCCCCGAAGGACCAGTGCGCCTGGCCGCCGATGGACTGTTCGGGCTCCTGGTCGAGCAGGATGACCGTGCGGCCCGCGTCGGCGAGTTCCGCCGTGGCCGCGAGGCCGGCGAGGCCGGCCCCGATCACGATCACGTCTGCGTCGTAGGCCATGAGCACGCCCTCCCCGGCTCGCACACCGGCCTTACGGATCCGGTGCCATACTGATGGTTACTGGTGAGTCAGATCCTTCGGGACCCGATGACCGGCGTCAACCTTCCGGTTCCCTCCGGTTGCGGGTACTCGCCGGGCGGGCTGCGTCTCCGGGCGCTATCGTCGGCCAAGTACCCGTCCCCCCGCCGGTCTTGGGTCCTTGCCGTCGTGAGGTGCACAGCGTGTCGGTCCTCGTCACCATCCTGTCCGTCTGTGCCGCCTTCTGCCTGGGCATCGGCTTCGTGCTCCAGCAGAACGCCGCGCAGCGGGCCCCGCTGGGCGACTTCCTGTCCTGGCGGCTGCTGCTGGACCTGATGCGGATGCCGCGCTGGCTGGGCGGTATCGGTTTCATGGTGGCGGGCATGGTGCTGGGCGCGATAGCCCTGGGCCAGGGCGAGCTGTCCCAGGTCGAACCCCTGCTCGCGACCAATCTCCTCTTCGCGCTCGCCCTCTCCCGGCGGCAGACGAAACAGCCGCTGGGGCGCCAGGGGTGGACCGGCCTTGCCCTGCTCGCCGGGGGTGTCACCGCCTTCATCGTGGCCGGCGAGCCGCGGGGCGGGCAGGCGGTCGACAGTCCGCTGCGGCACTGGCTCATCATCGGCCTGATGGTCGGCGGGGCGCTGGCGCTGACCGCGTCCGCGAAACGGAGGCGGCTGAGCGCCGCGGAGCCCGCGCTGCTGGGGACGGCGGGCGGGCTGCTGTACGGGGTGCAGGACTCGCTGACCCGGGTGAGCGGCGAGCGGTTCGCCACGGGCGGCCTGGGCGAGGTGCTCTCGTCGTGGCAGCCGTACGGAGTCATCGCGCTGGGCGTGACCGGGCTGCTGCTCGTGCAGAGCGCGTTCGAGATGGCACCGCTCAGGATGTCGCTGCCGGCGCTGACCGCCGCGCAGCCGCTGGCCGGGATCGCGTGCGGGGTCGGATTCCTCGGGGACCGGCTGCGGACCGACAGCGGGGCGCTCGCCTGGGAGGCGGCGGGGCTGGCGGCGATCGTGCTCGGGATCGTACTGCTGGGGATGCATCCCGCGATGCCACGCGGGACCGCACCGTTGGAGCGGGTGCCCGAGGTCCAGTCGCGCTAGACGCTGCGTCTGCCGCCCGGGGTTCGCCGTCGGCGCGCCGGGGCGGCACCGAAACCCAGGTCACGGCCCCGGGACACCGGGAGCGGATGATCCGGTGGCCTGATTGGATGGCGGTATGAGTAGTGCCGCTGACGAAATCCTCGACATCGTCGACGAGAACGACGAGGTGGTGGGCCAGGTCCCGCGGGGCGAGGCGTACGCGCGGGGGCTGCGTCACCGCTGTGTTTTCGTCCAGGCCAGAAACGCCGACGGCCGCGTCTTCGTGCACCGCAGGACCCCGGGCAAACTGGTGTTCCCTTCGATGTTCGACATGTTCGTCGGCGGTGTCGTCGGCGCCGGGGAGTCGTACGACGACGCGGCGCTGCGCGAGGCCGAGGAGGAGCTGGGCGTCTCCGGGCTCCCGCGACCGGTGCCGCTGTTCAAGTTCCTGTACGACGACGGGGCCGGCAGGAGCTGGTGGTCGGCCGTGTACGAGGTGCGCTGCGAGCTGCCGGTCCACCCGCAGGCGGAGGAGGTCGCCTGGTACGACTTCCTGCCCGAGCTGCAGGTGGTGCGGCACCTGGAGTCCTGGCCGTGGGTGCCGGACGGGCTTGCCGCGTACGAGAGGCTACGGGCGTTCCGGGCCGAGGGGGGCGCGTGAGCGACTTCAGGCAGTCCCTGCGGCTGTGGTTCGCGCCGGCTCGGGTCGCGGAGGAGGGCGACACCCCGGACTACCGGTTCTCGCTGGCCAACGAGCGCACCTTCCTGGCCTGGCTGCGGACCGCGCTCGCGCTCATCGGCGGCGGATTCGCGGTGGACCAGTTCCTGCCGGACCTGCGCTGGGCATGGCGCGCCGGGCTCGCGCTAGCGCTGCTCGCGGCGGGCGTGCTGTGCTCACTGCGCGCGGTCAACCACTGGGTGCGGTGCGAGCGGGCCATGCGGCGCGGCGAGGATCTGCCCGTGTCACGCTTCCCGGTACTGCTGAGCATCGCGGTGGCGGTGGTCGCGATCGCGATGGTCGTGATCGTCCTTGCGGGCTGGGAAGGATGACGCCCTCACCGGGCAAGGCGCGGGACCCCGGTCTCCAGCCGGAGCGCACCCGCCTCGCCTGGCGGCGTACGACCCTGTCGGCGACCGTGGCCGCGGTGCTGGCCGCCAAGGCGTCGCTCCGCGGGCCGAGCACGGTCGGCGCGGTGGCGTGCGCGGCGGCCTGCCTGCTGTGGCTGGGCTTCCTGGCGGTGGCGCACCGCCGTATCCGCACCCTCGCCGGGCATCCGGCGGATCCGCCCCGGCTGACGCCGCGCACCGCCACGACCGCCGCCGCGTGTGCGGTGGCGCTGGCCGTGTGCGCGCTGGCGGTCGTTTTCTGAGGCCCCGGGGGTCGCGGCGGTGCGCCGAGGGCGCGTCGGCGCCCCCGGGACCGCGGCCGTGCCGTCCCCGGGCGCGGCGGCCGGGGCCCCTTCGGTGGGTCGCCTCCCGCCCGTCGCCTCGCGCCGGTCTCACTCCTCCCAGTCCACCGTCACCACGATCTTCCCCCGTGTCCGTCCCTCCGCGCTCCTGCGCTGGGCGTCCGCCGTGCGCTCCAGGGGGAACGTCTCGTCGACGTGGACGGTGACCACGCCTTGTTCGGCGAGCTCACTGAGATGGGCGAGGTCGTGGGGGTTGGGGCGCACGAAGACGTAGCGGCCGCCGAGCCCGATCACCTCTGCGTCGGCGATGGAGGCGAGCCGCCCGCCGCGGACGAGCAGTCCCGCGGAGAGCTTCAGGGTTTCGCCGCCGACGGTGTCGAACGCGACGTCCACGCCCTTCGGGGCGAGGGCGCGGACGCGTTCGGCGAGGCCGTCGCCGTACGCGACCGGCTCCGCGCCCAGCGAGCGCACGAAGTCGTGGTTGCGCTCGCTCGCGGTGCCGATCACGCGAGCGCCCCGGTGGCGGCAGAGCTGGACGGCGGCGGAGCCGACGCCGCCGGCGGCCGCGTGGACCAGGACCACGTCGCCCTCCTTCACGTCGAGCGCCTTGATCACGACCTGGTAGGCGGTGAGCCCGGCGAGCGGCAGCCCGGCGGCCTCCTCGAAGGAGAGGTTGCGCGGTTTGCGGGCGAGCGTGCGCACCGGCGCGGCCACGTACTCGGCGAAGGTGCCGCGGCCGAGGAAGTCCTCGCGCACATAGCCGATGACCTCGTCGCCGACGGCGAACTCGGTGACGGCGGCGCCGGGTTGGACCACCACCCCGGCGACGTCCCAGCCCGGGACGACGGGGAAGACCGCGTCGAGGACGCGGTCCAGATGGCCCTCGCGGCACTTCCAGTCGACGGGGTTGACCCCTGCGGCCCTGACCTTCACCAGCACCGAGTCGGGTCCCACCTTGGGGTCGGGCCGCTCGCCGTACTCGAGCACCTCGGGACCGCCGTAGCGGGGATAGCTGATCGCCTTCATTCGCTCGCACACCTCGGGAGAGTTCCGCACGACAACGGCAGGACCGGGCACGCCACCGTCCGACATGCCTGGTGTTAACGAACCTGACATAGATGAATAAGCCCGACATAGCGGGCTAGCCTGAGAGGGTCATCGTGCCGACGACGGCACGGGAATTTCACCGAAGGTGAGCGACATGACCACCCTCCACCAGGAGCACCCCGTCCACGGCCACATCCATGGTCCGACGTGCGGACACACGGAGGTGCCGCACGGCAACCACGTCGACTACGCCCACGACGGCCATCTGCACCGGCTGCACGAGAACCACTGGGACGAGTGCGAGCCGGGCGGGCATGTCACGCACAGCGGTCACGACCACCAGCACGGCGAGGGCTGCGGGCACACCGCGGTCATGCACGGGGACCACCTCGACTACCTCCACGACGGCCACCGGCACGCGGCGCACGACGGCCACTGGGACGACCACTGACCGGTCCACCGGACACCCCCGGGCCCGCCCGCCCGGGCACGTCACGGCCCCTCCCGGACGCACCCGCACTCCGTCCTCCCCGGCACTCCCCCGAATCGGCGTCAACTGGCAGGCTCTGACCCAGGCCATGGCCACGGTTCGGGGGATCGGTGTGTCCGGGGGGCCGTCGCCGTGCGCGGCGAGGGGCCGCGCGAGACGCCGGTCACGTTCGGATCGCACACTGGACGACATACCGACTGGTCGGCATGATGATGCCGACGTGTTCGACACAAGGAGTTGAAGCATGAGCTCAGACCACCCGCCGGGGCTCGACCTCGACCGGCTGCGGGACCATCTCGACCAGGTGCGCCCGGGCCTCACGGACGGGCGGCTGGCCGGCCGGCTGATCGAGGGCGGGCGGTCGAACCTCACGTACACCATCACGGACGGCAGCGGCCGCTGGGTGGTACGCCGCCCGCCGCTCGGGCACGTCCTGGCCACCGCGCACGACATGAAGCGCGAGCACCGGGTGATCAGCGCCCTGCACCCGACGAGCGTGCCGGTCCCCGCGCCCGTACTCCTGTGCGAGGACGAGGAGGTGCTCGGGGCACCCTTCTACATGATGGAGTTCGTGGAGGGCACTCCGTACCGCACGGCGGAGCAGCTGGCGCCGCTCGGTCCCGAGCGGACCCGGGCCGCCGTGCTCGGACTCGTCGACACGCTCGTCGATCTGCACGCGGTCGACCCGGAGGCCGTGGGCCTCGGCGACTTCGGCCGCCCCGACGGCTTCCTCGACCGGCAGCTGCGCCGCTGGGGCAAGCAGCTGGACGCCTCACGCAACCGCGACCTGGCCGGCATCGACGAGCTGCACTCCGCGCTCGGCCGTGAGCTGCCCGTCTCGCCCGCCCCCACCGTCGTGCACGGCGACTACCGGCTCGACAACGTACTGATCGGCGGGGACGACCGGATCAGGGCGATCCTCGACTGGGAGATGTCGACGCTCGGCGACCCGCTGACCGACCTGGGTCTGCTGGCCATGTACAGCACTCCGCTGGAGCTGCCCGACTCCCCCATCAGCACCACCGCAACGGCGGCCGGACACCCGGAGGCGGCCGAGCTGATCGAGCGGTACGCCGCACGGTCGGGACGCGATGTGTCGGCGGTGTCCTGGTACACGGCGTTCGCCTGGTTCAAGCTCGCCGTGATCCTGGAGGGCATTCACTACCGGTACACGCTCGGCCAGACGGTCGGCGCCGGCTTCGACCGGATCGGCGAACTGGTCCCCGCCTTCATCGAGCACGGCCTCACCACTCTCCAGGGACGACAGGAAGGCTGACCCCATGGACTTCGCGTTCGACGCGCGCACCGAGGAACTGCGCCGACGGCTCCTCGCCTTCATGGACGAGTACGTGTACCCGGCGGAGGCGGTCGCCCACGAGCAGCGCGCGGAGCTGGCCTCGCCGTGGGACACCCCGGCGGTCGTCGAGGAGCTCAAGGCCGAGGCGCGCCGGCAGGGGCTGTGGAACCTCTTCCTGCCCGACGAGGAGTTCGGGGCGGGGCTCACCAACCTCCAGTACGCCCCGCTCGCCGAGATCACCGGACGCTCGCCCCAGCTGGCGCCCACCGCGCTGAACTGCGCGGCCCCGGACACCGGGAACATGGAGGTGCTGGCGCAGTTCGGCACCGACGAGCAGAAGAAGCAGTGGCTGGAACCGCTGCTCGCCGGCGAGATCCGGTCGGCGTTCGCGATGACCGAGCCGGATGTGGCCTCGTCCGACGCCACCAACATCACCACGCTCATCGAGCGGGACGGCGACGAGTACGTCATCACGGGCCGCAAGTGGTACATCTCCGGGGCGATGAGCCCGGACTGCCGGATCTTCATCGTGATGGGCAAGACGGACCCGGACGGGACCGACATCCGGCGCCAGCAGTCCATGGTGCTGGTGCCCCGGGACACACCGGGCCTGGAGGTCCGGCGGGCGATGCAGGTGTACGGGTACGAGGACCACTACCACGGCGGCCACGCCGAGGTCGTTTTCGACCGCGTCCGGGTCCCCGTGGCGAACCTGGTCGGTGAGGAGGGCGGCGGCTTCGCCATCGCCCAGGCACGGCTCGGGCCGGGCCGTATCCACCACTGCATGCGGCTGATCGGCATGGCCGAGCGGGCCATCGACCTGATGTGCGAGCGGGCGGTCTCGCGCACCGCCTTCGGCAAGCCGCTGGCGCAGCAGGGCGTCGTCCAGACCTGGATCGCGGACGCGCGGGTCGCCGTGGAGCAGCTGCGGCTGCTGGTCCTCAAGACGGCCTGGCTGATGGACACGGTCGGCAACAAGGGCGCGCACACGGAGATCCAGGCCATCAAGATCGCCACGCCGCGCACGGTCGTGGACATCCTCGACAAGGCGGTCCAGCTGCACGGTGCGGGCGGGGTCAGCCAGGACTTCCCGCTGGCCGAGCTCTGGGCCGGGGCGCGGACGCTGCGGCTTGCGGACGGGCCGGACGAGGTCCACCAGCGGTCGCTGGCGCGGCGGGAGCTGAAGCGGTTCCTCTAGGGGCCATGACCTCGTGAGCGCCTCGGGCCCGGCCCCTTGCGGGGGCCGGGCCCGAGGCCTGCCGAACGCCTGCTCGCGGGTCCCGGGGCCGGGCACCCCGCCCCTACGGGCGCAGGGACCGCAGGAGGAGGTCGGCCAGGTGGTCGGCGACCTGTTGGGGGGTGAGGGGGCCGTCGGGGCGGTACCACGTGGAGAGGTGGTGGACCGACCCGAAGTGGTAGTCGACGACCAGGTCGGCCGGGGTGGCCGTGGAGAAGACGCCGCTGCGCTGGCCCTCCTCGATCAGCGCCCGGAAGCGTTCGTGGTAGCGCCGTCGCTCGGCCCGTACCTGCTTGTTCTTCTCGGGGCTGAGGTGGTGCATCGACCGGAAGAAGATCGACGCGTCGTCGAGGTTCTCGATGGTCGTCACGACGACGTCGGCCGCGGCGTCGCGCACCCGCTTCTCGACCGGCTCGTCGGCGTCCGCGAACGCGTCGAGCCGCTCCTGCTGGAGGCGGAGCACACGGGCGTACACCTCCTGGAGCAGGTCCTCCTTGGAGCCGAAGTAGTGGTACAGGGCCCCCTTGGTGACGCCTGCCGCCTCGACGATCTCCTGGACCGACGTGCGGTCGTATCCCTGTTCGGCGAAGAGGCGGGTGGCGGCCGCCAGCAGTCGCTGCGGGACGGGCACCCCGTCGCCGTCCGTCGTCCTGGGCACTTGCCGCCACCTGCCTTTCCGTGTCGTCAGCTCGCGTCCTCGGCGGAGCTCTGCGCTGGGGCCCCGCCTGCTGAACGCAGTTCCCGCCGGAGGATCTTCCCACTTGTCGTCTTCGGCAGGTCGTCCAGGATCTCGACCTGCCGGGGATACTTGTACGCGGCCAGCCGTTCCTTGCAGTACGCGGCAAGCTCCTCCGGCGCCGCGCCGGCGCCGGGGCGCAGACTGACGTACGCCTTGACGGTCTCTCCGCGGTAGCCGTCGGGGATTCCGACGACGGCGGCCTCGCGGACCGCCGGATGGGTGTAGAGGACGTCCTCCACCTCGCGCGGCCACACCTTGAAGCCGGACGCGTTGATCATGTCCTTCTTGCGGTCGACCACGTACAGCCAGCCGGCGGCGTCCATGAAGCCGATGTCCCCGGTGCGCAGTTCGCCGCCGGGGAACGCCTTCTCCGTGGCCTCGGGGCGGCGCCAGTACCCGGGCACCACCTGCGGACCACGCACCAGGATCTCGCCCTGCTCCCCGAGCGGTACCTCGCGGCCCAGCTCGTCCACGATCCGCACCAGCGTCTCGGGGCCGGGCACGCCGACGGCGAGAGTGCCGGACGCCGCGTCGACGGGGGCCTGCCTGCCGGGCGGTACGGAGGCGCAGGGGGCGGTGCACTCGGTGAGGCCGTAGCCGTTGTGGATGTAGGGGCCGAAGCCGGCGCGGAACTTCTCCACCAGGGCGGGCGGCAGCGGCGCGCCGCCCGAGGAGATGATCCGGAAGGAGGCGAAGTGGTCGCGCGTGACGGCCGGGTGGGCGGCCAGCGCCATGAAGGCGGTGGCGGGCCCCACGGTGTACGCGGGACGGTGCTCGAGGAACGCGTCGAGGACGACGCCCGCCTCGAAGCGGTAGGCGAGGGCCAGCGTCCCGCCGCCGGTGAAGCAGGCGGCGAGCTGGGCGACCATGCCCGTGATGTGGAAGAGCGGGGCGAGCCCGAAGTACACGGAGCCCTCGGGCAGTCCGTGGCCGGTGCGCTGCCGCTCCGCGTTGTACATGATGTTGCGGTGCGTGTTGGTGGCGCCCTTGGGGGTGCCGCTGGTTCCCGACGTGTAGCTGATCAGGGCGATGTCGTCGGGGCCCGGCGCCCGGCCGTCCGGAGCCGGGGTGCCCGTGCGGGCCACCGTCAGCAGGTCCTCGGCGTCGGCTGCCTGCGGGATCCGTTCGAAGGCGAGGACGCGCAGGTCGTCACGGCTCTGGAGGTCGCGTTCGCAGGCGGTGAGCACGACGCGTACCGGCGAGTCGGCTGCGCAGGCGCGCAGATACGCCTCCCAGGCACGGTCGGCGCACACGAGCGCGGTGACCTCGGCGTCCCGCAGCACATGTCCGACCTCCGCCGACTTGTACATGGGATTGACGGGCACGACGATCGCGCCGGCCTTCCAGGCGCCGAGCAGGGCGATCACGAAGTGCGGGGTGTTCTGGAGCATCAGGGCGACCCGGTCGCCCGGTGCCACGCCCCGGGCGGCCAGGTGCCCGGCGACCGCGTCGCTGAGCGCGTCCGTCTCGCGGTAGCTCAGGCGGGCGTCGAAGTAGGCGAGGGCGGTGCGGCCGGGCGACGCGGCGGCGACCGCGCGGAAGGCGTGCACCAGCGAGTCGGCCGGGCTGACCGGGGCGCGCTGGGCGTCGCTGAGCTGGGCCAGCCAGGGCCGTGCGGCGTAGGGCGAGGAGGACGAAGAGGTCGAGGAGGAGGAGGGGAACGAGGAGGGGGTGGTCACTGTCCGGCCGCCTCCCACTTCTGCTGGATGTGGGACATGCCGTCCAGCCAGCGGTCGGGCTCGGCGGCGCGGACCCGGTAGAAGTCGGCCACCTCGGGGTGCGGCAGGATCAGGAATCGGTCGTCGGCCATTCCCGCGAAGAGGGCGTCCGCCACGTCCTCCGGCTCGATCGCGGTGGGCGCGAGAACGATGTCGCCCGCGGATCCGGCGGCGGTGAGCATGTCCGTGCGCACGCCCTGCGGGCAGATGGCGTGGACCTTGAGGCCACGGTGCCGGTAGGTCAGCGACAGCCACTCGGCGAAGGCGTACGCGCCGTGCTTGGTGACGCTGTAGGGGGCCGCGCCGATCATGGTGAGCAGCCCGGCGGCGGAGACGGTCGAGACGAAGCGGCCGCTGCCGCGCTCCAGCCAGTCGGGGAGCAGGGCGCGGGCGGCGCGTACGTGAGCCATGACGTTGACATCCCAGGCGGCGGCCCACACCTGCTCGTCGGCGTCCTCGGTACCGCCGGAGGCGAGGCCGGCGTTGGCGCAGTAGACGTCGACCCGGCCGCCGAGCGCGTCCCTGGCGTCGTCGATGATCGCGGACGCGTCGCCGGGGACGGCGGTGCCGCCGATCTCCTCGGCGACGGCCTTCGCCTTCCCGGCGTCCAGGTCGTTGACGACGACGCGCGCGCCCGCCGCGGCGAACCTGCGTGCCAGTGCCGCTCCGATGCCGCCTCCGGCTCCGGTGACGACGACTCCCGTCCCTTGCAGGGTGTCCACGATCGGTCTCCTTCGACTTCGACGTGCGGCGCAGGGCCACGGCTCCGACGACAGACTAAGCGGTCGGTCAGATGAGGGGAAGAGGGGCACGACCACCCGGGCGCCGCTGTCCGCCTCGTTCCCCGGGGGCCGTCCGCACGCTAGCGTGCGTGGCCGTGTCGGCTCCGGGCGGACGTCCGGACCCGGCGTCCCGGGCGTATCCGCGATCAACCGGAGGTCTGCCGATGAACCTGTCCCGACGGGGCCTGCTGGCCGCGACCGCGACCGTGGCGGCGACCGCCGTACCCGCGGCCGTCCACGGCAACGGCGACGAGGACGCGCAGCGTGACGGGAAACGCGACGCGAAGCGCGACGGAAAACTGCGTACGGGGTTCGAGCGGCTCTCCGCGGACGGCTATGCGCTGCTCGCCGGCCGGAAGGTCGGCGTCGTCACCAATCCCACCGGAGTCACCAGGGACGTCCGGCACATCGTGGACGTGATGCACGCCGACGAGCGGGTGAACCTGGTGGCGGTCTTCGGCCCGGAGCACGGCTTCCGCGGCACCGCCCAGGCGGGCGGTTCGGAGGGCCGCTACGACGACCCGGCGACGGGGCTGCCCGTCTACGACACCTATCTGAAGAGCGGCCGGCCGCTCGCGGACGTCTTCACCGCCTCGGGCGTGGACACGGTCGTCTTCGACATCCAGGACGTGGGCGCCCGCTTCTACACGTACATCTGGACGCTGTACGACTGCATGGAGGCGACCCGGATGGCGGGCAAGCGGTTCGTGGTGCTCGACCGGCCGAACCCGGTGACGGGGCGCGGCGCCTACGGACCCGTCCTGCACAAGGAGTTCGCGACGTTCGTCGGACGGCAGCCGATCTCCCAGGCGCACGGGATGACCGTGGCCGAACTGGCGCGGTTGTTCAACGGCGAGTTCCTGGCGAAGCCCGTGCCGCTGGACACCGTCCTCATGACGGGCTGGAAGCGCACGGACTTCTTCGAGGCCGCCGGGCTGCCCTGGGTGCCGCCGAGCCCCAACATGCCGACGACCGACACCGCGCTCGTCTACTCCGGGACCTGCCTGTTCGAGGGTACGAACCTGTCCGAGGGGCGCGGCACCACACGGCCGTTCGAACTGCTCGGGGCCGACGGCATCGACCGGCGCTGGGCCGAGGCCGCCCGGGCGCTCGGCCTGCCCGGCGTGGACTTCCGCGAGGCGTACTTCGCGCCGACGTTCTCGAAGTTCCAGGGCACGACGATCGGCGGGGTGCAGATCCATGTGCGGGACCGGGCCGCCTACGACCCGGTGCGCACCGGCGTCGCGCTGCTGGTGACGGCGAAGAAGGTGTGGAGCGGCTTCGCCTGGCGCTCCGACAACTGGATCGACAAGCTGACCGGCAGCACCCGGGTGCGGACCATGATCGACGCGGGGGCGTCCGCGGACGATGTCGTGGCCGCGTGGCAGGACGAGCTGGCGGGGTTCCGGAAGGTGCGCGAGAAGTACCTGGTCTACCGCTGACCCCGCCGTCCGGCGCGCCCCGCGGCCGCCGGCGCGAAGGGCTCGGGGCGGCGTCCGCGGGCACCGGGGTCCGCCACCGGTAGGCACCGGTGCGCGGTCCGCAGCGGAACCGGGCCGCCCGCGACTCTGGCCAACTCCCCCGCCCCGCAGGACGATGCGCGCACATCGGACTGCGGGCCGAGGGAGGCTGGTCATGGCGGAGCCGGACGTGGGCGTGGCCCCCTACTGGGAACTGACCTTCGACGCGGACGGCGACGTCGACGTCCACCAGCGCGACCGGCTCACCGCGCAGCTCCGTGACCGGGACGTCAGGGATCTCGTGGTGTTCGCGCACGGCTGGAACAACGACCGTTCCACGGCCATCTGGCTCTACGACCGCTTCTTCGCGCCGTTCCCCTCGCTGGCGCCCGGCGCACGGCTCGGTTACGTCGGGGTGCTGTGGCCGTCGATGCGGTTCACGGACGAGCCGATCCCGGACTACCCGCATGCGCACGCGGTCGCCGCGGGCCCCTCGCTGGACCCGGGCACGCGGCAGGCGCTCGCCGCGGTCTTCCCGGACTGTGCGGCCGCGCTGTCCCGGATCGCGCAGCTCCTCGACGAGCGGCCCGACGACCCCGCGGCACTCGACGAGTACGTGGAGCTCGTACGGCGGCTCGCCACGGCCGGCCCGCAGGCATGCGCGGCGGACGCGGACGGCGAGGGCGACCCGGCGATGCTGCACGACGACCCCCTGACCGTGTGCCGGGGCCTCGCCGATGCGCTGGCCGCGGTCGGGGCGAGACCGGCGGGAGGAACGGCCGCGGCGGGCACGGCCGAAGGAACCGGTGCGGCGCAAGGGGCGGGCGCCCCGAACGGCTCGGGCCACGCAGGAACCGCGGGCGCCGCTCCTGCGCCGGGGCAGCAGACCCCGTTCCTCGGGGACGGCCTCGCGAAGGTCTGGGAGGGCGCACGGGAACTGCTGCGCCAGGTCACGTACTTCACCATGAAGCGCCGGGCCGGAACCGTCGGCGCCAAGGGCCTCGGCCCGGCGGTCGGGCATCTCGCGCAGGCCGCGCCCGGGGTGCGGGTGCATCTGGTCGGGCACAGCTTCGGCGGGCGGCTGGTGTCGTTCGCGCTGGACGGGCTCCCCGACGGGGTGCGGTCGGTGAAGTCGGTGACGCTGCTCCAAGGCGCCTTCTCGCACTACGCGTTCGCGGCCCGGCTGCCGCACGGGATGCACGGCAGCGGAGCCCTCAACGGCCGGGAACGACGCGTGGACGGGCCGCTGGTGTGCTGTTTCTCGCGCCACGACACGGCACTCGGCGTGATGTACCCGCTGGCCTCGCGGATGTCCGGGGACGCCACGTCGGTGTTCGGCCTGGACGGCGCCACGTGGGGCGCGATGGGCCACGACGGCGTGCAGTCGGTCGACGGCGCGACCCGCCTGGCGCTCGCGGACGCGCTCGGCTCCGGGCTGCCCGCCACCGGCTTCATCAGCGTCGACGCGGCCGGTGTGGTGCGGCGCGGCGGGCCGCCCGCGGGGGCGCACAGCGACATCTGCCACCCGGAGCTGGCGCGGGTGGTGCTGGCGGCGGGCCGCATCCGCTGACCCGCCGCCAAGGGGCCGGGGCGCTCACCCCGGCCCCGGTCCTGCCGGTCTAGCGATGTGCGGGGAATTCGACGACCTGCTGGTACGTCGGACGGTTCTGCCACTGGATCATGCGGTGGGTGATGCCGCCCAGGGCACGCTGGGCGATGGCGTCCGCGCACCACTGGTCGCCCGCGTGACAGCTGTCGTCGCCCGGGTACACCTCGGCGGCGGACTTGTCGGCGGCCTGTCCGAGCGTGGTGAGCAGCACGTCACGGCACGCGTCGAGCTTGCCGTCGCCGCAGTACGTGCGGGCGAGCGGGCCCTTCACGGGCTGCCCGAGCACGGCCCGCAGATCCTTGTCGACATATCCCCACCAGCCGTACTGGAAGGCGGAACCCGCGTGCCCGCCCGTGGGGCCGTGGCCCGCGGACGGTGACTCGTCGACGCCGAGCTCGGAGGTCAGCGCGTCGTACAGTCCGTCGCCGAGGCCGGGCTTGAACTCGGCCGGGACGAGCAGCGGCCACCAGGCATCCATGAGGCGCACGGCGTCGGCGTGGGCGTAGGTGTGCGAGCCCGCCGAGGTCTGGTTGCGCTGGGCGCCGGCCCGGCGCCAGGCCTCCAGCTGTTCCACGGCCTTGGCGAGCTTGGGGTCGTCGACCGGCTTGCTGCGGACGACCTTCAGCAGCTCGGGCAGCACCTGCTCGCCCCGCAGATCGGTGAGGGCCGCCTCGGCCATGGCCTGGGTGAGCGAGGCCCGGGTCACGCCGCCCTCGTCGACGAGCCGTTTCACCCGCCCGTCGAGCAGATTGCCGCGGTGGACGGCGCCCAGGCTGAAGTTGGCGGCGCTGTAGTCCTTGGCCTGCTTGTTGTTCCAGGAGACGTAGTAGTCCTGGTTCACGGACTGGGGGTGCTGGGCGGGCGGGGTCTGCTCCTCGGTGTTGTCGGCCGGGTCGAAGTCGCGCCATTCGTAGGCCTGCTCTGCCTGCACCGGGAAGCTCGCGTCGACGCCGTCGGCGCGCACCGGGTTGGCGCCGCTGTTGTAGTAGGCGATGTCCCGGGAGTCCGCGTAGAACCAGTTGAAGGCGTACGAAATGTGCTGCGCCGCCTTCTGGAAGGTGGCGGCGCTCGTGACGTACGACGGGTCGTTCAGCATCTGGAAGCCGATGATCGAGTCGGCCTCGTGCCGGTAGGTCGAGCGCAGCGAGGTGTATGCGACGGGCTTGCCGCCGACGGTCGCACGGTGGGTGACGACGCCGTACTTGGTGCGGTGCACCCGCAGGGTGTAGGAGCCGGCGGCGGTGGAGTCGGCGAGCGTCGGCTTCCAGGAGTTGTGCTTCTCCAGGGTCTCCATGGGTGTGCAGGTGCCCCGGTAGAGGTAGTGCGTGGACTGTTCGGTGGGCCGGGAGCCGTCGGGTTCGCAGAGCTGGACGGCGTAGGTGTCGGTGATGTCCTGGCCCGCCGATGTGGCCGACCATGCGTAGTCCTGGCCGCGGCCGAGCTGCACGTACATGCCGACCCCGGCGAAGGAGACGCCGCGGGCGCTGATGCCTGGGCCCTGGATCTCCTGCGTCATCAGCAGCTGCGGCGCGAAGTAGCCGGTCTGCGGCCCGAAGACGGCGACCGGATGGCCGCTCGCGGTGTGCCGGCCGGAGACGAGCAGCGCATTGGACATGCCGCGCTTGGTCGCCTTCGAGGTGAACAGGCCGGGCGGGAACACGCCCTTGTCGTACATGCCCTGCAGCGGCTTCAGCTTCGGCGGGGCCTTGACCGGCGCCTTCGCCCCGGTCTTCGCGGCGCCGGTGCGGTCGAAGACAAGCGGTTCGCGCTGGACCGAGCCGGGGTCGGGCATCGCGCCGCCGCGCGGGTTCTTCGGCTTTCCGACGTACGGGAAGGACGAGCCGTCGTGGACCGTCAGCACGGTCTCGGGGTCGTTGCGCTGCCGGAAGGACTCCCACACCTTGGTGCCCTCGACGACGCCGTACTTCTGCTGGGCCTTCAGCAGGGACAGCGCGTTGTCGACCTCTCCCCCGCCGCCGTTGCCGAACAGTCCGCCGACGACCGAGGCGAGTGCGATCAGGTCGGTCAGCTTGAAGGGCTGGATCTCACCGACGTTGGTGATCGCGTCGATCTTGCCGGTGAGGACGTACTCACCGGGGAAGTACCGGCCGTTCTTGGACTGCTCGCGGTAGGCGTTGAGCCCGTCGACGTAGGCCTGTGCGTCCGCCATCGCCTGCTCGCCGCGCGGCCCGTTGTGCGTACGGATCCAGTCGACCTGCTTCTGCAGGTCCTCCTCGGTGTACGGGGCCTGCGGCCAGAACTCCTGCTCCAGGCCCTGGTTGGCGGGCGCACCGCCCGCGAAGGACGTCAGCTCGCCGCGGCCGATGTGGCGGAACAGGTCGATGAGCCACAGCCGGTCCTGCCCGGCCGCGTAGCCCGCGCCGAACTCGGTGCCGTAGCGCGTGGTCCCCTTGATGTGCGGGACGCCGTAGGTCTTGTCCCGGGTGATCGTCACGTCGTCGCGGGGACGGGTGACCGAAGCGGCCTGCCCGTCCGGGACGCCGAAGGACGAGTCGGCGAAGAACTGCGTCAGCGAGTCGTCGGTGAGGGACTGGTAGCCGGACGAAAGGGCGTCGTACGGGCCCAGTTGGTCGTCCGCATGGGGCGGCTGGATGCCGAAGAGGCGGTTGCCGAGTATCTCCGCGAGGGTGGCACTGCCGTTCGCCCCCGGCGGGAGGACGTCCGCGCACTGGCCGTGGCAGTAGTCGGCGCCCGGTGGCGGGTCGTCGGCGGCGGCCGACTGTGCCGGGGGCGCCAGGAGACCTGCGGTGAGCACGAGGACCGCGGTGGCGGCGAGGGATGTGAACCGTGGGATGCGCCGTCGCATTCCTACTCCTCCCGACGAAGTTGGGCCGGAGGTTACCGGCGGTACGCGGGTAGTTGAAGATGAGCAGGCGTCACTTTTTCGGAATCGCCACACGCGACCGAGCCGCCCGGGGCGCCCCACTGATGGCCGCCATCGGAAATCGAATGGCTCGAATCCGCCCGGCCGGGGAGCCGATCGACAGGCCGGAACGTCTATTCGGCGACGTCCGTACGACGACGCCGAGCTACGGGGCCCCGCACGGAGGAGTACGGGGCCGAGTTTCGAGTACGAAGTACGTGTGCAGGTGTGACGGAGGTGCAGGACGATGGCCGGTTTCCGGAGTCTCGCGAGACAGGTGCGCGACCCGCGCAACGATCTGGCACTGCGGCGGTACTCGCTGCGCAAGTGCCTGGAGAGGTTCGCCCCGTACGGGCATCGGGCGACCTGGGACCACCTGTGCGTCCGGGCGGGATTCGGTCCCGAGGACCGCTCCCCCGACCCGGCGCGACTGGAGTCCGCGATCGACGAACTGGAGGAGGCACGGGCCGTCTGGTTGGCCTACGAGGCCGAGTTCGCGGAGCGCCGCAGGAAGGAGAAACACGACGGGCTGCGCAGGCCCGGCAGCGTGGACGACTGGCACCGGCTCACCTGGGGCGGATTCGGGGTGGCCTGGTGCGACGATCCCCAGGTGCACCCTGCGCAGCCCCTGGCGGAGGTGCTGCGCAGGCTGATCGCGGCACTGGAGCGCACACCGGGCTCCTCCTGCCCGGTGTGCCGTGGCACCCGGCTCGTCTGGCGGCACGATCTGGACCACGAGCCGTCGTCGGGTCCGGTCTGCACGACCTGCGGCATCGTGGTGCCGAGCCCCGTCCTGACCTCCGGTGCGCTGGAGGAGGCCCGGCGGGCGCGGGTGTTGGTGTCGGCGTGACGTCCCGGCGTGCCGTTCGCGCGGGGGTGACCGTTCGGCACGCAGGGGGCTCGGGCGACACCGGTGTGCGGCTCAGGGGGTGATGACGTCCGTGTGGACGGCCAGCTTGAACTCGGCCGCGATCAGTGCGGTGGCGAGCTTGGTGTCCCCGGGGCCGCGCGCAGAAATCTTCAGGCCGACCGGGGTGCCCGGATGCACGAACATCTGCCACAGATAGGTCCGGTACTGACCGCCCCGGGTGGCCGCCGAGTCGTTCGTCGCGGTCGAGTCGTATCCCGTCGAGGCGCCCAGCGGGTCGCGGACGAAGCGGGCCCGGTACTCGGCCTGGCCCGTGTACGGGGCCCAGAAGACCAGCGCCGAGAGCAGGGCCCAGCCGTCGTGACTCGGCCAGATGAGCCCGGAGCGGGTGTCGGGGAACGCCGACGGCCGGGCTCCGCCGTGCGCCGGGTCGTGCATACGCCACGGGTCGTACGACTCCTCGTCGGCGGCGTAGGGGAAGCGGACGAGGTGGTACCCGTCCTTGTCGTAGGTGATGCGCTGCGGCCCGGTGCGTGCGGCTTCCCACTTCAGCGAACAGACGGCGACGCTCATCGGCGGATCTCCTCCTGACCGGTCGGCTACGGTTCCCGTCCCGGGCGCCCCCGTGGTGCCCCGGGCCCGTGCGGCCCTTCCGGCTGGGGCCGGTTGTCGGTGGCGGATGGCACCATCGGGGGCATGGTGCAGGTCTGTCTGAACGGTGCCCGCGGAGCGGGCGACGGTGCGGTGGTGCCCGGTTCACCGGGGGCGCTGGCGGAGTCGGCGGCGGAGGCCGTCGCGGCCGGTGCCCTCGATGTGCATGTGCACCCCAAGACCCCTTGCGGACAGGACTCGTTGTCGCCGCGTGTTCTGGCGGCGACCCTCGATGGGATACGTTCCCGGATTCGCGTACCCGTAGGGGTCACCACGGGAGCCTGGACCGAGGAGGACCCGGCGCGCAGGGCGGAGCGGATCCGGTCCTGGACCGTGCTGCCCGACCATGCGTCCGTGAACTGGCACGAGCCGGGCGCCGAACGGGTCGCCGCGGCTCTGCTGGAGCGGGGGGTCGCCGTGGAGGCGGGCCTGTGGTCGGGGACGGACGCCGCGGCGCGGTTCGCGGCCTCGCCACTGGGCCCCCGGGTGCTCCGGGTGCTCGCCGAGGTGACCGATCCGGAGCCTGAAGGCGCCGAGGACGCCGCGCGGGCGCTGCTCGCCGCGACGGGGACGGCACACGGCCGGCCCGTGCTGCTGCACGGCGTGGACGGCAGCGCCTGGCCGGTCCTGCGTCTCGCCGCCCGGCTGGGCCTCGCGACCCGTATCGGCCTGGAGGACACGCTGCTCCTGCCGGACGGCCGACGGGCCGCGTCCAACGCGGAGTTGGTGACGGCGGGACTGGCGGAGTACGAGGAAGCGCGCCGCAGCGGGTGACGGCGGGACCGACGACGGGGCAGAGCGCGCAGGACGGCAGGCGGGACCGGGGAAGGGGCGACGGGGCGACGGCGTGGCCGGGCGCGACGGTATCAGGCGTAAATCCGTTGGCCCCCTGAATTTTCCACCGGAACAGTGGTGCGCGATGACACACGACTGAGGCACGCCCAAGGAGCAGGAGCCCACGCCATGTCGACGCTGCGCGTCACCGCCGAAGTGCTGACCGTTCACGACCACCCCAACGCCGACGCCCTCGAACTCGCCCAGGTGGGCCTGTATCGCGCCGTCGTCGCCAAGGGCGCGTACCGCACCGGCGAAGCCGCGGTCTACATCCCCGAGCAGGCCGTGCTCCCGGCCCCGCTGATCGAGGAGCTGGGGCTGACCGGACGGCTCGCGGGCGGAAACGCCGACCGGGTCAAGGCGGTACGGCTGCGCGGAGAGCTGTCGCAGGGCATCGTCTGCCGGCCCGCCGCGCTGGCCGGCGTCGACCTGACCCGGGCGGCGGCCGACGGCACGGACTTCACCGATCGCCTCGGCATCACCAAGTGGGTGCCGCCGATCCCGCCCCGGATGAACGGCGAAGTGGAGGCCGCACCCGACCTCGTCCCCTGGGTCGACATCGAGAACATCCAGCGCCACCCGGACATCTTCGAACCGGGTGAGCCGGTGGTGCTCACGGAGAAGCTGCACGGGACGGCGTGCCTGCTCACGTACATCGTCGCGGACGGCGGATCCGGCGACCGGGTGCTCGTCTCGTCCAAGGGATTCGGGGCCAAGTCGCTGGCGCTGCGGGAGGATCCGCGGAACCTGTACTGGCGTGCGGTCCGCGGGCACGGCGTCGCCGAGGCCGCTGCCCGGATCGCCGAGCGGCTCGGCGCACGCCGGGTCGGGATCTTCGGCGAGGTGTACGGGGCGGGGGTGCAGGACCTGACGTACGGGGCGGACGGGCGCCGGGACACCCTCGGCTACGCGGTCTTCGACGTGGCCGCGGAGATCGACGGCTCGGTCGTCTGGCTGGACCCGGCCGAGCTGCTCGACGGCGAACTGCCGTTGGTACCGCGGCTGTACGAGGGGCCCTACGACGTCGACCGGGTGTTCGCAGCGGCCTCGGGGCGCGAGACGGTCTCCGGGCGCGGGGTCCATCTGCGCGAGGGGGTCGTGATCCGGCCCGCCGTCGAGCGGTACAGCCCCGTCACGGGCGGGCGCGCCATCGCCAAGGCGGTCAGCCCGGCCTATCTGACCCGCAAGGGCGGCACCGAGTTCGAGTAGGGCGGTGCCGGTGCCCGTGCCGCCGGGCAACCGATCTCCCACCGCTGCCGGATACGGGGGTACTGGCAGCGGTGGGACTCTTCCCGGCCCCACACCTCGGCGGGTTCGAGCCCGCCCGGCGACGGGGACGCAGCCGTTCGAGGCCGGTGGCCGGAGTCCGGGGCGACGTCCCGGGCCGGGAAAGTGGGTGGGTTCGGGGAACCCGCGGCAGCGACCCCTACTCGCCCCGCTCCCCCGTGCCCCGGCGTTCCCCCAGGAGCCGGGATCCGGTGAGCCGGTCGCCGAAGACGTCGTCGGGGTTGGACAGGACACACGTCTCCAGGGAGAGACAGCCGCAGCCGATGCAGTCGGTGAGGTGGTCCCGGAGCCGGGCGAGCTGCGCGATCCGCTCGTCGAGCTCGGACCGCCATGTCTCGGAGAGCCGGGCCCAGTCCGTCCGGGTCGGCGTGCGCTCCTCGGGCAGCTCCGCGAGCGCGTCACGGATGGTGGCCAGCGGAATTCCGACCCGCTGCGCGGCCCGCACGAAGGCGACACGGCGCAGGGCGTCCCGGTGGTAGCGCCGCTGATTGCCCGACGTCCGGCGGCTGCTGATCAGCCCCTTCGACTCGTAGAAGTGCAGCGCCGAGACGGCGGCACCGCTGCGGGCCGACAGCTGGCCGACGGTGAGTTCGTGGACCTTCTCAGGAATCTGGGGCACTCCTCCAACCCTACCGATCCCCCACCGCAACGATCCGCCCGCCGGGCGCCCGGCCCGGGACCCCGCCGTGCCTGATGCCCGGCACCGGCCCGCGGGATCCTGCCCCGCGGGCACCGCTTTCCGTTGACAGGGACCCACCCCGCCGACCATGCTGAGCAAGCGCTTAGACAACGTTTGGGAGGCCGGGACACATGGCAGAGCCGAGGATCTTCACGTCCGCCGACGAGCTGCGCGCAGCGGTCGGCGAGCCGATGGGCCCGAGCGACTGGCTGGAGATCGACCAGAAGCGGATCGACCTCTTCGCGGACGCCACGGGCGACCACCAGTGGATCCACGTGGACCCGGAGAAGGCGGCCGCGGGGCCGTTCGGGACGACGATCGCCCACGGCTATCTGACCCTGTCGCTGCTGCCGGCCCTGGTGCCCCAGGTGATGCGGGTCGAGGGCATGAGGATGGGCATCAACTACGGCACCGAGAAGGTCCGTTTCCCCGCCCCCGTACCGGTCGGCTCGCGCCTGCGGGCCACGGCCGTGCTGAAGGACGTCACGGAGGCCGGCGGCGGAGTCCAGGTGACCGCCGCCGTCACCGTCGAGCGCGAGGGCGGCGACAAGCCGGTCTGTGTGGCCGAGTCGGTGTCCCGCTACTACTTCTGAGGGCTCCTGGCCCCCACCATCCGCAGCACGAGGTCGGCGTAGAGCGCGCCGACCTCGTCGGGCGTCCGGCGTCCGGCGACGTTGAACCAGCGGGACACGTCGATGCACAGCGACAGCACCGCGGTCGCCGTGCCCCGCACGTCGGCGACGTCGAACTCCCCGGCCCGCACCCCGTCCTCGATGAGGTCGCGCACGACGGCATCGGTACGCCGGCGCAGCGCAAGGATCTCCTCGCGCGCCTGGTCGCCCAGCGCCTCGAGTTCGTACTGCACGACCCGGGCGGTGGTGTGCTGGGCGGCGTGCCAGCGCACGAAGGAGCGGACGGCGTCGGCGAGCTGCTCCGCCACGGTGCCTTCGGCGTCGGCCGCCGAACGGAGCATCTCCAGGGCCTTCTCGTGGCCGATCCTGCTGATGCGGTGGAGCAGCTCTTCCTTCGTCTTGTAGTGGATGTAGAGCGCGGCCGGGCTCATCCCGGCCCGGCTCGCGATGTCCCGGGTGGTCGTCGCGTGGTACCCGCGCTCGGCGAAGGCCTCCACCGCGGCGACGAGCAGCCTCCGGGCCGCGTCCGGGGTGACCTCACCCCACGGCTGGCTCTCGCCGCCGGCCGTCTCCTCCGCCGTGGTCATCGCTGGCCCCTTCCCTCTTCCAGGACGAACACCATACCCCGAAGCTGAGCGGTCGCTTAGAGCTTTGTGAAGGGGTCGTGCTCCGCGAGCAGCTTCTCCAGCCGCGCCTGGTCGACGCGGGTGACGAGCTGCCCGGCCTCCTGCCGGTCACGGATCACCTTGGCGAGGGTGAAGGAGGAGGTGACGAGGTAGAGGACGGCGATGCCGAGGAAACCACGGACCCAGGCGTCGGCCCGGAGGCTGTAGATGCCGATGGCCGTCGCGAGGAGGGCGACGGAGAAGGAGGCGGCGGCCTGGCCGTAGAACGCCGCCGTGCTCTGCTGCTTGACGGATGTATCAGTCATGCGCCCAGCCTCGCCGGACGGGGCCCGGGCCACATCCGTCGGAGTACTCAGACGGGTACTCAGACCGCACCCGGCGCGGGGCCGGGCGTCAGAAGGCCGACACGCCCGTCAGCGCCCTGCCGATCACCAGCTTCTGGATCTGGCTGGTGCCCTCGTAGAGGGTCATGACGCGGGCGTCGCGCAGCAGTTTGCCCGCCGGGTACTCGTCGATGTAGCCATACCCGCCGAAGACCTGCAGGGCGTTGTTCGCGGCACGGACGGCGGCCTCGGACGCGAACAGCTTGGCCTTGGAGGACTCGGTGGCGAAGGGCTGCCCGCGGTCGATCAGATCGGCGACGCGCCAGGTGAGCAGGCGCGCCGCGTCCACATCGACGGCGATGTCGCTGATCAGCTCCTGTACGAGCTGGTGGTGGGCGATGGTCCTGCCGAACTGCTCGCGCTCGGTCGCATGCCGTACGGCGGCGTCGAGCGCGGCCTGGGCTATGCCGACGCAGCCGGCGGCGACGGACATACGGCCCTTCGCGAGCGCGGACATGGCGACCGAGAAGCCCTTGCCCTCGGGTGCGATCATCGCCGACGCCGGGACCCGCACGTCCTCCAGGACGAGTTCGGCGGTGGCCTGGCCGCGCAGGCCGAGCTTGCCGTGGATCTCATGCCGCGTCAGCCCCGGGGTGTCGGTGGGCACGAGGAAGGCGGAGACGCCCTTGTGGCCGGGGGCGTCGCCGGTGCGGGCGAAGAGCAGGACGACGTCGGCCCAGGTGCCGTTGGTGATGAACATCTTGGTGCCGTTGACGACGTACGCGTCACCGTCGCGCACGGCCCTGGTGGCGAGGTTGCCGGCGTCCGATCCGGTGCCCGGCTCGGTGAGGCCGAAGCAGCCGACGTACTCGCCGGACGTCAGGCCCGGAAGCCAGCGGCGTTTCTGCTCCTCGCTGCCCCAGTGCGCGATCGACTTGGCGACGAGGCCCAGCGACACCGACACGATGCCGCGCACGGACGAGTCGCCGCGCCCCAGCTCCTCCGTGACCAGGCAGTACGCGAGGTGGTCGCCGCCCGAGCCGCCGTACTCCTCGTCGATGGTCAGGCCGAGGAAGCCGAGCCGGCCGAGCTTCCCGACCACGGAGCGGTCCACCGCCTCGGCGCGATCCCATGTGGCGGCGTACGGAGCGACCTCCCGGTCCACGAAGTCCCTGGCGAGCCGCCGGACGGCGGACTGCTCCTCGCTGAGCTCGAGGTTCACGGTGACCACTCCCGATTTAAATTAGCACTGCTAGTTTCTGTGTGGCAGCCCTACTATGTGCCGCATGGCCCGACCGCGCAAGCCCCTGCTGAGCACCGACCGCATCGTCGAAGCGGCCCGGGCGCTCGTGGACGCCGAGGGGCTCCCGGCGGTGTCGACCCGCCGTCTCGCCGCCGAACTCGGGGTCAGCGGGCCCTCTCTCTACAACCACTTCCGCACCAAGGACGAGATCCTGGAGGCGGTCGCGGACTCGGTGAGCGCCCAGGTCGACCTGTCGATGTTCGAGGACGGCCGGGACTGGCGGACCGCCCTGCACGACTGGGCCGTCTCCTACCGGGCGGCGCTGCGCGACCATCCGAACATCGTCCCGGTGCTGGCCCGCGGCCCCGGGCGCCGCCCGGCGGGTCTGCGGCTCGCGGACGCCGTGTTCGGCGCGATGGTCGGGGCGGGGTGGCCGCCCGCGCAGGCCACGTCGATCGGTGCACTGATGCGGTACTTCGTGACCGGCTCGGCGCTCGGCTCCTTCGCCGGCGGATTCGTCGACGACGAGACCGCCTACGATCCGGCGGACTACCCCCACCTCGGCCAGGCCCACCTCCTCGCCGAGCGCCAGGAGCTGATCGACGACCGGGCCTTCGCCACGGGTCTCACGGCGCTTCTCGACGGTCTGTCCCTGCAGTACGAGCAGCTCACACGCACGGCCTGACGGACCCGGGGTGCCACGGCGGCGCCCTGCGACGACCTTTCGGCCGTCGCCGCATCGTCGGGCGCGCATGCTGGTGTCATGGTCTCCAGGAACGCGTACGCAACCGCCGCGGCCCCTTCCGCCGCGGCGGGCGGGACGTCCCGCCCGTCCGGGAACACCGCCGCACCGGCACTGGCCGCCCTGGCCGCTCTGATCGCCGACGAGACGCGGGCCGCGTGTCTGCTGGCCCTGCTCGACGGGCGCGCCTGGACCGCCGGTGAACTGGCGAGGCACGCCGGAGTCACCGCGTCGACCGCGAGCGAGCACCTGGGCAAACTGGTCGCGGGCGGGCTGCTCGCCGAGGAGCGGCAGGGCCGGCACCGGTACGTGCGCCTCGCCGACGACCGGGTCGCGCAGTTGGTCGAGGACCTGACCGCGCACGCCGCGCCCCGGGCCGCGGCCCCGCGGACCCTCGCCGCATCCGGCGCACGCTCGGCGATGGCGCGCGGCCGGACCTGCTACGACCATCTCGCCGGGCGGCTCGGCATGGCCGTCACGGATGCGCTCACCGCGCGGGGGCTGCTGCGGCAGGACACCGGGTTCGCGCTCACCGACGACGGGCTGAGCTGGTTCGCCGAGCAGGGCATCGCGCTGGAGCGCACGGGGCGGCGGCCGCTGGCCCGGGGCTGCCTCGACTGGACCGAGCGCCGCCCGCACCTCGCCGGTACGGCGGGAGCCGCGCTGTGCCGGCACGCCCTGACGGCGGGGTGGTGCGTACGGATCGGCTCGGAGCGCGCGGTGAAGGTCACGCAGGCCGGAGAGGACGCCCTGGCGGCGTCGTTGGGGATCGAGCCGTCCGCGCTGCGCTGAGCCGTGTCCCTCCGGGGGCACCGATGCGGTTGCGGGCGGACCGTACCGCACACGGTTCGGTCGGCGCCGAACCGTCCCGCTCCTAGCCTCGTCGTATGACGAACTCCCCAGCCGAGTCCCCGGCGCACCCCACGGTGCGGGCCCTGCCCGAGTCACCTTCCTCCTGGCGCCGTTCGGCGGTGCTGCCCGCCCTCGCGGCGACTGTGACCGTCGTGCTGTGGGCCTCCGCCTTCGTGGCGGTGCGCAGCGCCGGGCATGCCTATGCGCCGGGCGCGCTCGCGCTCGGGCGGATGGGGGTCGGTGCGGCCGCGCTCGGCGTGGTGTGCGCCGTCCGGCGCGAGGGCCTGCCGCCGCGTACGGCCTGGCGGGGCATCGCGCTGTCGGGGGTGCTGTGGTTCGGCGGCTACATGGTGGCCCTGAACTGGGGCGAGCAGAAGGTCGACGCGGGCACGGCGGCGCTGCTGGTGAACGTCGGCCCCCTGGTCATGGCGCTGCTCGGCTCGCGTCTGCTCGGCGATCCGCTGCCGCCGCGTCTGCTGGGCGGCATGGCCGTGTCGTTCGCGGGCGTCGTCGCCGTCGGCATGTCGATGTCGGGCCAGGGCCGTGCTTCGGTGCTGGGCGTGGCACTGTGCCTGCTCGCCGCGCTTGCCTACGGGTGCGGGGTGGTGGCGCAGAAGCCCGCGCTCGGTTCGGCGAGCGCGCTGCAGGCGACGACGTTCGGGTGTCTGATCGGGGCGGTCTGCTGTCTGCCGTTCGCGGGGCAGCTCGTCCACGACGCCGCCCGGGCGCCCGTCCCCGCGACCCTCGACATGCTGTATCTGGGCCTGTTCCCGACCGCGCTGGCCTTCACGACCTGGGCCTACGCCCTGGCGCGGACCACGGCCGGCCGCATGGGCGCCACGACCTACGCCGTTCCCGCCTTCGTCGTGCTGCTGTCCTGGGTGGCGCTCGACGAGGTGCCCGGTCCGCTCACGCTCGGCGGCGGGGCACTGTGCCTGGCAGGGGTCGCCGTGTCGCGTTCGCGGGGGCGGCGAGCGCCGGTGACGGGCCGGTGCGGCCCGGGCGTTGACGGGTCGGTCCGCTGCGGATGGGCGCGCAGCACATCGGCGGCCCCGGGGGCGCGGCGTGCAGCAGGCACGACCGTCCCCGCGGCCGGGCGCACTCCGTGCCCCGGCGCGGCGCGGGCTCCCTCCCCCGGGTGTGAGCCGAGGGAGCCGGAGACCACGCCGGCGTCGGTGCGAACGGGCCCGACCCGCGGGGATCCCGACGGAGCCGAGGCCGAGGGGCCGTCCTGCCCCGAAGCCGAAGGGCCCTCCTGTCCCTAGAAAACGACCAGGGCCCGGCCGCCCTTGCCGGCGAGCATGTTGTCGAAGGCCGCCGGGATGCCGTCGAGGGCGATCCGGTCGGTGACAAGGCTGCCCAGGTCGAGGCGGCCGGCCCGGATGTGGCCGGCGAGTACGGGGAGGTCCTGGGCGGGGTTGGAGTTGCCGTAGACGCAACCGGCGAGGGTACGGCCCCAGTGGAAGACCTCCAGCGCGTTGAAGGAGACCTGCTGGTCCTTGCCGCCGATGCCGACGACGGTGGTGCGGCCGCCGCGCCGGGTGGAATCCCAGGCGGTACGGATCGTCCGGGCGCGGCCGACGCACTCGACGGCGACGTCGGCACCCTGACCACCGGTCAGCTTGCGGATGTCGCGGGCGGTGTCGTCGGATGCGACGACGTACTCGGTGGCCCCGGCGCCGCGCGCGAGGCCCTCCTTCTCGGACGAGACGTCGACGGCGACGATCGTGGAGGCTCCGGCGATACGGGCCGACTGGATCGTGGCCAGGCCGACGCCCCCCACGCCGAAGACGACCACCGTCTCGCCCTCGCGGACGCGCGCGGCGTGGTGCACCGCGCCGTAGCCGGTGAGCACGGCGCAGCCGAGGAGGGCGGCGTCGGTGAGCGGCACCCCGTCGGGGACGGGGAGCACGCAGCCCGCGGCCACCACGGTCTCCTCGGCGAACGCGGCGACGTTCAGTCCGGGGTGCAGGTCCGTGCCGTCGGCCGCCTTGGCGTAGACCGCGCCGGCGCCGACGAGGGCGTTGGCGCAGAGCCAAACCTCGCCGATGGAGCAGTGGAAACAGGCGCCGCAGGAGGGTGCCCAGTTGAGGACGACGCCGTCGCCGGGCGCGACATGCGTGACGCCCTCGCCGACGGACACCACGGTGCCCGCACCCTCGTGGCCGAGCACGCAGGGAACGGGCACCCGCATGGTGCCATCGGACAGGGACAGGTCGGAGTGACAGACCCCGGCGGCGGCGAGGCGCACCCGCACCTGGCCGGGACCCGGCTCGGGCAGGACGATGTCGGTGATCTCCAGCGGAGCTCCGACGGCGGGCAGGACGGCGGCGCGGACCACGTTCACGTACTCCTCGGGAGGGGCGGACCTGAGAGCTGTGCGGGGCTCAGAACTGGAGGGACTTCGTCTGCAGGTACTCGGCGAGCCCGTGCGCGCCGAGCTCCCGGCCGACGCCGGACTGCTTGTAGCCGCCGAAGGGGGCGAGCGGGTTGAAGCGGCCGCCGTTGATGTCGACCTGACCGGTGTCCATGCGCCTGGCGAAGGCGACGGCCTCCGCCTCGTCGCCGGCCCACACGGCGCCCGCGAGTCCGTACACGGTGCCGTTGGCGATGCGCAGCGCGTCGTCCTCGTCCGTGTACTTCAGGATCGAGACGACGGGGCCGAAGATCTCCTCCTGAGCGATGGTCATCTCGGAGGTGACGTCGGCGAAGACGGTGGGGCTGACGTAGTAGCCCTGATCGCGCGGTGCGTCGGCACCGCCGGCGACGACCCGGGCGCCTTCGGCGACGCCCTTCTCGATGAAGCCGCGCACGCGGTCGCGCTGCTTGGCGTTGACGAGGGGGCCGATGCGGTCGCCGTACTTGGCCGCGGCCTCGGCGGCGAGGGCGACGGCCTCGTCGTACCGGTCCTCGTGGACGAGCATCCGGGTCCACGCGCTGCAGGTCTGGCCGGAGTTCGACATGACGTTGGCGACGCCGACGTTCACCGCCTTGGCGAGGTCGGCGCTCGGCAGGATGACATTGGCCGACTTCCCGCCCAGCTCCAGGGCGACCCGCTTGACGGCGCCGCCCGCCGTGGCTCCGATGAGCTTTCCGACCGCGGTCGAGCCCGTGAAGGAGACCAGGTCCACGTCCGCGTGCTCGGCGAGTGCCTGGCCCGCGACCGGGCCGAGCCCGGTGACCAGGTTGAACACACCGGCGGGCAGCCCCGATTCGTGCACCGCGTCGGCGAAGAGCTGGGCCGTCAGAGGCGTGTCCTCGGCCGGCTTGAGGACGACGGTGCAGCCTGCGGCGAGGGCGGGTGCGACCTTGGCGACGATCTGGTGCAGCGGATAGTTCCAGGGGGTGATCGCCCCGACGACGCCGACCGGTTCGGACAGGACGGTCGAGTTGCCGACCTTCTCCTCGAAGGAGTACGAGGCCGCCAGCTCGGCGTACGTCCCGGCGACGGCGATGGGCAGACCGGCCTGCACCTGCTGCGAGAACGCCAGGGGCGAGCCGAGTTCGGCGGTGACGGTCTCGGCGATCTCGTCGGCGCGGGCCGCGAGCGCGTCGCGCAGCGCGGCGATCCGGGCGGCGCGCTCGGCGGGCGGGGTGGCCGCCCAGGAGGGGAAGGCGGCTCGGGCGGCGCGCACGGCGGCGTCGACGTCCTCGGCGGTGCCCGCCGGGACATGGCCGATCACCTGCTCGTCGACGGGGTTCACGACGGCGATCGTGCCGCTGCCCGCGGCGGTGCGCCATGCGCCGTCGATGTACATGCCGTCGTGGGGCTTCATCGTGTTTCCTCCCGGGCTGCGGCTGTCGTACCCGCCCTAAACTAGCGGTGTTAGTTTTTGGGCGCCAGAGGTCCCCGCGCCGATGTCGCGCAGGTCTCCCCGGGCATCGTGCCACCGGGCCGGGCGGGCCGGTCAACCGGCGGCGCCCGGCGGGGTCCGATGTCGGTCACCCGGCCTTGCCCGGCGGAGGTCCGGTGCCGGTCACCCTGCCGCGCCCACCCGTACCGGCACCCCGTTGAGCACCGCCGTCCCCGACAGCGGATCGAGCAGGGTGCCGTCGAGCAGCTGGTTGACGTTCACGCCGGGGTCCTGGGCTGCGACGCTCAGGCGGGTGCCGGGGCGGTCGTGGCCCCAGCCGTGCGGAAGGCTGACCACGCCGGGCCGGACGGTGTCCGTGATCTCCACCGGGGCGGTGACCTCTCCCCCGGCGCCGCTGATGCGCGCCGCCACGCCGTCGGCGAGGCCGAGCCGGGCCGCGTCGTCCGGGTGGACCTGAAGGGTGCAGCGGTTGGAACCCCCGGTGAGGGGGCGGACGTTGTGCATCCAGCTGTTGTTGGACCGCAGATGGCGGCGCCCGACCAGGACCAGCCCGTCCGACGGTTCACGCAGGGCCCGGGCCAGGCGCGGCAGTTCTTCGGCGATGGGCTCCGGAAGCAGTTCGACGCGTCCGCTCCTGGTGCGCAGCGCCTGCGGCAGCCGGGGCCGCAGCGGTCCGAGGTCGATGCCGTGCGGGTGGGCCAGCACCCGCTCCAGGTTCAGCCCGTTCGGATCTGCCCCGAATCCGTCGCCGTAGGGGCCGAGTCGCAGCATCATGTCGAGCCGGCGTTCCGGGCCGTTCGCACCGGTGAGGAGCCCCGCGAGCTCGCGCGGGTCGCGGCCGTGCACCGGGGAGTGCGGATCGGCGACCTCCTTGCCGAGGGTCCGGTCGACGACCATCGCGTCGACGGCCTCCGGCTGCGCTCCGTGCGTCCCACGCCCCGCGGCGAGCACCAGCCGGGCGTGGATCTCCGTCTCCGCCATGGCGCCGTGGTCGAGGGGCACCGCGGCGCGCGTGTAGCGCACCTGGTTGCGTATGGCGAGTCCGTTGAAGGCGAAGTCGAAGTGGGGGCTGCGGGAGGGCCGCGGCGGGGGCAGCACCACATGGGCGTGGCGCGAGGTCTCGTTGAGGTACGGGTCCACGCTGACCATGAAGTCGAGGGACTCCAGGGCCTTGTCGAGGCGGTGCCCGTCGGGCGCGGAGAGCACCGGGTTTGCCGCGATGGAGATCACGGCGCGGACCGGGCCGCCGCCCGGGCCGTCGCCGGGAGTGTCGATTTCCTCCGCCAGTGCGGCGATGGGCAGTTCCCCCTTGGCCTCCGGGTGACCCCCGGCCCGGCTGCGCCAGCGGCCCAGTGCGAACCCCTTGCCGGGTCCGGCCGGCCGCGGGGCCCTGTCCGTCGCGGACAGCGGGAAAAGGGCTCCGCCGGGCCGGTCGAGGTTGCCCGTGAGCACGTTGAGGACGTCGACGAGCCAGCTGGTGAGCGTCCCGAAGGAGACGGTGCTGCTGCCGATGCGCCCGTACACGGCTGCGGTCGGTGCGGCGGCGAGCTCCCGGGCGAGTGTGCGCACGGTCCCGGCGGGTACGTCGCACCGCTCGGCGACGGCCTCGGGGGTGAACTCCCGCACGGCCTCGCGCACCTCGTCGATGCCGTCCACCAGGTCCACGAGCGCGCCCGGCCGGGTCAGCTCCTCCTCGAAGAGGACCTGCGCCATGGCCGCCAGCAGGAACCCGTCCGTGCCGGGGCGGATCGCCACGTGCCGGTCGGCGAGCCGCGCGGTGCGGGTGCGCCGCGGGTCGACGACCGTCAGCGTGCCGCCCCGCGCCCGCAGCGCCCTGAGCCGTCCGGGGAAGTCGGGCGCAGTGCACAGACTTCCGTTGGACTCCAGCGGGTTGGCGCCGATCAGCAGCAGGTGGTCCGTACGGTCGAGGTCGGGCACCGGGATCGCGAAGGGGTCGCCGAACAGCAGGCCGCTGGAGACGTGCTTGGGCATCTGGTCGACCGTGCTGGCCGTGAAGAGCGAGCGGGTGCCGAGCGCTCCGATCAGCGCGGGCGGGTAGAGCCCCCCGGCCACTGTGTGGACGTTGGGGTTGCCGAGCACGACACCGACGGCGTTCGGCCCGTGCTCCTCGACGATCGGCCGCAGGTGCGCGGCGACGGTGTCGAACGCCTCGTCCCAGGTCGCCTCGCGCAGCCTGCCGTTCTCGCGCACGAGGGGCGTGGTGAGCCGGTCGGGGTCCGTGTCGACGGCGCCGAAGGACGCGCCCTTGGGGCAGATGAATCCGCGGCTGAACACGTCGTCGCGGTCCCCGCGGACACCGGTCACCCGGGTGTCCTCGATGGTCAGGGTCAGTCCGCAGGTGGCTTCGCAGAGCGGGCAGACACGCAGGGCGGTCCGGTTTGTCTCCTGTGCGGGCATGGGCACTCCCCGGTGCGGGTGGCGGCGCTGGCGCGCGGGCGACCCGAGCATACCGACCGGTATGCACGGAGGCGAGAGTCACGCGGCGGCAGGGACCGGGGGAACACCTCAGTCCAGGCTGCGGGCCAGATACGCCCGCAGCAGCTCCCGCGTCTCGTCGATGATCCGCTCGTCTCCCGTGGTGCTCATCCGGAAGGCCAGCTGGACGAGCGCGTCGGCGGACTCCACCGCCACGAGGAAGGTGCGGCGCAGGGCGTCGTCCGGCTCGCGTTCCAGATGGGCCGCGAGGAGGTCGGTGAGGCGGTCGGCGAGCAGGTGGTTGGGGCCGGAGCCGGGGGCTCCCACGGGTATCTGGTTGCCGAAGTCGACGAGCGAGAATCCGGCGACCGTGCGCTTCATCGCGAGGTACTCGTCGAGCACGGCGTCCATCGCGGCGCGCCAGTCACCGGCCCGGACGCCGTCCATGCGCTCGGCGATGCGCTCCGTGTACCGCTCCAGATTGCGGGCGGCGAGCGCGTCCACCATGGCGCGCTTGTTGCCGAAGAAGCGGTACACGGAGCCGATCGGCACACCCGCGCGGGCCGCCACCGCCCGGGTGCTGAGCGCGTCGTACCCGACCTCGTCGAGCAGATCGGCGCAGACGTCGAGGATGCGGGCCAGCCGTTCCGCGCTGCGCCGCTGGACGGGGGTGCGGCGCAGGGAGTGCGACGGGGGTACGTGCTTCATGGCGCCTTTCGCATACGGGTGGGCTTTCCCCTGCGGGGAGGTGCGGGGCGGTACGGGAACAGCGGGCCGTGGGGCCGCATCGGGATCAGGGGGCGGCCGCGGGGGTCGAGCGGGGCGCCGTCAGGGAGGCTCTGCTCTCCACCGGCCTGCCGGCCACGGCCCACACGGTGCGGTCGTCGGCGCAGAGGCGGGCGGTGACCTCGTGGGTGCCGCGGGAGAGCAGACCTGCGGGTATGTGGTAGCGCGGGCCGTGCAGGCGGGCGAGCGGACGGCCGTCGAGCGAGAGCTGCGCGCTTCCGCGGCCGGGGGCGGCCGGGCTGCCCGCACCGGCGGGCGAGAAGCGGAAGTTGCGCAGCGTGAGCCGTACGTCCCAGCCGCCGCGGGCGCCGGGCCGGACGGCGAGGCCGACCTCCGGCGCGCCGGCCGGGTCGACCTGGCGGTAGTGGCGGCCGTCGCCGTCGGTCGTGCCGAGCAGGGTGCCGGCCGCGCCGCCGTGGTCCGCGGGGCCGCAGCCGACGCCTGCGGCGGTGAGCAGTGCGCACAGGGCGAGGCACCGCCCGATTCGGGCGCGTGCGGTGGGCGCGGTGCGTATCCGGTACGGCGACGGCATCCCCCGGAGCGTAGAGGAAGGGCCGTGCGGAGAGTAGAGGAGCGTTCACCTTCGCCGCCCGCCGTCGTCGTGGGGCGCTCCCGCGGATCCCTCTTGCGCGGCGGATCACGGAATCCTACGGTGATGCATAGGAATGAGTGACGAGGGAGCGAAGATGAGCGTCGACGACGCGCGGAAGACCGCCGAGGGGCTGACCTGTCTCTCGGGTTTCGGCAACGAGCACAGCTCCGAGGCGGTGCCGGGCGCCCTGCCCGACGGACGCAACTCCCCGCAGCGCGCCCCGCTGGGCCTCTACGCCGAGCAGCTGAGCGGCTCGGCGTTCACGGAGCCGAGGGCGCACAACCGCCGCTCCTGGCTCTACCGGATCCGCCCGTCGGCCGCGCACCCGGCGTTCGTGCGCACGGACAACGGCGCCCTGCGCTCGGCGCCCTTCACCGAGACCGTGCCCGACCCCAACCGGCTGCGCTGGAACCCCCTGCCGGAGCCCGCCCCCGGCACCGACTTCCTCGCCGGCCTGTGGACGCTCGGCGGCAACGGCGATGTCACACAGCGCACGGGCATGGCGGTGCACCTGTACCACGCCAACGCCTCCATGGACCGGGTGTTCAGCGACGCCGACGGTGAGCTGCTGATCGTTCCCGAGCGCGGCGGACTGCTGCTGCGCACGGAGTTCGGGCTGCTGCATGTGGAGCCCGGCCATGTGGCCCTGATTCCTCGCGGGGTCCGCTTCCGTGTGGAGCTGCTGGACGCCGCGTCCGGCGGCGGACAGGGCCCGACGGCGCGCGGCTATGTGTGCGAGAACTACGGTGCCCCCTTCCAGCTGCCGGACCTGGGCCCGATCGGGGCCAACGGCCTGGCCAACGCCCGCGACTTCAAGGCGCCCGTGGCCGCGTACGAGGACGTCGAGGGCCCGGTCGAGGTGGTCAACAAGTTCTGCGGCAATCTCTGGACAGCCGTCTACGACCACTCTCCGCTGGATGTGGTCGCCTGGCACGGCAACCATGTGCCGTACGTCTACGACCTGCGCCGCTTCAATGTGATCGGCACCATCAGCTACGACCACCCGGACCCCTCGATCTTCACGGTGCTGACCTCGCCGAGCGACACCCCCGGCCTCGCGGGCGTCGACTTCGTGGTGTTCGCGCCCCGCTGGCTGGTGGGCGAGGACACCTTCCGGCCGCCGTACTTCCACCGCAATGTGATGAGCGAGTACATGGGCCTGATCGAGGGTGCCTACGACGCCAAGGCGGAGGGCTTCGTCCCGGGTGGCGGCTCGCTGCACAACATGATGTCGGCGCACGGCCCGGACCGTGAGACCTTCGACCGGGCGAGCAGCGCCGAGCTGAAGCCCCAGAAGATCGACGACGGTCTTGCCTTCATGTTCGAGACCCGCTGGCCGGTGACCGCGACCGCCCAGGCGGCCTCGGCCGACCATCTGCAGCGCGGTTACGACGCCGTGTGGGAGGGTCTTGAGCGTCATTTCCGGCCGTGAACGGCCGTAACCCGTCCTAGTACGGAGTGCCCGTGACCGCTTTCGCCCCGGACTCGATCGTCCTCAACCGCAAGCTGCCCCTGTGGTACCAGGTGTCGCAGTCGCTGCGCGCGTCCATACTCGGCCGGACGCCGGACGCGCCGCTGCGGCTGCCCACCGAGGAGCAGCTCGCGGGGCACTACGGCGTGAGCGTGCTCACGATGCGCCAGGCGTTGAAGGAACTCGAGGACGAGGGGCTGATCACCCGGCACCGGCGGCGCGGCACCTTCATCGAGCCCGCGGCGCGGCGCGGCGCCCCCGTGCGGCTGCTGGGTTCCGTGGACGCGATCGTGGCCCAGCAGTCGGGCATGACGACCCGGCTGCTGGACCACGGCATCGTCCCCGTGCCGCCCGAGTGCGCCGAACACTTCCCGGATCTGGCCGAGGTGGCCGCGTACCACCGGCTGCGCCGCGACGAGAAGACCGGCGAGCCGACGAACCACGCCCGCAATCTGGTGCGCCCGGAGCTGGCCGGGCGGATCGACCTCGGCGATCTGGAGCGCTGGCCGATGACGAAGGTGCTCCGGGACGTGGTCGGCGTCCGCATCAGCCGTATCACCGACACCGTCGAGGCCCGCCTCGCGGATCCGGAGACGGCCCGGCTGCTCGATGTGCCGCTGCTCAGCCCGATCCTGCACTACACGGGCATCACCTACGACGAGGACGGCCGTGTCCTGGACGTGGCCGTGATCCACTACCGCGGCGACCGCTTCTCGTTCACGGTCACGCTCGATGCGCACTGAGGCGGCCGCCGGACCCCTCGTCGTACGATGCCGGGCGTGACCCACGACGACGCGCCGCTCCTCGCGGATCTCCTGCCGTGGTCCGTCGCACCGCTGCGGCTGGGACGCGCCTGGCCGATGGCACCGGACACCGCATCGCTGAAGGCGCGTTGGGCGGCCCTGGTGCGCGCCGACGCTCCCGGCCGCGAGGCACTGTTCGGGCCGACGCGCTCCCGCACCCTGCACACACCGGTCGCCCAGCTGCCGGGCCGGGCCACCGGCACCGGCAGGCTGGCCCGTGAGTCGGGCCCCTGTCCGGATCCGGTGCGGGTGCTGCACGGCCCGTTCGACGAGCAGTGGCTGATACCGGACCAGCGGCTGATCGACGCGGCGCGCCCCGAACTGTGGCGGGTCGCCGACGAGCACCAGCTCTTCCTCGTCGAGCAGGGCCAGGTCCCCGATGCCGGGGGTCCCGTGCTGCTGGCGTCCGCGGTGCTCCCCGACGGGCACTCCCCCGCCGGGCGGCCCGGCCGGATCCGCCCCCTGTTCCGGCGCCCCGGCGGTCTCGAACCCAATCTGGCGCCGGGCCTCCTCGACCACCTGGGCGCCCGCCTGGGCCTGCGCCCCGCGCCGGTCGACGTCCTCGGCTGGGCCCTGGCCGTGGGCCGCCCGCACCCGGGGGGCTGCCGTGTTCCCCTCACCGCCGACCCCGGCGTCTGGACGCGTGGCACCGCGCTGGGGCGCCGGATGCTGTGGCTGATGCGTCGTGGTGAGGGCGAGCGGCCCAAGCTGCCGGGCGGGCGTCGGCCCTATGTCCGCGCGCCGCTGCCGGCCCGCCCCTGCGGGCTGCACTACGACCGCGACGAGGAGACCCTGCACATCGACGAGGGCCGCGTCGCCCCGGTCCCGGCCTCGGCCTGGGACTTCCAGGTCGGCGGCGTGCGCGTCCTGGAGCGGTGGTTCACCCGGCGCACGGAGCCCGGGGAACCGGGCACGCTGGAGTCGATCGTTCCCACGTCCTGGCCGCAGCAGTGGACGTCGGAACTCCTGGAACTGATCACGGTCCTGGCGCTGCTGGCGGAACTGTCGCCGCAGCAGCGGGAGCTGACGGAGGCTCTGGAGGACGGCCCGTCGATCACGACGAGCGAGCTGTCCGGCGGCGGGATCCTCCCGGTGCCGGAGTCATCGCGCCGCCCCACCTCGGTACTCGATCACGAGGAGGAGGGCCCGGAGGGGCAGCTGGCGCTGCTGTGAGCGGTGGGGTGCGGCGCCTCCCGGCGCCGTGGCCGTCGCGGGTGGTCGGTCCGCAAGGCCGGTCGGCCGCCGCCCCGGTGGGGAGAACGGGGCGGGGACCGGGGAGGCGGCGTACCGACGAACTGCGGCGTGCCGATGGCGCGGCGTGCCGGAGCGAAAGGGTCAGTGCCCGCCGAACAGCGACCGCCGCAGTCGGCGCAGCGGCGCGAAGAGCGAGACCCGCCTCACCCGTGCCCCCCTGCCGGTGCGGTCGTGCGTGGCGTCACGCGCAGTCAGCTCACGCATGAGGGACGTGGCCTCGACGATTTCATGACGCGGCACAGCGGGACCGCCCAGCACCGCGAGATGACGGTCGAGGCGCGAGCTGGTCGCGCTGCTCCCGCAAGTGATCGCAGGCACCCGTGGCCTGCTGCGCACTGTTATCTGTTCCATGTCACTCCCCACCCGTACGAGACACCCTGCCCGGGCAGGCTAACCCTATCGCTCCTCAGGGGCACTCGTGTATCGCGGTCCCGTGATTCACCTTTCTCGTAAGGGTGTTGACGATCACTTTGCGATTACTCTCCGAATCCGACTGAATTCAAGGCGAGTTGGACGAGCGGCGCCGAGGTGGGCCGCGGCGAGCCGCCGGCCGGTTCGATGGTGACAGCCAGTGACGTGGCAGCCGTCCCCAGCCCGCCGGCGACGAACGGCGCGTCGCCTTGCAGCAGGCCGAGGGAGCGTGGTGGCACGTCGGGGCGCATGAGCCACAGTTGGTGCACGCGCCCGCTCGGCGGTGCACCGAGTCCGGTGACGGTCACCACCGCGCGCCCCTGGGTGGCCGAGGCGACGACGTTCATGCCGCGTCCCCTGCCGTCGTGCCCGCTGGTCGCGCGCGCGTCGGGAGCGGCCAGGACGTGGGCGATCTCACGTGCCTGCGCCCGCTCCTGGTTGAGCGTGTCCTCGGTGCGGGTGGCCTGCACGGCGAAGAGCGAGGCGACCACCAGGGCGGCGGCCGCCGTGGCGGTGGCGAAGGGGACGAAGAGCGGCCGGCCGCCCCGCGCTCCCCGCACCCGCGCGGGCCCGTCCGGTGCGCCGCCCGGCCGGGCCGCCGTGCGAGTGCGCGTATCGCCCTGCGGGGCCGTCTCCTGCGGCGTCGCGCGCACGGCGGACAGGACCCGGTCGCGCAGTGCGGCCGGCGGCGGGGCCGCGATGGACCAGGCGAGCCGGACCACGTCCTCGGACAGCGCACGCACTTCGGCCTGGCAGCGGCCGCAGCGCCCGAGGTGCCTCTCGAAGCGGTGGCGCTCGGCGGGTTCCAGGGCGTCCAGCGCATAGGGGGCGGCGAGCGAATGCGGGTCGCGGCCCAGCAGCCGGTCGAGGAGACTCATGCGGCACCTCCCAGGCAGTTGCGCAGCCGGGTGAGACCGTCGCGCATCCGCGTCTTGACCGTGCCCAGCGGCAGCGAGAGCCGCTCCGCCACCTCACGGTAGGTGTATCCGTCGTAGTAGGCGAGGGTGAGGGACTGCCGTTGCAGCGCCGTGAGGCGGTCCAGGCAGCGCCGCACCCATTCGCGTTCGAGCCCCGCCTCGACCGCCTCGGCGACCTGGTCGAAGGCCGGCCCCTGGGCGCGGCGGCCCTCCCGCTGCTCGCGTTCGTCCGCCGCGCGGGCGCTGCGGACCCGGTCGACGGCCCGGCGGTGGGCAAGGGTGAGGACCCAGGAGAGGGCACTGCCCCGTCCTGGGTCGAAGCGTGCGGCGGAGCGCCATACGTCGAGCAGCACTTCCTGGGCCACCTCCTCGGACTGGGCCGGGTCGCGCACCACCCTGCGCACCAGTCCGAACACCGGCCCGGACACCAGTGCGTACAGGTTCTCGAATGCCTTCTGGTCTCCTTCGGCCACGAGCACCAGAAGTCGTTCCGCCTCCACCCGTTCCCCTCTCCGCGGCCGTCTGCGGACCGCTCCCTCGCACGAGGCATTCGCTGCGAGCGCCTCTCCGGATGGGATTACGGATCAGCGGGCCCGCTGCGCGGGTCCGGGAGCGAGAAAACCACGGTCCGTTCCCGTGGCGCGGTCGGGTCCGCCACATCCATCGCGGTCGGGTCCGCCACATCAATTTCGATTGCCACCAATCCGCCCCCGCGACGGCTCCGAATGCCCGGTGTCAGGCAAGTGGGACGTGAGGACGGATGGCATGACACCTTTCTCCAGGAGCAGCGCGGGACGCAGGAGTCTCGCGGCCCTCGTGAGCGGCGCACTGGCCGCAGCAGGGCTCGCGGCCGTCGGTGTGACCGCGCTGGAACCGGGGGCGGCATCCGCCTCCAGTCACCGGGAGGCCCCGCTGATCTCGGGCCAGCCCCAGTACGACAACACGGACGTGTACGCCTTCGTGAGCCCCGACAGGCCCGACACGACGACCATCGTGGCGAACTGGATCCCGTTCGAGGAGCCGGCCGGCGGGCCGAACTTCTACCCGTTCGCCGATGACGCCCAGTACGACCTGCACATCGACAACAACGGGGACGCGCAGGGCGATCTGATCTACCGCTTCACCTTCAAGACCCACAGGAAGAACGGCAAGACGTTCCTGTACAACACGGGCCCGGTCACCAGCCTCGACGACCCGGACCTGAACATCACGCAGACCTACGACGTCGATCTGCTGAAGCTGCACAACCAGCACGTCGTGTTCCACAAGAAGGTCGCGCACGACGAGCCGGTGGCCCCGTCGAACGTCGGCAAGGCGTCGATGCCGTACTACGGCAAGCTGCGCGACCAGGCCGTCCGCACGCTCGCGGACGGTTCGACGACCTTCGCGGGGCAGGCCGACGACCCGTTCTTCCTGGATCTGCGGGTCTTCGACCTGCTGTACGGCGGGAACCTCTCGGAGGTCGGGCGGGACACGCTGAAGGGCTACAACGTCAACTCGATAGCCCTCCAGGTGCCGAACAGCCTGATCCGCGAGTCGTACGGCCAGCCGATCGTCGGCATCTGGTCGACGACGCAGCGCCAGGACGCGCGCGGTGACTGGACGCAGGTCTCCCGGCTCGGCAACCCCCTCGTCAACGAGGTGGTCAACCCGCAGCAGGACAAGGACAAGTTCAACGCGTCCGCACCGTGGAACGACGCCCAGTTCCTGCAGAACGTGACCAATCCCGAGCTGCCGAAGCTCATCGAGTCGATCTACAAGATCAAGGCTCCCAAGGAACCCCGCAACGATCTCGTGGACGTCTTCCTGAAGGGTGTGAAGGGCCTCAACCAGCCGCCCGGCGTACGGCCCGCGGAGGAGCTGCGGCTCAACACCTCGATCAAGCCGACCGCGAAGCCGAAGCGGCTCGGTGTGCTCGACGGCGACAACGCGGGCTTCCCGAACGGCCGCCGGCTCACCGACGACGTGGTCGACGAGGCGCTCCAGGTCGTCGAGGGCGAACTCGTCGGCTCCAAGAACGACCTGGGCGACGCCGTCGACAAGAACGACAAGTCGTTCGGCCACTCCTTCCCGTATCTGGCCCTGCCGACGTCCGGCTCCCGCGGGGCGCTCGCCAAGGGCACGGCCCAGAGCAAGGACAGCACCCTGCGCAGTCAGCTCGGCGGGCTGACGCCCACGAGCGCGGACGGTGGCAGCGACACCATGCTGCTCGTCGCCTCCGCCGCGGCGGGCGCCGCCGGCCTCCTGCTGATCGGCAGCGGCCTGATGTGGTGGCGCCGGCGCACCCGGAGCCGGGGTTACTGACCGGCCCCACCGACTGGCGCGGCCCGCGCACAGCCGTCCCCCCACGGCGCGGGCCGCGCCGCACCACGACGAATTCCGGTTCCACCGAGCCACATGAGGAGAGGCATGTCCCGGCGTACGGACGAGAGCGCACCGGACAGCGAAGGCGCCCAGGAGCACACGACGGGGTCGCGGCGGTGGCGGGCGGTGTGGCTCGCCGGTTGCGCGGCCTCCCTGGCCGTCGCCCTCACCGCGGGCGCCGCCCTGCTGGGCACGCACGACGGCGGGGTCGCCGCCGTGGCGTCCGAACCCGGCGGCGTCTCACCCGAGCAGTTCGCCCACGGGGATCTCGACGCGAGCATCCGCAGTCTGCAGGCTCATCTCCGGGCCCAGCCGAAGGACTACGGCGGCTGGGCGGCCCTGGGGCTCGGCTATGTCGAGCAGGCCCGCACCAAGGGCGACCCGGCGCGCTATCCGCAGGCCGAGCGGGCCCTGAAGCGCTCCCTCGGACTGCGGCCCGGAAACGACCCGGCGCTCGCCGGGCGCGCCGCCCTCGCCGCGGCCCGCCACGACTTCACGGGCGCGCTCCGCTATGCCGACGCCGCACTCGCCCGCAATCCGTACAGCGAGCGCGCGCTGTCCTCCCGCGTCGACGCCCTCGTCGAACTCGGCCGCTACCGGGAGGCGTCGAAGGCCGTCGACCGGGCGGACTCCCGGCGCCCGGGCGTCCCGGTCTTCACGCGGTACGCCTATGTGCGCGAGCTGCGCGGCGACGTGACCACGGCCCGGAGCGTCCTGAAGCGGGCGCTCGCCACCTCGACGTCGCCCGGCGACGTGGCGTACGTGGCGAGCGCTCTGGGACAACTCGACTGGAACCAGGGCAAGTACCGGAGCGCGCTGACGTACTACGCGCAGGCCCTGGCCGCCGACGACACCTATCTGCCCGCCCTGGAGGGCCGTGCGCGTGCGCAGGCCGCGCGCGGCGACCGTGCGGCGGCGATCCGCGGTATGCAGGAGGTGGTGGACCGCTGCCCCCTGCCGACGGCCCTCGTCGAACTCGGCGAGCTGTACGAGGCCCGCGGCCGCAAGGGCGACCGGGCCAAGGCCCATGAGCAGTACGCGCTCGTGGACGCGTGGATCGCCCTCGCCCGCGCCAACGGCGTCGACGCCGACCTCGACACGGCACTCGCCGCCGCGGACCACGGGGACCGGGCATCGGCCCTGCGTGCGGCCCGCGCCGAGTGGTCGCGCCGCCACACGGTGCACACCGCGGACGCGCTGGCCTGGGCGCTGCACGTCAACGGCGAGAACGCCAAGGCTCTCCCCTACGCCCGGCGCGCCACCGCGACCGGATATCGCAACGCCGTGTTCCTCTACCACCGCGGGATGATCGAACGCGCCACGGGCCGTACGAAGCAGGCCCGCACCTCGCTGTCCGCGGCCCTGAAGCTGAATCCGGGCTTCTCGCCGCTGGGTTCCCGTGCGGCCCGCACGGCGCTGAAGGAGACCGAGTGAGGACCCGGGAACCGCGAGGCAGGAGCGCCGCCGCCCGCGTGGCCGTACTGCTGATCGCGTGCGCATTCGTCCTGATCCCCGCGGCGAGCGCGCAGGCGCATCCGCTCGGCAACTTCACCGTCAACCGCTACGACGGTCTCGTCGCCGCCCCCGGAACGCTGCGCGTCGACCATGTCGAGGACCTCGCGGAGATCCCGGCGACACAGGCCCGGCCCGGGATCGCACGGCTGGGCATGGCGCGTTGGGCGCGCGAGCGGTGCACGGCGGCGGCCCGGGCGAGCCGGGTCACGGCCGACGGGCACCGCACCGCCCTCACCGTCCGTGCGAGCCGTGCGCGCACCCGGCCGGGACAGGCGGGGCTGAACACCCTGCGGGTCGAGTGCCGCTGGACGGCTCCCCTGCCGAAGGGGAACGTCGCGCTGCGCTTCCACGCCGCCGTGGACTCGGGACCCGGCTGGCGCGAGGTCACAGCGCGCGGCGACCGTGCGACGCTCACCGCCTCGGACGTCCCCCGGACGTCCGTGTCGGGTGAACTGACGCACTATCCGAAGGAGTTGCTCTCGTCCCCGTCCGACCGGGCGACGGCCTCCCTGCGCATCCGGCCGGGCGGGGCGGCTCTCGTGCCCGAGCACCGTGACGCGCCCGCCTCCTCCGTGCTGCCCCGCGGGGCCGACCGCTGGACCCGCGCCCTGGACCGTCTGGTGGCCCGCCACGATCTCACCCCCGGCTTCGCGGCGCTCGCCCTGGGCACCGCCCTGGTCCTCGGCGCGCTGCACGCCCTGGCGCCCGGGCACGGCAAGACGCTGATGGCCGCGGCGGCCGCCGCCCGCGGGCGGGCCTCGCTGCGCGACGTCCTCCCCCTCGCCGCCTCGGTCACCGTCACGCACACCCTCGGTGTCGTCGCCCTGGGCCTCCTCGTGACCGCGGGCTCCGCGGCGGCGCCCTCCGTGATCGCATGGCTGGGCATGACGAGCGGCGTCCTGGTGACGCTGGCGGGAGCGAACCTCCTGCGCAGGGCGTGGCGCAACCGCGGACACGGGCACGGGCACGTACCGGCGTCACCGGAAGGCCACGGACACGAACACCGGGGCGGGCACGGGCACTCGGGCGAGAGCGCCCACGGCCACGCCCACGACCGGGAGCGCGAGGAGCACGTCCGGCCGCCCGACCACGATCACGCGCACGCCCACGGCCACCCGCACCCGCACGACCACCACGGCGAACAGGCCCACGGCCACGAGCACGGCCACGACCGGACCCGTGCGCACGGCCACGCGCACGCCCACGGCGTCGAGCACTCCCACGGCGGCTTCACCCACACCCACCCGGTGGCGCCGACCCTGCGGGGCACCATCCTGCTCGGCTTCGCCGGGGGGCTCGTGCCGAGCCCCTCCGCCGTCGTGGTCCTCGTCGGCGCCGCGGCCCTGGGGAAGGCCTGGTTCGGCTTCCTGCTCGTCCTCGCGTACGGCGCCGGGCTCGCGCTCACCCTGACGGCGGCCGGTTTCGCCGTGGTCGGCGCCGGGGACCGGATGGCCCGGGCCCTCGCGAAGCGGCCGCACTGGGCCCGCGGACGGGCCGCGGCGCTGGTGCGGCGCACCGCTCCCCTGGGATCCGCACTCGTCGTGGTGGCCCTCGGTGCCGGATTGGTGTTCAGGGGGGCTGCATCCGCGGTCGGTTGAGCTACTTTTGTGGAGGATCGCACGGCAGGGATGGGGGGCGCCCGTGACCGGAGAGCCGGAGAGTGCGGGACCGGGCGGTGCGCGGCTGATCGCGGGCCGCTACCGGCTGCTGGCCCCGCTGGGCGAGGGCGGCATGGGCACGGTGTGGCGGGCCCGCGACGAGGTGCTGCACCGCGAGGTCGCCGTCAAGGAGGTGCGCGCACCGGCCGGGCTGCCGGGGGCGGACGTCGACAGGCTGTACGCGCGGCTGAAGCGCGAGGCCTGGGCGGCCGCCCGGATCTCGCACCGCGGCGTGGTGACCGTCTACGACGTGGCGACGGACGAGGGCCGCCCCTGGATCGTGATGGAGCTGGTCCGCGGCCTCGCGCTGTCCGACGTGCTGGAGGCGGAGGGCCCGATGCCGCCGCAGCGCGCCGCCCGGATCGGCGGTGACGTGCTGTCCGCGCTGTGCGCCGCGCACGAGGCCGGGGTGCTGCACCGCGACGTCAAACCGGGCAACGTCCTGATCGCCAACGACGGCCGGACCGTGCTGACCGACTTCGGCATCGCCACGGTCGAGGGCAGCTCGGCCCTGACGATGACCGGCGAGGTCGTCGGCTCCCCCGAGTTCCTGGCGCCGGAGCGGGCGCTGGGCCGCAGGCCGGGACCCGAGTCGGACCTGTGGTCGCTGGGCGTGCTGCTCTACGCGGCGGTCGAGGGCATGTCGCCGTTCCGCCAGGACACGCCGCTGAGCACCCTGCGCGCGGTCGTCGACGAGGAGCTTCCGCCGCCGCGCCGCGCCGGACCGCTGGCACCCGTCATCGAGGGTCTGCTGCGCAAGGACCCGGCCGCCCGGTTGTCCGCGCGCGAGGCGGCCCACGGTCTGCGGACCGTGGCGGCGGGCGGCACACCGGACGTGTCGGGCACGGTCGTGCCGGGGCCGTACGCACCGACGGTGACGTCCCGCCAGGAGCCGGCTGCGACTCCGCCGCTGCCGTCCCCGGTGCCGACCGCCCCGGTGCCTTCGGGCGCCGGGACCACCGGCACGGCCACCGCGCCGCACCGCCCGCGCCGCGCCGCCGCCGTGCTCGTCGCGGGGGTCGCCGCGCTGGCGCTGGCGATCGGAGGGCTGACGTACGCGCTGCTCGACCGGGGCACGGGCAACACCGGTGACGACAGCGGCGGTTCGGCCGGCGGGGGGAGGCACAGCGCGACGGGCCGGACGACGGACGTGCCCGGAGCCGGTGCCGCATCCCCCGGTGGTTCGGCCGGCGGGACGCCGGACGGCGGCCACAGTGGTACGGCGTCGACGCCGCCCGTCCAGTCCGTGCACGTCGCGCTGGACCCGGTGCGCTCGAGCTACACCGGTTCCTGTCCGCCCCCGGACTCCGGGGCCCCCGCGTTCACGGCGACGTTCACCGTGGCGCGAGTGCCCGCCGAGGTGGTCTACCGATGGGTCACGAAGGAGGGCGAGTCGTCCGACCCGGGCTGGAGGACGCTGTCGTTCGCCGCGGGTCCGGCAGGTGCACCACGTGGAGTCGGGCTACCGGGCCGGCGGTACGTACGAGAACCGGCTGCGCGTCGAGGTGCGCGCGCCGGTGCGGGCGGAATCCGGGTGGGTCGGCTACACGGTGACCTGTGCGACGGAGACCCCGACCACGGGCGGGGCCTCCACTTCGCCGAGCGCGGGCGCCGAGGCGCCGGGCGCTTCGGCCACGGTCACGCCACGGAGCTGAAGACGGGCAGGTAGGCGCCGGACTGGCCGGCCGCGGTGGGGTGGTAGGACTGGCCGATGTTCAGCCAGTCGAGGCTGTGCAGCCAGGGGCTGCCGGAGCAGATCTCGTGGCCGGTGAACGACGAGGTGACGTCGGCGAAGCCGAAGCCGTGGTTCGCGGCCCGCTTGGCGGTGGCGCTGTTCAGATAGACGGCCGCGTCGTTGATGGCGGCCCGCTTGGTCTCGGACAGACCTGCGACGCAGGAGCCGTTCAACTGGTAGAAGCGCGGATAGCCGAGCACGACGACGTGCGCGGCCGGAGCCTTGCTGCGGATCGCCGAGTAGACCTGGTCGAGCTGGCCCGGCAGGGTCGAGTCGACGTACGCCTTCGCCTGGGCGATGCGGTTCAGGCAGGTGCTGTCGGAGCCGGTGACACAGGTCGTCATGACGTCGGAGAATCCCGCGTCGTTGCCGCCGATGGTGATGCTGACGAGACCGGTGCTCGCACTGAGCGGGCCCAGTTGGTTCGCCAGAACGTCACCCGTACGGGCGCCGGAGCAGGCGGTGAACGAGAACGACGAGGGTGAATGTGCCGCCGCCCAGAGGGCGGGATACGCCTTGGTGCTGCGCTTGCACGAGCCGCTGGAGCTGTCGTAGCTGCCCGCTCCCACGCCGGACGAGTACGAGTCGCCGAGGGCCACATAGCCGGTGGCGGCCGCCTGCGCCGTCGTCGCGCCGGTCAGGGCCAGACCGACGGCGAGGAGGAGAGAGGACGCGTATGCCGCAATTCGGGAACGTCTCATGGAACCTCCCTTTAGCAGGATCTCTGCCACAACCGTGGTAGCACCGAAGGGAGTTGACTGGAAGTGTCCATGCCAAAAATTCCGCGGACGCGTCCGGCTGTTCCACGAGGCGTTCGACGGAGGTCACGCGTCCGCCGCGTCGCCGCCGCGCGACCGGATCGGCCTCGGACCGAACCGCCCCCACACAGCGGGGTGTCATCCCACGCCCGGGGCGAACCGCCGCCGCGGAGAGGGGTGTCGCCACACGGCGGGGTGTCACCCTCCGCGCACCGCCCGGACCGCCGTCCCGCGCGCCAGTCGCGCGTCGGCCAATCGCGGCCGCTCGACGGGCGCGGGGAAGCGGCCGATTGCCGCCGCACGCGACGCCGCCGGCGGAGCCCCGGACCCGCCGGGAACCGCGAAGTCCCCCCGAACCGGGCCCCTCCGGATCACCCACCGACCCCACCGGGACTCACCCGTCCCTGGCTTCCCCGCAGGCGTCGTTCCTCCTCAGGGGAACATCTGCACGAGCCCTCCGTGTCCTTGACGGGCCCCGGGCGACTGCGTCACATTGAAGCCCGGCATCCGGCGCTTCGGGGGGCAAAGTCGCCAATGCAGACCATTGATATCAAGACACCGCCAGCAGGTACGGAGCAGTCGCACGGATCCCTGGGGAGGGACCTGCTGCCACTGCTCGCGGGCACGGGCGTCGCCGTCGGAGGGGTCGGCGCGTTCCTCGCCCTGTCCGGCCTGGACTCGCCGCTGCGCGGACCGTTCGCACTGTTCTTCCTCCTCGCTGCTCCGGGAGCCGCCATAGGGGCCGCGCTGCACGGTCTTCAGCCGTGGGGCCGGCTCGTGGCATCCGCTGCGGGGGCGATCGCGCTCGACATGCTGGTGGCACAGGCGATGCTCGCCGTGCACCGGTGGTCGGTCGACGGCGGCATCGCCGCCGTGACCGTCCTCAGCGCGCTCATCCTCCTGCTGGTACAGGTACGGCGGCTGCGCGGCCGTACGGCGAGAAGGCGGACCTCCTGACGTGGACATCAGAGTGCACCGCCCCGGCGAACTCACCTCGGCCGACCGGGCGGCGTGGACGGCATTCCAGTCGAAGGCACATCTGAACGGCGCGCCCGAGCTGGCGAATCCGTTCCTGTCTCCGGAGTTCGCCCTCGCCGTGGGGCACTGCCGGCGCGGGGTGCGGATCGCGGTGGCGAGGGAGCACGGCGAACCGGCGGCGTTCTTCCCGTTCCAGAGATCGGTCACCGGCGTCGGCCGGGCCGTCGGACTGGGCGTCTCGGACTGCCAGGGCATCGTGCACCGCCCCGGCTTCACCTGGAACGCACAGGAGCTGCTGCGGGCCTGCGGGCTCGCCCTGTGGGAGTTCGACCATCTGGTGGAAGGCCAGACGCCGTTCGAGGCGGGCGCCTCCGGCTCCTTCCCGTCGCCCGTGATGGACATCGACCAGGGCTACGAAACGTATCTGGACCGACTGCGCGCACAGTCGCCGAAGTTCACCAGGACCACGCTCGCCAAGGAGCGGAAACTCGGCCGCGACCACGGCGACCTGCGGTATGTGCACGACGAGCGCGACCCGGAGGTGCTGCGCACGCTGATGGGCTGGAAGTCCGCGCAGTACCGCAGGACCGGCCGCAGCGACCGCTTCGCGCACCCGTGGATCTCCGAGCTGGTGCACCGGCTGTTCCACACCCGCTCGGAGCCGTTCGCCGGCCTGCTGTCCGTGCTGTACGCGAACGGCCGGCCGGTCGCCGCACACTTCGGGCTGAGGTCGGAGCGGGTGGTGGCGTGCTGGTTCCCGGCGTACGACCCCGCGTTCGGCAAGTACTCCCCCGGACTGATTCTGCATTTGCGCATGGCCGAGGCGGCTGCCGCCGACGGAATCGCCTATCTGGATCTGGGCCGGGGACAGAAGGAATACAAGGACTCCCTGAAGACACGCGAACTCTCCGTGTTCGAAGGGTGGGTGACACGGCCGCATCCGGTGGCTTTCGGCCACCGTGTGCGACGCGCACCGGTACGGGCGCTGCGCAATACCGTGCAGTCGCGACCCGAACTGTTCGAACCCGCGGACAGGCTCCTGAAGCGCATCGGCAAGATCCGCGCGCGGAGCTGAACCCGCAGTTCACGGGCCGATTCCCAACGAGAATCAAAGACTCCATATCAGCCCGTGAAAGTCCGACCAAATCCACTGATTCGCGAGGCCTGGAACCAGGTCTTGCCCTACAGTTTCAACCATCAATACCGTCGTACATCCACCCGCATCGGTCCATCATCGCCAGGCGGCTCTAGGGGAGGGCTCGGGACCGCGATGGACCGGGGCGGGGCGCGGTAGGGGGGTGCCGTGCTCGGTCACCGAACCTGTGCCGAGTCGCGTGCCGCGCGGCCAGCTATGCCAGCTCACTCGCGGCCAGTACGGAGATCAATTCCGCATGGCCTGAGTGAGAACCCCCCTTTCGAACCGGAAACACAACCGGACCGCCCAGGGGCGGGCGGTCCACCGGACGAGAGGGAACAGACTCATGAGCTCTTTTCTGCGCCCGGCAGAACCGGGCCAAGATCAATTCATCCAAGCCGGCCAGTACCGGCCGGTTTCCACTCACTTGGCGATCGCTCCGCCGGTGAGCGTCGTGATTCCCGCCATGAACGAGGCGGAGAATCTTCCCTATGTGTTCAAGACACTTCCCGACTGGATCCACGAAGTGGTTCTGGTCGACGGAAATTCCACCGACAACACCGTGGAGGTCGCCCGTGAACTGTGGCCGGACGTCAAGGTCGTCCGGCAGCTCGGAAAGGGAAAGGGCGACGCCCTGATCGCCGGATTCGGCGCATGCACGGGCGAGATCATCGTGATGGTCGACGCGGACGGCTCGGCGGACGGCAACGAGATCCTGTCGTACGTCTCCGCGCTGGTCTCCGGCGCCGACTTCGCCAAGGGCTCCCGCTTCGCCAACGGCGGCGGCACCGACGACATGACACCTATCCGCAAGCTCGGCAACCGCGTCCTGTGCGCCGTGGTCAACGCGAAGTTCGGCGCCCGCTACACCGACCTGTGCTACGGCTACAACGCCTTCTGGCGGTACTGCCTGGACGAGATCGACCTGGACTGCACGGGGTTCGAGGTCGAGACCCTGATGAACATCCGGGTCGTCAAGGCCGGCCTCAAGGTCCAGGAGATCCCCAGCCACGAGTACCTGCGCATCCACGGCGACAGCAATCTGCGCGCCGTCCGCGACGGGATACGGGTCCTCAAGGTGATCCTCAAGGAGCGCTCCAACCGGCGCGCCCGGCGCCGCCAGGCGCCCGCCCTCACGCTCAGCGCGGGCCGGGGAGAGGTGTCTTGAGCGCACGCGACCGTGACGGGGAGCCGGGTGGCCCCGGCATCTCCGTCGTGATCTGCGCCTACACCGAGGACCGCTGGGAGGACATCCTCGCTGCGGTCTCCTCGGTGCGGGCGCAGTCCCTGCCCGCCCTGGAGACGCTGGTGGTCGTGGACCACAACCCGGCGCTGCTGGACCGGCTGGCGAAGGAGTACAAGGAGACCCAGGGTGTGCGGGTGCTCGCCAACGCGGGCCCCCGCGGCCTCTCCGCGGGCCGCAACACCGGTATCGCGGCGTCCGCCGGGGAGATCATCGCCTTCCTGGACGACGACGCCGTGGCCGAGCGGGACTGGCTGCGGCACTTCGCCGAGGGGTACGCCGACCCACGGGTCATGGCGGTCGGCGGCCGGACGATGCCCGTCTGGGCGTCGGGCCGGCGCCCGGCGTGGTTCCCGGAGGAGTTCGACTGGGTCGTCGGCTGTACGTACAAGGGCCTGCCGGAGGGCAGGGTGCGGGTCCGCAACGTCCTGGGCGGCAACGCCTCCTTCCGGCGCAGCGCGTTCGACACGGCCGGAGGCTTCGCCACCGGCATCGGGCGCGACGGCAACAGACTGCCGCTGGGCTGCGAGGAGACCGAGCTCTGCATCCGGCTGTCCAAGAGCCGGCCGGAGGCGATCCTGCTGATCGACGACCGGGCGGTCATCCACCACCGGGTTCCCTCGGCACGCGAGCACTTCCGCTACTTCCGCACCCGCACCTACGCGGAGGGCATCTCCAAGGCCCTGGTCGCCCGGAGCGTGGGCGCGGACAAGGGCCTGGAGTCGGAGCGCCGCTACACCACCCGGGTGCTGCCGGCCGGGGTGGCCCGCGGCCTGCGGGACGCACTGCTCGCCCGCCCCGGCGGCGCGGGCCGGGCGGGCGCCATCGTCGCCGGCGTGGTGACGGCGGCCGGGGGGTACGTACTCGGGAGCGTCCGGGCCCGCAGGGGAGGCGCCGCGTTCTCCGTCGTGGAGATCGGGGAGGCCGCGGACGGCGAGGGGGGAACGGCATGAGTGTGCAGCCCGCGCGGGCGCGCAGGAGCCCGGTGCGACGGTGCACCGCCCACCGGGGCGGTGACGCCGGATGAACAGCGCCGTCCCCATCCTCATGTACCACTCCGTGGCCGATGCGCCGAACGACGCCACCCGCGTCCTCTCGGTCGCCCCGGAGGCGTTCGCCGAGCAGATGGCACTGCTCGGCGACAAGGGGTTCACGCCGCTGACGACCGCGCAGCTCGCGGACGTCTGGCGGCGCGGCGGGCCGCTGCCCGGCCGGCCCGTCCTCGTGACCTTCGACGACGGCTACGAGGGCGTGCACCGGCATGCGCTGCCCGTGCTCGCCGAGCACGGTTTCGCCTCCACGCTGTTCGTGTCGACGGGGTGGCTGCGCGGCCCGTACGACACCGGTGGCGGCCTGGACACCATGCTGGGCTGGGACCAGGTGCGCGAACTCGCCACGGCCGGGACGGAGATCGGCGGGCACAGCCACACCCATCCGCAGCTCGACCAGCTCCCGGACGAGGAGCTGGCGTTCGAGCTGAGGCGGTGCCGGGAGATCGTCGCCGACGAGCTCGGCTCCGCTCCCGTCTCCTTCGCCTACCCGTACGGCTACTCCAGCCGCCGGGTGCGCGGCGCGGTCCGCCGGACCGGGTTCGCCCAGTCGCTGGCCGTCGGCAACGACCTGGCGCGGCGCACCCAGGGACCGTACGCACTGCGCCGGGTGACGGTGCGCCGGGACACCGGCATCGACGAGTTCGAGCGGCTGGTCGACGGCCGCGCGATCACCCGCACATTCGCCAAGGACCGCGCCCTCACCAAGGGATACGCCGTGGTCCGCAGAGCCCGACAGCTCGGCCGGAAGGCAAACCGCACCCGTGTCTGACACGACCACTGCCCAGGCGACCGAAACCACCACGACCGAGCAGCCGCCGCAGGCCGGCCGCAGGCTTCGCCTGCCCGGCCTGTCCGGCCTCGGCAAGGGCGGCAAGGGGTCGGGCGGCGGCAACCAGCTGTTCCGCAACGCCTACGCGCTGATGCTCAACACGGGCATCAGCGCGGTCCTCGGTCTGGGCTTCTGGCTGGCCGCCGCCCGCTACTACACCGAGGACGCCGTCGGCCAGGGCTCCGCCGCCATCGCCGCGATGAAGCTCATCGCGGGGCTCACCGCGGTGACGCTCACCGGCGCCCTGGCCCGCTTCATCCCGGTGTCCGGCGCCGGCACCGGCCGGCTCATCTTCCGTACGTACGCGGGGAGCTCGGCCGTCGTCGCGTGCGCCGCGGTGGTCTTCCTGCTGACCCTGGGCGTGTGGGGCCCGTCGTACAGCTTCCTGGACGGACCGGTCAAGGGCATCGGCTTCGTCGCCGCCGTCGTCGCCTGGTCGCTGCTGACCCTGCAGGACGGAGTGCTGACCGGGCTGCGCAGCGCGCTGTGGGTGCCCGTCGGCAACACCGTGTTCTCGGCGGTGAAGCTGGCGCTGCTGGTCGTGTTCGCCGTGGTGATCCCGACGTCGGGCGTGTTCGCGTCGTGGGTGGTGGCGATCGGCACGTCCGTGGTGCCGCTGGGCTGGCTGGTGTTCCGGCGCCTCGTGCCCCGCCATGTGAAGGCGACGCAGGACCAGGCCCACCCGCCGACGCTGCGGGAGCTGGGGCGCTTCCTCGCGGGCGACTACACGGGGTCTCTGTTCTCGCTCGCCGTGGTCTACCTGGTGCCGGTCATCGTCGCCTCGCAGGTCAGCTCCGCCGACAACGCGTACTTCTACATCACCACGACGATCGGCGGCACGGTCAATCTGCTCGCCATCAACATGGGTGCCTCGCTGACCGTCGAGGGCTCGCACGACCCGGCGCGGCTCGCGGCCAACACCCGGGCCGCACTGCGCCGGATGGCTCGGATCATGCTGCCGGTGTGCGGGGTGCTGTTCATCGGCGCCCCGTTCATCCTGCATGTCTTCGGCGACGGATACGCGCACGCTGCGACGCCGCTGCTGCGCTGGTTCGCGGTGGGCGCCGCGCTGCGGGTCGTCATGGAGACGTACTTCGCGGTGCTGCGCGCACAGAGCCGCACCTCGGGGCTCGCCTACCTCCAGGGCCTGTTGTGCGTGCTGGTGCTGGGGCTGACGCTGCTGCTGCTCCCGCGCATGGGGCTCACCGGCGCCGGTGTCGCGGAGATCTCCAGCCTCGCGGTGATCGTGGCGATCGCGGCGCCGAAGCTGTGGGGGATCGTACGAGCGGCGCCCGCGGGCACCGCGCCCCGGGACGCGGCTCCCGACGGCGATTCGGCCGACCTGGCCACGCCGTCCGAGGCCGTGCCGGACCCGGGCCACCGGGGCCCGGCATGGGCGCTGCGGGACTCGCTCGACTCGGACACGGTGACACTGGGCCTCGGGCTGAACCTCGACCACCAGGAGCGGCGCCCGGACGTACGGCCCGGGCCGGGGACACCGCCCACGGGGACCCCGGTGGTGCCGGTGCCCCCGCGCGAGGCGTCGGTGCCGTCGAGGGAGGCGTCCGCGGTGGCCTCCGCACCACCGCGGGGCGACCAGTCGCCGCCCGTGACGGCCGGCGGATGGCGCCCTGCCCGGCCCGCCCGCAGCGCACTGCTCCTGGGCACCCTGCTGGTGGCGGCCCTCGGGCTGTACTGGCTGCCCGTCCTCGGCCTCGACGACACCGACCTGGACCGGATGGGCGGGCTCGGCCTGATCTCCGTCCTGCCGACGGCGACGCTGCTCGGCGCGGTGCTGCTGGTCGTCGTGTTCGCGGGGCTGCTGTGGCTGAACCGGCAGCACAAGGCCCTGCTGCTGGTGACGCTGCTGGCCACCGTCGTCTCGCTGCACGCGCTGCCCGCGGTCATCGAGACCGAGCCGCGGTTCGCGACGGCCTGGCAGCACCTGGGGTTCCTGGAGTACATCGACCGTACGGGCTCGGCGGTGCCGGACCTGGACGCCCGGTGGAGCTGGCCGGGGTTCTTCGCGGCGACCCTGTTCGTCTTCAAGGCGTGCGGGCTCGGCGACATCAGCGGGATGACCGAGGTGATCCGGTGGTGGCCGCTGACGGTGCAACTGCTCTATCTGGCGCCGATGTTCCTCCTGGTCCGCGCGGTGCGGGCGGACTGGCGCGCCAAGTGGGCGGGCATCTGGATCTTCGTCCTCAGCGGCTGGGTCGGCCAGGACTACTTCTCGCCGCAGGGCTTCACGTATCTGCTCTATCTGGTCTTCGTGGCCGTCCTGCTGGTGTGGTTCCGCGCGCCGCGGATGCTGTGGGGCAGGCTCCGGCCGGGCGAGGCCGAGGTGGAGCCGGCGGACCGGCGTCAGCGCGCGGTGCTGCTGCTGGTCCTCGTCGGCCTGTTCGCGGCGACGGTCCCGGCGCACCAGCTCACGCCGTTCGTGATGCTCGGCGTGCTGGCCTTCCTCGTGCTGGTGGGGCGCAGCGAACTGCGCGGCCTGCCGGTGCTGTTCGCGGCGCTGGCCGCCGTATGGGTGGGCTTCTTCGCCGAACCGTACTGGCAGGGCCATTTCAATGAACTCTTCGGCGGCATGGGCGGCGTGGGCAGCAATGTGTCCACGTCGGTCTCCGGGCGCATCAAGGGCGGCGACCCCACGCACAAGCTGGTGCTCTACACGCGTGTGGCGCTGGCCGGCGGGATCATGGCCTTCGCCTGCCTGGGCTGGCTGCGTCGCCGCAGGTCCCGGTACAGCGAGCGGTCGTTGCTCGTGCTCACCTTCGTCCCCTTCCTCGGCTTCGGCATGCAGTCGTACGGCGGCGAGATGGCGCTGCGCGTCTTCATGTTCGCGGTGCCGGGCGCGGCGCTGCTCGCCGGTCTGGCGCTGTTCCCGCGCGCGGGCGGCACGGCCCCGGAACGCGACGGGAAGCGACTGGTCCTCGCGCCGGTCGCCGCGCTGCTGGCCGGGCTGCTGCTGACGGGCGGCTTCCTGGTGGCCCGCTGGGGCAACGAGCCCTTCGAGCGGATCCGGCCCGGCGAGGTCGCCGCCATGGACTACGTGTACGCGCACGACAAGCCGACGGTGCGGCTGCTGTGGATGAGCAACGACGTTCTCGACAACGTCACACCGGCCATGCCGTGGGGCGCGCGGGACATGGAGCGGGTGCAGTACGTCCCGACGCTCGCGCCGACCGATCCGGTACTGGTGTCGAGTCTGGTCAAGGCGCTCAAGGACGCGGGACCGAACTCGTATCTGATGATCAACCGGAGTCAGGTCGTCTATCTGGAGATGGACGTCGGCTACGCGAAGACCTGGGAGCCCCGGCTCGTCGGCAACCTGGACCGCCGTCCGGAGCTGAAGAAGGTCCTCTCCAACGGCGACGTGGAGATGTACGCGCTGCGGAACCGGCCGTCCGGGAAGGTCCCGAAGCCGGCGCCCGGCCCGATCGGTCCGCAGGTGACGTGGACGCCCTGGTCGGTTGTCGGCGCGCTGGCCGCGGTCGCGGTGGTGCTGCTGCTCGCGGCTCGTGAGCTGGTGCGGGTGGCCGTGCGGCCGGGCGTCCGGCAGCTGCGCTGGCTGCAGAGCAGCTTCTGGTTCGCGTTGCCGCTGCTCGCCGTGCTGTTGGCGTCGCTGGTGCAGAGGTTCATGACGCTGGCCTAGGGGGCGTCTTGTCGATCACGCCGGGCTCGCGGGGCTGATCCGGCCTGATCGACAAGACACCCCCTAGGGCCCTGTCGTGGCAAAGACCGCAACCCCCCCCCCGGGAAGGTTAATACAAACCCCCAGGC